>JAAFJB010000008.1 GCA_013297995.1 Chitinophagales bacterium | reverse complement strand
TACTATCTATTTCAATGGATTCACCTGCTAAAACAGGATAAAAAGCTTGATAGCTGGAAAGAATTTTACCATACCCCGTATGAACGTTGGTGTACAAATCCCCATCAAACAAAGGAGCAAGGCCACTGGAAGCATTGGTGAGTTGGTACCATCTTTTGGGGTCGATGGGAATTTTCTGACGATTGGTTTGGGCTTTGGAATTGCCAATGGAAGCCAATAATAGGCATATACAGGTAAAAATATACACTGGATAATTAAGGTTTTTTTTCATGTGTGAATATTTGTTGATTTTAATTGCCACATGGAATTCGCGCTGTAACATTTCGGTTGGTATCAAATTCTTGTTACGGCTCATTTCATAGAATATAAAGATAATGGTTTTAAATATACCGTACGGACGGTATTGTGTGGACTATCAGATTGCTCATTTTTGGCGAAACAATTATAATTATGAAAAAGTATTCTTTACAGTTATTATTAGTGGTTATTGCAGCCGTAAGTTTGTTTTCTTGCTCTAAAGACGAAATTGCCAATGCTGTTCAAGCTGGTACGGTTGGTGCCAATGGTGCTGGCGCTTTTACTTGGGTTGAAGGCGGTGGTGGGGCTGGAACTCCCATTGTTTGTGATTCAGCTTATGCTTCGGCTCAGTATAAATCAATTTTTGTTTATAAAGGAGCTAATGCAACTCGTTATTTTTTTGAAATCAATCTCACATCATTGGCCGCAGCTTCATACCCTATGTCAACAGCAGGAAATGCAGTTGCTTATGATAGACTAGGTAATATGAGCACTGGAACGGCTGGCTCAATAAATATATTAGCAAATTCAAATAACAAAATAAGTGGAACTGGCGTGATTTCTATGCCAAGTATTAATGATCGGCTGTATATAACCATGAAGGATTTGCCAATTCGTCCTTAGCTTTTTAGAATCAAATCTATCACGCAAACGGTATAAGTGGCTGCTGTTGAAAAATCACTTTCACATTTAATATAATTCAATTAAAGGTTTATACAATGCAACAATTATTTAAGCGATTTATAAGTGGGGTAATTTGGCTTTTTTTATCTGCGCATATCTCACACGCTCAGCAGGTTATTGAAGCTGGGCTAATTGACTTACAGCCAGAAGGAATTGCAAGTTATTTTGTAGATATAGCTACTGCTCCCAATCATAAGCAATTAACCGCAATTGTTTCGGGCGGCAGGGTAATATGCTTTGATTTTTCTACTTCTGGAAAACTATCACAAGTGTGGAAGAATGTATCACTATCAAACGGGAGATCAGCCCAAATGATTGATTATTCTAACTCGGGAAAATACATCACTATTCGTGGATCAAAATCTACGCTTATAAAAAGCAAAGGTAATAAGCGACAGTTGGCTGATGATGGTTGGATTTTAGATGCAGCCACAGGTAAGGAGCTATTGCATGTAAATGAGTGCTATAATATCCAGATGATGAATGATGAAATTGCATTTGTAAGTACTCCCAATGGCCTCTCATGGTATACTATTGCTGATGGAAAATTAAAGCAAGAGTTTCCAATGAAAGATAATGAGTGTGCTGCCGTTTCTCCAGATGGTAAAACAATTGTTGTAAGTGTTGATGCAGATACTGATATTTTTAAAAATATTGCCAGTACAACTAAACGGAAAAAAGAAATTAAAAATGCAAGAAAAGCAAAAAAAATGCTTTTCATCTACAACGTAAATGATTTGCAGAAGCCTTTTATGGTGAGTAGTGATGAGGTTGATATTGTGGTACAAATGAAGTTTGATTCTGATGGGAAATATTTATATTATACAGCTTTCTTGGCTGGACAAGAAAATAGTACTTCCCCAGCAGTTAAAGTATTAGAAAGAATGGATTTGAATACAGGAGAGATTGATCTGTCATATGGGGTTAAGTCTGGCGATATATATGCATATTTCCGATCTAATAAAAATCATATTATTAGTACTACTACCGATGGGGTTACAGGGCAAATTCATCAAATTCAGGTTCGAAATTTAAATGATGTATCAGCTGTTATGGCCGATTATGAAATGAAAGGTAAATTCTTAAAATTTAGTTCTTTCTACAACCCAGTAGCATTAATAGACGGAACTACTAAAGCATTTATTGGAATGGATAAAACCATCCTTGAATGGGACTTTGCAAAACTTGCACACTTCCGTAGAAAAGCTATGGGAGGAGGCGATGAAGAAATGGCTGAAAAATTAAGTGCTCTTCTTTCTGCTGCTATAGAATCAGGTGATATTGGAAAAAAAGTGGTAAAGAAAAATATTGTAGGAACCTATGTGATGGATATAACAGTAGGGGAGAAGGGGAAAGTTCTAACCGTTTTCTGCGAAAGTGATGAGCTTACTAATATACAACACCAAAATCAGCTAAAAGATATCATTAAAGAGCAGCAATTTGAGGTAGATATACCCAAAGCGCGTAGGGTTAAATTTAGATATGCTTTTGATTTTCAACAATAGCTTTTAATCATAATTATTAAACAATAAACACAAATACATGAAAAGAATATCCCTTTATTTACTATTATTTTTTGCAAGTAATAGTCCTGTTTCTGCACAAAAAGACATGACCGAATTGTGGGAAAGCAAACTCGAACATAAATGCGAACAAAACGAACTCAATGAAGAACTGGGTTTGATTATTTCAAGTAGTGAAAAGGAAATATCAATTGTTGATTCCAAAACAGGAAAAGTAAAATGGACTAATTCCTTCAAGAAGCTTACCGATGGAAAACTGAATAAGGTTGACGAACGCATACCTATGTGGGATGCCAAAGTTGTATTCTTATTCGACCGCCAGCGTGGAAAAGATGATATGGCTGTAATTGATCTTATAAATGGTCAAATGTTATGGCATTCTGATAAATACCAAAATGTTTCTGGGGAAGCAGTTGTTTATATGCCTGAATTAGAAATGTTTGCCATTTCTAGCAAGAGTGCTTTCCATATGATTAAAGCAAGAACGGGCGAAGAACTTTGGGAAACACAAGGGTTTAAAGGAACTTTAGGGAAATACTTGATTAATAGAAATGACAATACTATTATAGCGTTAAACTATAATCCGAATGCTGCAAATGGACTTAAAATATTTGCTGCTTTTGGGGCATTTAAAAGTCAGTTAACAAAACTAAATATTAAAAATGGTGATATTATTTGGCAGACCGATATTAAAGGTGCTGTAGAAAGAGAGATTAAATCTGGCAATATACTTGCCTCGCTAAAAATCTTGGGCGATGATAAATTAATGCTTTATTTACAAGGTATACAGATGTTTGATTTGAGCAGTGGAAAAATGCTCTGGAGTGTGGTGCATGATGAGAGTATTATGGAAGAAACCAAAAGAGGAATTGGCGCTAATTACGTTGGTAGTAAAATTATAAGAAGTGCAGTGTATAGAGCCATTGCAGAACCCTTAATTGATGGAGATAATATTTTTGTTGTTGATATTCCTGATAGAACCCATCAATTTGTTTCTAAATATAATTTAAGTACTGGAAAATTAATTTGGAAAAGTGAAGAGATTAAAAATTTAAAAGTAGCCCCCAATTTATACAAAGCGGGAGATAAATTGGTTTTGCAAGTAGGCGGTAGGGTTGAAGTACAAGCTATCGTACAGAAAAAACAAAATGCGGGTGGTTTTGGAGGTCTACCCAGTACAAGTATTGTAACTTATGAGCGAGTGAGGTTCTACAAAGAATTTGGACCATTTGGTGTGATGGGATTTAATGCCGATAATGGCCAACAAGCATGGAGAAGCGAGCGGTTTTCAAAAGGGGTTACCAATGCTTTTATTAATAACAATCAATTGATAGTGGCTAGTGGTAAAGAGCTATACAATCTTGACCCTGCAACTGGAAATGAGAAGTACGAAGTGTCGTTGAGAGATGATGATCTTCGTCAAACAGAAAGCCTCTTTAGAATGGGTGAGAACGCAATTATGGTTTGTGAAAAGGGAGTGTCTTCTTATAAATTTTCAGAAGGTAAAAAAAATTGGGCTGTTCGAACTAAAAGAGGCGATTTGTATGATATCTCTGGTAATATTGCTTTCTATCGCACTGAGAAAAATGATCAAATTGCCATTGATCTTGAAACGGGTAGTTATACTAACTATGATGCAAGAAAAGATGCTGACACAGAAGTGTCTGAAGATGGATCCTTTTTGTTCATATTTGAAAAGAGTAAAATAACAAAGGCAAAAACTAAATAATAAATAAAGAGCCCATGCTTGCTGATGATAATTATAATATCGTCTACAAGCATGGGCTTAAATGAATCAACAATTATGCATAAATGTATTGTTTTTTTAGTTTTAGTAGGCTGCCAAGCTATAACTGCTCAGAATGCTAAACCTATTAATTTAGGTGCAAAAGTAAATACCGTTTCGAGTGAATTACATCCTTTGATAACGGCGGATGGGAAAAAAATGTTTTTTGTGCGTGATAATTATATTGGCAATACAAGTGGTGCTGATGATTCTCAAGATGGCTATTTGTGTTTACTAGGTGCAAATGGTGAATGGCAGGATGCATCTAACTTAGGTAAGCCTTTTAACAGCGGGAAATACAATTCTATTGAAAGCGTTTCTGTAGATCAAAACTCATTTATCATTAGAGGGTTATTTGATTCCACGGGTAATAGAACAAAAAAAGGAGGCTTCTCCTATATAGTAAAAACAGAACAAGGTTTTTCACTACCTACCCCTGTAACCATTAAGAATTATAATATCCTTAGTTCTGGTGCTAAATACTCCAATATTACCCTCTGTGCTGATGGTAAAACTATGTTGGTTAGCCTCTCTGATCCACTCGATAAAATGAAAGGGAATATTTATGTTTCTTTTAAAAATATTTCACCAGTCAATAAAACAGAATTTATTGAAGAAAGAACTGCAACTGGAAAAGAAGAGGCAGAGGTTTCTGATCTTGGAGCTTCAGGCGGTAGTGCGCCAGAAGAAAAAAAACATAAGTTTAGTTTGGCAGATTTGAAGAAAAAGTCGAAAAGAAATAATAAAGAAGAATTGAATAGTGGGAGCAATTCAAATGTAGCCAACAAATCATTACCCAACAATTCTACTCCTGGTGCGGAATCTTTTGGAAATACTGGATCAGCTGGTTCGGGCAATAATGGAAACTTAGTAGTACCTAAATTTGAATGGAGTGAACCCAAGCCCATTAAAGTTTTTGCAGTAAAAGGAATTGATGAGGGAACGCCCTATCTAGCTGCTGATATGAAAACATTATACTTTTCTTCAGATAGAATAGGATCAATAGGTGATAATGATATTTGGATGTCGGTTCGACTAGACGATAGCTGGCAAAACTGGTCAGAACCCGTGAACCTTGGGCCTGAAATTAATACTACAGGTTGGGATGCTTATTATACGCTCGACGCAAAGGGAGAATATGCCTATATGGTTTCTAATCAAGATGGTTTTGGAAAAGGGGATATTGTTAAAGTACAATTAAAAGAAGTATTAAGACCCAAACCTGTTGTGCTTATTAAGGGTAAAGTGTATAATGATCTTACCAAAAAGCCGATGGCAGCTTCTATTATTTATGAAAATTTAGTAACCAATGAAAATATTGGAATAGCAAATGCTAACCCCCAAACTGGCGAATATCAAATAGCCCTGCCATGTGGAATCAATTATGGATTTTTAGCGGCTGCTCCAGGCTTTTTTTCACTCAGTAATAGCCTCGACCTACTCAAACAAAATGAGTATACCGAAATTGTTCGTGATCTTTATCTTTCTCCTATTGAAATAGGCAAAGCCATTAGCTTAAATAATATTTTTTTCGACTTTGGTAAAGCAAGTTTGCGACCAGAGAGTGCTGGTGAAATTGAGCGGTTGGCCGACTTGTTAATTCGAAATCCTTCTATTGAAATAGCTTTATCGGGCCATACTGATAATATTGGGAATGAAAAGTCAAATCTTTCATTAAGCACAGAAAGGGTAAATGCAGTAAAAAAAGCATTGGTTGATAAAGGACTCAAAGAAACTAGAATAAATGCCCAAGGATTTGGTTCTGCCAAACCAGTAGCCACTAATACTACTGATGAAGGCCGCCAACGAAATAGGAGAGTAGAATTCACCGTGGTAAAACAATAGCTATCTTCGTGCAATAACGATGATGAATATGGTTAAACGTTTTATTCAACAATGCTTATTTTATTGCTTTATTATCATAGCTTTTTTCAACCCAATTCCTTTGCTGGCTCAATCGCCGCAAGCCATGGGAACTGCTGAAATTTATCAGCAATTAAAACAATGGCAGGTTTTGGGATCCGTGCTGTATATAGCAGCCCATCCTGATGATGAAAATAATAGCTTACTCCCGTATCTGGCTAAAGAAAAGAAATACAGGACTGCTTACCTTAGTCTAACTAGGGGTGATGGGGGACAAAACCTCATAGGCCCAGAACAGGGTATTGAATTGGGGTTGATTAGAACCCAGGAATTACTTGCGGCCAGGAGAATAGATGGAGCTGAACAATATTTTAGCAGTGCCTATGAATTTGGATTCAGCAAATCTGCTAATGAAACACTTCGCTACTGGAATAAACAGAAAGTACTGGCTGATATGGTTTGGGTGATCCGAAAATTTCAACCCGATATTATCATCAACCGCTTCCCACCTGATGCCCGTGCTGGCCACGCCCACCATACTGCTTCCGCTATGCTGTCAATAGAAGCTTTTAAAGCAGCAGCCAATCCTACACAATTTCCGGAACAACTGAAAGAAGGAGTATCTATTTGGCAGGCAAAACGCTTGCTCTGGAATACATTCAATTTTGGCGGAGCCAATACTACCAGTGATACCCAATTAAAAATAGATGCTGGTGTTTTCAATCCCTTGATTGGAAAAAATTATGGGGAACTAGGGGGTGAAGCAAGAAGTATGCACAAAAGTCAAGGTGAAGGAAGACCTCGTAGAAAGGGACAGATTTATGAATATTTTGCCACCATTGCTGGAGACTCTGCAAAAAATTCGTTGATGGACGGAATTGTTACCGATTGGAATAGAATTCCAAATGGAGGTGCTGCATTAGCGCTCGCAATACAATCCATCATTGATCATTATCAATTTGATCATCCCGAAAAATCTGTTGCCCCTCTGGTAAAACTATACCAGCAATTTCTTAGCATAAGTTATACAGGTAGTTGGTGGCAGCAAAAGAAAAAAGAAATAGAAGAACTGATTATTGCCTGTGCGGGTGTTTTTGTAGAAGCTACAACAGACACAGAATATGCGGTATCGGGTGAAAAACTCACTGTGAATTTTTTCCTGAATAAAAGAGCCGAGGCAGATTTGCAACTCAATCAGATTTTTTTAAACACATCGGAAGAACAATCCTACGATACTATTTTAAATAAAGTAACAACTGCCAATACCAACTGGCTGCTCAGTGAAAATTTTACAGTACCCTTAAAGAAACCTTATTCTCAGCCTTATTGGTTGGCAAAGCCGTTGGCCGATATGGGTACTTTTAATGTAACGGATTATGCACTCATTGGTAATGCTGAATCTGATCCTGCATTTGTTGCAAAATTTGTTTTCAGCATAAATAAAATTTCTTTTACCATCATTAGGCCTGTGCAATATAAATACGTAGACCCTGTTAGGGGAGAATTACACCAGCCATTGATTGTGATTAATCCCATTGCAATTTCTTTAGATAAACATGTATTACTCACCAAAGTTTCAAATACTGGAAAAAGCAATACCAGCATCACTCCGCTCTTATTACAATTTAAATCTAATTTTACGGCTTCCTCAATACCTATCAGCATCAGTCTAAAAGATGGGGAGCAATACATCTTCTCAAAAGATACGGTAATGGATCTTTATGCAGGAAATATTTATCCTTATGCTTTTGACATGGATAAAATACTTGAAAATAAAACCGCCACTAATATTTTTGCTGAAATAAGCTATGAAAGTAAGGGTAAAAAATATGCTGCTGTACACAATTTAAAAGCCATTAAATACGACCATATCCCCGCTATTCATTATTTCTATAAACACAATAGCTTAGTAATAAATGATCCCATAAAAACAGTTGCTAAAAAAATTGCTTATATCATTGGTGCAGGCGATCTTGTTCCCGAAGCATTGGCCCAATTGGGTTATACGGTTGATTACTTGAAAGAAGCTGATATAACCCCAGAAAATTTAAGCAAGTACCATGCAATAATTGTCGGTATTCGGGCTTATAATATACACGAATGGCTTACCAATAAAAACGATGTGCTGAATCAATATATTTTTAAAGGAGGACATTTGATTGTACAATATTTAAAGACCAATCAGGTCGGAAATAAAAAAGTAAAAGTTGGTCCTTATGCTTTTTCTATCAGCAATACCCGCATCACAGAAGAAAATGCGCCCGTAAATATCCTCAATCCCAATCACGCTTTCTTGAATGATCCCAATAAAATTAGCGATCATGATTTTAAAAGCTGGGTGCAAGAACGCAGCACTTATCAGATGGAGCCTGTTGTTGCTCCTTATAATACCATTGTAGGAATGAATGATACTGGCGAAAAACAAACAGCAGGAAGTTTAATTACAGCCCAATATGGTAAGGGAAATTTCACCTATATTAGCATGACGCTGTTTCGCCAATTACCAGCAGGCGTAACAGGTGCATACCGTATATTGGCCAATATAATTGCCCTAAAACCCCATCCTTAATTCGTATGCACCCTAGAAAAAAAATCGGCTTTTTTACCATCGTCCTCATTGGGGTTGGTATTGGATTGTTTCTAAAAAATGTAAAAGCTGGATTGCTTATCGGACTCGCTTTGGGATTATTAGGAGGTGGTTTAATCAATTCAAAACCTAGAAAATGAGTAAACTTCCTTTCTTTAAATCTTGGAATAGCTGGTATGTTTTTGTAATAGCGGTATTGCTTGCGCTGATTATTTTTTTTAACTGGCTTACAATATATTTTAAATGAGTAAAATTGATTGGTTTGTACTCGTATTCACCCTTGGGGGTATTATTGCTTATGGACTTTATAAAAGCAAGACCAGTAAAAATTTAGAAGGTTATTTTCTAAGTAATAGAAGCATGCCTTGGTACTTAGTTTTATTAAGTATCATGGGTACTCAAGCCAGT
This sequence comes from Chitinophagales bacterium, assembly GCA_013297995.1. Lineage (GTDB taxonomy): Bacteria > Bacteroidota > Bacteroidia > Chitinophagales > Chitinophagaceae > Sediminibacterium. The sequence goes on along the minus strand of JAAFJB010000008.1, from coordinate 52,241 downwards.
GCCATCACTTTCTTATCAGCGCCCGGTCAAGCTTTTACCGATGGAATGCGCTTTGTTCAATATTATTTTGGATTACCCATTGCCATGGTGATTCTCTGCATCACATTCGTTCCATTATTCAGTCGCTTAAAAGTATTTACTGCATACGAATTTTTAGAACAACGTTTTGATGTAAAAACGCGAGTATTCACTTCCTCACTTTTTTTAATTTCACGCGGATTGTCTACTGGCATCAGCATCTACGCACCTTCTATTATTTTATCTTCGTTAATGGGATGGGATATTTTTTGGACCAATATTGTAATGGGTGGAATGTTGATTATTTATACCGTTTCTGGCGGCGCAAAAGCAGTGGCTTATACCCAACAATTGCAGTTGGGAATTATTTTTTTAGGAATGTTTATTGCAGGCTATCTTATTGTTCGCCATCTGCCTGAAAATATTGGTTTTGCTCAAGCCCTTCAAATTAGCGGTGCTTCTGGTAAAATGAATATTATTACAACGGGCTTTACGGAGAATGGCTTTGATTGGAAAGATCGTTATAATATTATTAGTGGGGTTATTGGAGGATTTTTTTTGGCTCTTTCTTATTTTGGAACCGATCAATCACAAGTAGGTAGGTACCTAACCGCAAAGGATAATACCGAAAGCAGAATTGGATTACTGATGAATGGATTGGTAAAAGTACCCATGCAGTTTCTGATACTTTTGTTGGGTGCTTTATTGTTTACTTTTTATCAATTCAATCCTTCTCCTATTTTCTTTAATAAGGCAGTGGAAGCCAAAGCCCTATCAACCCCATATAAAGATTCACTTACAGCGGTTCGGTATCGTTTTGAAGACCAGCAGATGGCTCAACAAGCTTATAGTAAACTTTATTTGCTGAAACAATCGCAACCTTATAAAGACAGTGTTGCAATGGGCAATGCCAAACTAAATTTAATTAAGAAAGAATACAAAACCTTACTTAAAAAAGCAGTCCCCAACAGCGATACCAACGATACCAACTATATTTTTCTACGCTTTGTGGTTGACTTCCTGCCGAAAGGATTGGTAGGTCTTTTAATTGCTATTATTTTTTTGGCAGCATGGGGCTCTATTGCGGCTGCATTAAATTCATTGGCTTCTTGTACCATGATAGATTTTCACAAACGATTTGTAAAGCAATCACCCAATGGAACAGCTATTTTGCAGGAGGAGAAAGAATATAAGTTGTCAAAATACTACACATTCGGCTGGGGCGTATTTTGTATTATCACCGCAGAATTTGCTACGGGCATGGGTAGTTTAATTGAAGCAGTGAATGTGCTGGGATCACTTTTTTATGGAGTGATTCTTGGTATTTTTCTGGTTGCCTTTTACTTGAAAAAAATTGGCAGTAATGCTGTTTTCTGGGCGGCAGTAATTGGGGAATTATTGGTTATTTTATTATTCTTGCTAGATAAGTATGAAGTCATTGGATTGGGATTTCTTTGGTTGAATGTGGCAGGAGCATTATTTGTGGTAATACTGAGTGGCTGTTTTTCTTTTTTCAAAAGATAATACCTTATCTTCCTTGCTTACACATCCAATGAATATATGAACAGAAATTTCAAAACCGTATCCTGGGCTATCAATGCTACCATGTATGAGGTGAATATTCGCCAATACACTCCTGAAGGAACTTTTAATGCTTTTGCTGAACACCTATCTCGATTGAAACAGATGGGTGTTGATATATTATGGTTGATGCCCATTACACCCATTAGTGCAAAAGTTCGACAAGGTAGTTTGGGCAGCTATTATGCTTGTAGCAGTTATACGGATATTAATCCTGAATTTGGAACTTTAGATGATTTTAAAAATCTAATTCAAAAAGCACATGCGTTGGGGTTGAAAATAATTATTGACTGGGTGGCGAATCATACGGGTTGGGATCACCATTGGACGATTGAACATCCTGAATGGATGATGCAGGATGCGGAGGGAAATTTTACAGAAAAAAATGGCTGGCATGATGTGATTGACTTGAATTTTGAGTCCACCGAAATGCGAACTGCATTAATGAATGCCATGCAGTATTGGGTAAGCGATTGTGATATTGATGGCTTTAGATGTGATATGGCTCATCTGGTGCCACTTGATTTTTGGGAGCAAGCAAGGTTGCATTGTGAGCGAATTAAACCCTTGTATTGGCTGGCTGAATGTGAAGTGGTAGCGTATCACCAGGTTTTTGATGCTACTTATGCTTGGTGGTGGATGCACGAGACAGGTCGCTACGCAAAACAAGAGACCACTTTGCACGAGATTAGAAATGTGTTACACGCATATTCGCAATATCCCGAGGGTGCCTGCAAATTATTTTTCACCAGCAACCATGATGAGAATAGTTGGAATGGAACAGAGATAGAGAAATACGGAGCAGCAGCAAAAGCTTGGTCTGTATTTTGTTTTACTTGGCATGGAATGCCCATGGTATATAGCGGACAGGAGAGTCCCAGCGAAAAAAGATTATTATTTTTTGATAAGGATTTAATTGAATGGAAGCAGCCCTTGCAGTTAGAAGAATTTTACACCGTACTCGCTCATTTGCGCAAAAGAAACAAAGCCATACATAATGGGGAATCCTTTATTCTTCCTTCGGAGAGGGACAATGAGTTGATGGCTTATTTTAGAAAAAAAGAAAGTGACTTGGTATTGGTACTATTAAATATTTCTACCCAAAACCGACTAAAAATAAATGTAAAGCATGAATGGTTGCAAGGTAGGTTTCGCAATATTTTCTCGGAACTTGAATTCAGTTTCCAAAACCAGGAGTCCTTTGAATTACAAGCTGGCGAATACCTGGTGTATGAGCGAATAGCAGCGGAATAAAAAATGGCTTAGGAATTTCTAACGTTGAAATTCCTAAGCCATTCAAAAATTTAATCCTATAAATTTTATTCTTCCGTTAACTGAAGCGGATAAGTATACCGTCCTTCAAAGCCTGGATAAAAACCATCAACCCTTAAAGTGCCCGACTTGATTAATGCAAGTGCTGCTTTTAATTCTTCCAAATTATTGATGTCTTTTCCATTTACGCCTGTAATTACAAATCCATCTTCCATGCGGCTTTTGCTTAGTAAACCAGTGCCTACTTTTTTAACCAGTACACCACCAGCAACATCGTTGGCAGCGGCAATTTTCTTGTCAAGATTCACCAGTTCACCCCCTAATTTCTCCACAATAGAACTGGTTTTTACAATATCAGTATTACCTGCTTTGTTTTTTAATGTAATATTTACCATAGCTTCTTTACCTGCTCTTTTATAGGTAACGCTAATTTTATCGCCTGGCTTAAAGCGGGCCACTTGTTCCTGCAATTCTGGTCCAGTAGTTACATTGGCTCCATTAACCTTGGTGATAATATCTCCTTTTTTCAATCCCGCCCCTGCGGCAGCACCACCTTCTGGAACGGCAGTAATATATACGCCTTCACCTTCTTTAAAAGCAGTGCCCAATTCTTTTTCTAGTTCACGTTTGGCTTCATCACTCAAATTTTCACTTGGATAACTAATTCCAATATAAGCTCTTTGAACCGTACCAAATTTTACAATATCGGTCACAATTTTCTTTACCATATTTACAGGAATGGCGTATGAGTATCCTGCATAAGAGCCCGTAGGAGAAGCAATGGCAGAGTTAATGCCAATGAGTTCTCCATTGGTATTAATTAAAGCACCACCACTATTGCCTGGGTTCACAGCCGCATCTGTTTGAATAAATGATTCTACAGGATTGGCGCCTTGGCGAGCGTTGATTCCTATAGATCTTGATTTAGCGCTGATGATTCCAGCCGTTACTGTAACGTCTAAATTTAAAGGATATCCAATTGCCAAAACCCATTGCCCAAGTTTTGATTCATCACTATTGCCATAAACAATGTAAGGGAATGATTTTCCATCAATTTTTATGACGGCTAAATCGCTATTAGGATCTTGTCCTACCAATACCGCTTTGTAAGATTTTTTATTGGCAAGGGTTACACTTATTTCATCCGAGCCATCAATAACGTGACTATTCGTAACAATATAGCCATCTTCGGTAATCAATACACCGCTGCCACTGGCGCGCTGTTCGGGTTGCACTCTTGGTCCCCCAAAAAAGTCGCCAAAATCATCTCCAAACATATCAGAGAATGGATTGCGTTGTTTTTGCGAATTACCAACTTGCTTGGCTTTGGTGCGTGTTTTAATATGAACTACGGCTGCAGTTCCAGAAGTGGCTGCTGCGGTAAAGTCTACTGTGCCAGCCGCATTATTGTTGTTGCCGAAATAACCCGCATAGTTTACCGGTAATTTACCAGCTTCTTGGATACCTGCCCGTTGGTGCTCTACATATTTTCCGAACCCCCAAACACTTGCAAGCGCAGTTGTGGCGCTGATGGCCACAATTACCAAACCATTTTTCCAATTCATAATTGTTGATATTTATATTTCTTGCTCAAATTACATACCTTTCTCATAACAAATAAATAAAGCTGATTAAATGACAGGGTAGAATACCCCCCATTTAACAAATGTTTTTATAATTCATCTTAAAAACAGTGCTAAAAAGTCAATCAGGTGTCATTTTGTTAGTCCCTTTAAAAATTCCATCGTATCAACCCCATCGGCATAATCGGTTAATGATGGCTTTTGTGCGCTTCCAAATTCAACCAGACCTTTGCCAACAATGCATTGTATGCTCTGATCCGCTTTCAACTGGTTTAATAAAGCAGTTTTGTTGGAATAAAAACTGTAATGGAGCTGACTTACAGGCGAAAATGGCGAAATGTTTTCTGTAAGCACTACTGTATCATTGTTCATATAGTATTTTCCACCCATGATTAATAAAGCTAAATGATAATCAAAATTATTTTTGTATTTACGGTAATCCATCAACCCTTCGTATTTTTTTAAAGCGGCTAATAGTGGAATGAAATCGTACCCCTCTGGAACGTATACCTGTGTAATATTTCTGCATCCAAGCCCGAAATACAATAAAATATCATCTGCCAATGCAGCTAGTTCTTCCTTGGTTTCAGTACCGTATAAAATGGCAATAGAGGTTCTGTTTTTTCTGATAATATTGGGGTACTTACCAAAATAATATTCAAAATATCGACTGGAATTATTACTGCCAGTAGCTATATAGGCATTTAAATTATTGAGACGCTCTGTAAAAGAAATATGGTTTTGAATGGTTAGTTCCCATTCATAAAGTTTCTTCACCAGAAATTTAATCATTAAATCGTCTTTTGAAGAGGATTTAATAACGGCTTGATGCCCACTCATAAAAACACAAATTAGGTCGTGAAATCCCACCAATGGAATATTCCCGGCCATTACAATGCCTACCGATTGGGGATTTTCTACGGTTTCTGGAAGCTGATACAGCTTAGCCCAGTTGTTTAAAGCGGGTTCCTGTAAAAAATGGTGGATAATATTGGCAACAGCAGCATCAATAAATTCAGGAATAAACCATTGATTTTGTTGAAAAGCACGTTCTTTTACATCCAGCCATTCGGGGTCATTTTCGGTTAAGTAGCTACCTAATTGGGTTAATAATTTAATTCGTTCTTGTAAAATCATTTGTCAGCCGTATTTTTGATACTGCAAATGTAATTTACTCAACCAACAAACCCATTTTGTATGGCAATCAAAATAACAGAAGAATGTATTAATTGTGGTGCTTGTGAGCCCGAATGTCCCAATAACGCTATTTATGAAGGCGGAGTGGAGTGGGCAATAGCCGATGGAACCACTATTAAAGGAAGTTTTCAATTGATGGATGGTAGCTTAGTAGATGCTAGCAAGCGTTTTGAGCCTATTAGTCTGGACACTTATTATATCACACCCAATAAGTGTACTGAATGTCAAGGTTTTCACGAAGAGCCACAGTGTGCAGCGGTTTGTCCCGTTGACTGTTGCGTTCCCGACGAAATGTACCAAGAAACGGTAGATGATTTGATGGCTAAGAAAGGGAAAATGCATATTTAAGAAATTTTCAAATAATTGCATGAAGAAGAAACTTGCATTGGTTACAGGAGGGTTGAGTGGAGAGGCGCAAATAAGCTATAGAAGTGCGATAACAGTGGGCAATCATATTGATCGCAACCGGTACGATGTTTATAAAATTGACATTAATACCACAGGATGGTGGTATGAAGATGCAATGGGGAATCAATCAGCGGTTGATAAAAACGATTTTAGTGTGATAGATGCGGGTATAAAAATTAATTTTGACCTCGCCCTCATTTGCATTCATGGAACACCTGGAGAGGACGGAAAATTACAAGGCTATTTCGATTTGTTGGGGATGCGCTATACCAGTTGCGATGCAGCCACTTCTGCCATTACCATGAATAAAGGATATACCGTTGCAGTAGTTGCATCGGGGGGGATAAATACGGCTAAATCTATGCATTTATTTAAGCATACGCCAGTTGCCGAAGAAGTTATTTTACATCAACTGAAATTGCCTTTATTTGTAAAACCTAACAATGGGGGAAGTAGTATTGGTATGAGTAAAGTAACGGGATCGGATCAATTGGAAGTTGCACTGGAAAAGGCTTTTAGAGAAGACGATCAAATTTTGGTAGAAGAATTTATTAGTGGAAGAGAATTCACCATTGGGGTTTTTAAAGAAAAAAATACGATTATCATTCTGCCTATTACAGAAATCAGTACCGAAAATGATTTTTTTGATTTTGAAGCCAAATACCAGGGCAAAAGTATAGAGACTACCCCAGCTATTATTACCGAACAAATGCAGGAGGAGTTAAGTGATGCGGCTAAACGGGTTTACGAAATATTAAATTGTAGGGGCGTAGTAAGAATAGATTTTATTTATGATACTGCACAGCAAAAACCATATATGCTGGAAGTAAATACCGTGCCAGGGCAAAGTGACGCATCAGTTATACCACAGCAGGTAAGGGCAATGGGTATGAGCTTGACCCATTTTTATTCCGCAGTAATTGAACAAGCATTCACCTAAACCTTATAACTTCAACCCTAAATTTCATTTATTTTGTTCAAATTCATTACTCGCAAACCACTTTGGGTTAATATACTTACTGGCTTAGGATTTGTGGTATTGATTATTGTATTGTTTTTTGTATCGTTGGATATGATTACAGGCTATGGGAAATTTGAAAAAGTACCATCTGTTACTGGGCAGCATATTATGGCAGCTCAAAAAATATTAGAAGACAAAGGTTTTGAAGTGGTATTGCAAGATTCTGTGTATGTAGATAGCATTGCTAAACAAGCGGTGATCAGGCAAACCCCTGAAGCCGATGCGGTAGTAAAAACAGGAAGAACCATTTATTTAACTATTAATCGAATCATTCCCCCACAGGTTGAAATGCCTGATCTTACAGGGTTCTCCATACGTAGTGCTGAAATGTATTTACAAAGTTTGGGACTGAAGTTGGGATATATTACTTACAGACCCGATATTGCTCGTAATGCTGTATTGGAGCAGTTGCTAAATGGTATTCCTGTAAAACCTGGCAGCAAAATAGCCATAGGTAGCCAAATTAGTTTTGTATTAGGAAGTGGAGTAGGAGGCGAGGATACTGATGTGCCCGACTTAATTGGATTAACACTTGCAGAAGCTAAAGCTCTTCTGGCTACATTAAATATTAATCTTGGATCGGTACTTGCAAGCGGCTCAGTTGCAGATTCAGCCATGGCATTTATTATTAAACAAAATCCACCCCTTTATTCAGAAATTCCGGGTAGTAATGGTGAGAAGCAACTCAATAGAATTCGCCAGGGCCAAATCATGGATTTGTATATTAGTGAAAAGCCACCTGTTAAAGACAGTTTATCATCTATCACACAACAATAATTTTATGCAGACAATTACCGTTGAATCCTTAAAAGAAAAATTAGATAAAGGCGAAAAAATAAATTTGCTTGATGTTCGTGAGCCCCATGAACACGCTGATTTTAATATTGGTGGAGTATTATTACCATTGGGCAATATTCAAACCATGCAAATAGAAGATATTGAAGATTTAAAAGAAGCGCAATTGTATGTGTATTGCAGAAGTGGCAACAGAAGCGGACAAGCTTGTCTTATTTTGGCAGCCGCAGGGTTTCAAAATACAATAAATGTGACTGGTGGCATGTTGGCATGGCAGGAACGAATAGCTCAATAGCACTTAGATATAGTAAAAAATAGCACAAACGCCCTGAATTATTAGGGCGTTTGTATATAATAATATCTTCGTTTTGCTTTTAATACCTAAATGATAGGTTATGACTAAGTACTTTTTTTTTGTATTCTTTTTTATTGGTTTTTTGGCAAAGGGTGCTTCTGTTTCTGGTACTATTCGTTCTGCGAAAGATGGGAAGGCATTGCCATTTTCCTCCATTTTAATAAAGGGGTCTACCAAGGGAGTTTCCGCCAATAGCAATGGGTTTTATACGCTTTCAGTTAGTTCCGGTTCATATACATTGGTTTGCCAGTTTATTGGCTACACAACGGAAGAGAAAAAAATAACGGTAGGGAAAGATAATATTGTAATTGATTTTGAATTAAATGCCCGTGAATACGATTTAAAAGATGTAGTGGTAAAATCAGGAGCAGAAGATCCTGCATATGCTATTATTAGAAAAGCCATTGAAAAAAGAGCAGAGCACCTTACTGAGATAAAAGAATTTAGCACAGAAGTTTATATAAAAGGCCAAATGCAATTAAGAAGTTTTCCTAAAAAATTTTTTGGAGAGAAAGTAGATTTTGAAGACGGAGATACCAGCAAAAGAAAAATGCTTTTCTTGTCAGAAACCATTGCAAAATATTCTGTAGAAGTACCCAATAAGAAAAAAATTGAAGTGCTGTCTACCAAAGTAAGTGGAAGAAGTGATGGATTTGGTTTTAGTAATCCACAAATTATTTCTTTTTATGAAAATACCATTTCAATGGGTAGAAGTCTTAACCCACGCGGGTTTGTCTCTCCGCTATCTGATAATGCGCTCAATTATTATCGCTATAAATTTGAAGGCACTTTTTATGAGTTTGGAAAAGAAGTTAGTCGCATTAAAGTAATTCCTAAAAGAATGTATGAGCCTTTATTCACTGGCTATATTAATATTACGGAGAACGATTGGAGAATTCAAAGTATTGATTTAATGCTGCTAAAACAACAACAGATGCAGTTACTAGATACACTGGTAATACAACAGCAATATGTGCCTGCAGGTGATATATGGGTAATTAAAAACCAAGTTATTTATCCTTCGGGTAAATTTTTCGGATTTGACTTTTTCGGAAGCTTTCTTCAGGTGTACGATAAATTTAATCTAACCCCTGCATTTAAACCCAAATTTTTCAACAATACCATACTTAAATATTACGACAGCTCAAATAAAAAAACAAGTGCGTATTGGGATAGTATCCGTCCCCTTCCACTATCACTTGAAGAAATAAAAGATTATAAAAAGAAAGACAGTCTGGAACTAGTGCGCAAAGACCCTCGTTATTTAGATTCGTTGGATAGAATTAGAAATAAGTTTAGTTTGAAGGGTTTTTTATTAACGGGACAAACCATTAGCAAACAGAAATATAAAACAACCATTTCATTTCAACCATTATTAACTTCTTTGCAGTACAATACAGTGGAAGGTGGGGTAATGCAGTTTAGTTCTACCGTTAGAAAAGAATTTGAAGGTAGAAGATCTATAAGTATTACTCCCAGTTTAAGGTATGGATTTGCCAATAAACATTTCAATCCATCAATGGTAGTCAATTATATTTTTGGTAAAAAATATATTCAGAATGTATCATTCTCAGGTGGCAGAAAAGTGTATCAGTTTAATAATTCGGAGCCTATTTCCGAGAGAATTAATACATTATACACGTTACAATCCGAATACAACTATCTGAAAATTTATGAAGCCAACTATTTTAGTTTAGGCTATGCTAAGGGAATAGGAAATGGGGTTAATATATTGGGTAATTTTCAGTTTCAAGATCGGATGCCTTTAGAAAATCTGGCAGATATGGTGGTTTGGAAAAATAATCCCAACAGACAATTTACACCCAACTATCCCACCGAGTTGACGGGCATAAATATGGTAAGAAATCAGGCTGCCACAGTTACGCTGGGAATCACTTGGAGGCCGGGAGCAAAATATATTGAATACCCAGATCGAAAAGTAAATATCGGTTCAGGCCAACCTACTTTTACGGCTTCCATTACACAGGGTCTAAATGGGTTATTAGGGAGTGATGTAGATTTTACCCGTTGGAAAATTGGCATAAGTGATGAGCTTAATTTAAAGTTAGCAGGGCTATTCAAATACAATATTGCTGCAAGCGGCTTTCTACATGCTGCTAAAACTTTTATACCCGATTATCAGCATTACCTCGGCAACCAAACTATTTTATCTGCTGCGGCACTCAATAGCTTTCAACTGGCTGCTTATTATCGGTATAGTAATACTGCTTCGTTTAATGCAACTGCGCATATTGCGTATCATTTAAATGGATTAGTCAGCAATAAAATTCCTGGGTTTAGAAAGCTCAATTGGTTTTTTGTAACAGGGGCAAATGGATTACATATTAATAACGGAGCTTATTATGGGGAATACTTTATTGGTCTTGAAAACATATTTAAAATAATACGAGTAGATTTTGTACAAGGCTTTGAAAAGGGGGGAGCTAAGCCAACGGGGTTCCGCATTTCAATCCCACTTATTCGATAATTTGTATTTTTGTACTGTATGGCAGTTTTACACAATCGCGTTTCCAATCTGGAGTTAAAACAGCGGCTGATGAAGGAGGAATTCAAAAGAACCACCATCAGCTTTTATCGGTATTTCCCCATTCAAAATCCGCTGGAATTCCGCAATTATTTGTACAGTATATTAAATGCCATACAGGTATTCGGGAGGGTTTATGTGGCACAAGAAGGCATTAATGCGCAGGTAAGTGTTCCTGAGCATTTTATGGAGGAATTTAAAAATAGAATGAATGCGATACCGGGGTTTGAAAACCTTAGATTGAATATTGCCGTAGCAGATATTTCAGGATTAAATGATGCAGTAAAACAAGGAAAAAGCTTCTGGGTACTAAAAATAAAAGTAAGGGAAAAAATAGTAGCCGATGGAATTGATGATCCACATTTTTCAATGGAGCAGAAAGGGAAATATGTAAATGCGGAACAGATGAATGTATTACTCAATAATCCCGATACCGTAGTGGTAGATATGCGTAATCATTATGAATATGAAGTAGGTCATTTTCAATCGGCCATTGAAGTGCCATCCGATACTTTTAGAGACCAGTTGCCTATGGCAGCGGGTATGTTAAAAGGGAAGGAGCAGAAAAATATAATCATGTATTGCACCGGGGGTATAAGGTGTGAGAAAGCCAGTGCTTATATGTTACACAAAGGGTTTGAAAATGTATTTCATTTGGAAGGTGGTATTATTCATTATGCCAATGAAATAAAATTGAAGGGGTTAGAATCGAAATTTATTGGGAAGAATTTTGTTTTCGACGATCGCTTGGGAGAGCGGGTAACCAAAGATATAATCGCACAGTGCCATCAATGTGGGGCAACTTGTGATACACATACCAACTGTAAAAATAATGGTTGTCATCTGCTATTTATTCAGTGTGCAACTTGTGCAGAACAGTTGGAGGGTTGTTGCAGTATTGAGTGTAAAGAAACCATTCATTTACCCATAGAGCGGCAGGCGGAAATTCGCAGCGGTATTGATAAAGGGAGAAATATGTTTAATAAAAGTAAGGAGAGGTTGCGCCCACGACTCAATAAAAGCGATTGACATTAGTTGGGCAACTCTGCAATAGTTTTTACTATTTTGGCATTTATTTCTGCTTCTGATAAGTCTATAGGAATAAAAGTTTCTCCAATTATTTTCTCATACAATTCAATATATCTTTTACTGATGGTCTGAATCCATTCCTCACTCATTTCAGGAACCTGCTGGCCTTCTTTGCCCATAAAATCATTAGCAATCAGCCATTCCCGCACAAATTCTTTGCTCAGTTGTTTTTGCCGCTCGCCAAAAGCCTGCCGTTGTTCAAATCCGTCTCCATAAAAATAGCGAGATGAATCGGGCGTATGAATTTCATCCATGAGGTAAATGGTATTGCCAAGCTTGCCAAATTCATATTTGGTATCGGCCAAAATCAGTCCCTGTTTTGAGGCAATTTCCCTGCCCCTTTCAAAAAGTGCCAAAGAATATTGTACCAATTGCTCCCATTCAGCTTGAGTAGCCAATCCCTTGGCAATAATTTCAGCAGGTGAAATGTCCTCATCATGGCCTTCCGAAGCCTTGGTAGAAGGAGTAATAATGGGGGAGGGGAAAAAATCATTTTCTTTCAATCCCTCTGTTAGAATAGCTCCGCATAATAAGCGATCTCCTTTTTGATAGGTTCTCCAAGCGTGACCTACTAAATTACCCCTCACCACCATTTCAATTTTAAATGGGGTACATTTTCTCCCCACAGATACTTGAGGAGCGGGACAGCTGTAGAGCCAATTGGGGCAAATATCAATTGTTTTCCCGAGCATAAAAGCGGCAATTTGATTCAAAACCTGACCCTTAAAGGGGATGGGTTTTGGAAGAATCACATCAAATGCAGAGATCCGGTTGCTGGCAATCATTACCAACCAATTATTATGTATTGAGTAAACATCTCTTACTTTTCCTTTGTAAAAACCAGTTTGAAAGGGGAATATATTTTCATCCATGCGGCAAAAATAGAATGGGAATCGTGGAAAACTTACCAAGCCATTGTTTTTTTGTCCACAAGTAGAGCTCATGCTTCTGAAATTAAATTTTTACAAGAACTTAACAAATCTTATTTTGCTTTACATTTGAATTAAACAATGCTATTATGAGAAGACTATTAACCCCCCTGGGCTTGTGTGTTCTTGCGCTTTTGCTTACAATATCTCTAGCTGCGCAGCAAGTAACCACCGTGTCTGGTTCCGTAAAAAACGGAAAATCAAAAGAATTGCTATCTGCGGTCTCCATTTCAGTGAAAGGAGGTACAGCAGGAACTTACACCGATGATAAGGGTGTATTTAAATTTTCTACTGTTCAAAAACTACCTTTTACACTTGTTGTATCTTCCGTAGGATTTGCCAATAAAGAAGTTAGCATAAAAGAGAACAATCAACAGGTTAGTATAGAGTTAGAAACCGCTTTTACACTTGGGAATGAAATAGTTGTATCTGCGTCTAGGGTACCAGAGCGTATTTTAGAATCACCTGTTTCTATTGAAAGAATTAGTGCATCAGCCATTCGGAATTCACCCGCTGCCAATTACTATGATATGATAGCCAACTTGAAAGGGGTGGATGTGGTGTCTGCAAGTTTAACGTTTACCAGCATTGGTACTCGCGGCTTTAATAGCAGTGGTAATAATCGCTTAAACCAAATGGTAGATGGAATGGATAACCAAGCGCCTGGTTTGAATTTTCCAGTGGGAAATATTGTTGGCTTATCTGAATTAGATGTAGACAATATTGAGTTGTTACAGGGAGCTTCTTCTGCATTGTATGGGCCAGGTGGTACCAATGGTACTTTGCTCATCAATAGCAAAAACCCTTTCAAACACCAGGGTTTGAGTTTTCAGATAAAACAAGGGGTTAATCATGTTGATAGCAAACAACGTCCTCGTTCTCCTTATTATGACTGGAGTTTGAGGTATGCGGCTAAGGTATCAGATAAATTCGCCTATAAAATAAATGCCCAGTTTGTACAAGCGCAAGACTGGTTGGCCAATAATGAAGGGAACTATCTTCGTACCCCATTGCCCGATTTTCCAAATGGACTTACAAAAGCTGGAAGCAGAATTACAGATCCCAACTTTGATGGTATTAACACTTATGGAGATGAAACAACTCAAAATATTAGTTCAATTGCTTCATCTGTAATTGCAGCCACGGGTTTGCCAGCATCAACCGTTGCTTTATTTAATGGATTTTTAGGAGCCAATCCTGGGGCAACTATTGCTAATTTTAATGCTTTTCTTACCGGTGCGGGTGCAGGTGCATTGGTTGCTGCGGGGGTTTCACCTATTATTTATGGGGCATCACCTTCTCGTAATTATTTTAATAATCAGTCAGTTAGCCGCACTGGTTACAATGAAAATCAAGTAATTGATCCTACCACTATGAATATAAAATTGGGTGGTGCGCTACATTATAAAATAAATGATAAAGTAGAAGCCATTATTGCAGGTCACTGGGGTATGGGGAGCACCGTTTATACTGGTACTGACCGCTATGCGCTAAAAGAGTTAAAAATGGCTCAATATAAATTTGAACTAAAAGCTAAAAACTGGTACATCAGATCATATATAACACGTGAGAATGCTGGTAATTCATACAATGCAACTATAACAACGCGTTTGTTTAATGAAAAATGGAAACCCAGTTCATCCTGGTATCCTCAATATTTAGCAGCATATTCAATGGCTACTAATGCTGGATTGCCTGCTGAAGCAGCCCACAATACAGCTCGCGGCGTGGCTGATATGGGACGCCCAACAGGTGTAGTGGTTAACAATCCTCTTTTCTTAGAGGTTGCCAACACGCCAATTTCTAAAGGAGGAGGTATGTTTATAGATAGAACTGGACTGAATTCTTTAGAGGGACAATATAATTTTACCGAAGCATTGGGATTAGATAAATCTGGCACTGATTTAATGATTGGCGGCAATATTCGTGAGTTTGTACTAAATTCTCAAGGTACTTTGTTTGCAGACACATCAGGACCTATTAAAATTATGGAGACTGGAGCCTATCTTCAGATTTCTCAAAAACTTTTTGGAGACCGATTAAAAATTACTGCATCGGGTCGCTACGATAAAAACACCAATTTCAAGGGCCGCTTTACCCCAAGGGTATCTGCTGTGGTTAAATTAGCACAAGATCATAACCTAAGGTTTTCTTACCAGTCTGCATACCGTTTTCCAACTACCCAAAATCAGTGGATTAACCTCTTAGTAGGGGGAGGACAGCGCTTAATGGGTGGTGTTCCTGAATTAAGAAATGGATATAATTTTGCGGGAAACCCTGCTTATACTATTGCGAGTGTTCAAGCATTTGGGGCAAGTGTGATGGCAGGTGCTCCAAACCCTCTTTTACTGCAAGTGCAACAATTTGGAGAATTCAAACCAGAATCTACTACTTCTTTTGAAGTTGGTTACAAGGGTTTAATCGCCAAACGTTTGCTAATTGATGTATACGCATATACAGCTAAATACCGCGATTTTATCAGTGGGATATCGGTACTTCAAGCAAGAGCGGGACTTCCTCCAAGCCCCATGAATTTGTTAAGTGCAAATACAAGAATTGGCTATAGCATTTCTGTAAATGCACCTGGAACCGTTGATGTTAAAGGTTGGGGTGCATCGGTTGAATACATGATGAAGAAGAATTTTTCTTTGAATGCAAATATCTATTCCGATGTAATTGGAGATCTGCCAGTAGGATTTGTTTCTTATTTCAATACTCCTAAATATCGCAGCAATATAGGATTTGCTAATAGTGGATTTGGCAAAGACAATCGTTTTGGATTTAATATCATGTACAGATGGGTAGATGGATTTAATTATGAAGGAACTTTTGCCGTTGGTAATTTACCTTCTTATAAAACTGTAGACGCAATGGTGAGCTATAAATTACCTAAAACAAAATCATTGATTAAAGTTGGTGGTACCAATATCTTTAATAAATATTATTATAATGGTTTTGGAAGTGTACAAATAGGTGGCTTGTATTATGTTAGTTTTGGCTGGAATGTGTTTTAGCCTTACTCACTTTAAAATAAAAATCCCCGTTTGGCGAAAGTCGAGCGGGGATTTTTGGTTTTGTAAGCCTTTATCTTCTATTTTTGTGCTCATTTTAAAATAAGTGACTATGCGATCAATTGCTTTTAGAGAAGCGCTTCGGGAAGCGATGAGTGAAGAAATGAGAAGAGACGATAAAGTGTTTCTTATGGGAGAGGAAGTAGCGGAATACAACGGGGCTTATAAAGTGAGTCAGGGTATGCTTGCCGAATTTGGTGCCAAGCGTGTAATTGATACGCCCATTGCTGAATTGGGCTTTACGGCTGTAGCAGTAGGTGCTGCACAGAGTGGTCTTAGGCCCATTGTTGAATTCATGACTTGGAACTTTGCTGTATTAGCCATGGATCAGATTCTTAATACGGCTTCTAAAATGCTGGCCATGAGTGGTGGTCAAATCAGCTGCCCCATTGTTTTTAGAGGACCGAATGGCAGTGCTGGTCAACTCGGTGCCCAACACTCTACCGCTTTTGAAAGTTATTATGCCAATATACCAGGCTTGAAAGTGGTTTCTCCTTCAAATGGATACGATGCAAAGGGATTGATGAAGCAGGCCATTCGTTACGAGCAAGATCCAGTGATGTTTATGGAAAGCGAAGTGATGTATGGTGATAAATCTGATATACCTGATGAAGAATATTATATTCCCTTGGGAAAAGCCGATGTAAAAAAACAAGGTCGAGATATTACCATAGTTTCCTATAACAAAATGATGAAAGTAGCGCTGGGAGCTGCTGCAGAACTGGAGAAGGAAGGAATTAGCGCAGAAGTAATTGATTTGAGAACCATTCGTCCCCTAGATTGGATGACTATTTTAGAAAGCGTTAAAAAAACCAATCGGTTGGTAATTGTAGAAGAGCAGTGGCCATTTGCCTCTATATCTTCTGAAATAAGCTATAGAATTCAGAAAGAAGGGTTCGATTATTTAGATGCACCCATTAGAAGAATTACCAGTGCAGATGCGCCCATGCACTATGCGCCTAACTTAACTGCATTGGCTATGCCCGATATCAGTAGAACGGTTAAATTGGTGAAAGAAGTGATGTACCAAAAAAAATAATGATTCCCAATATTTAAATAAGGCCCGATTTATTTCGGGCTTTGTTGTTTATTCAATATGCAATTAGTAAGGCTTACAATAATATTTATTTTTATTTGCCCCCTATTGTTTTTTACGGCTGTGACTGCCCAGCAAAAAGCGACGGAAAAAAATGATACAGTTCTGCATGAAGTAGTGGTGCATGCATTTAATAATAATTTAAAATGGAAAGATATTCCGGCTGCTATTGCGGTACTCAATAAAAAAGATTTAGAACAGTACTCACCGGCTTCTTTGGTGCCCATAATGAATACCATTCCCGGCATTAGAATGGAAGAACGTTCACCCGGCAGCTATCGGCTATCAGTGAGGGGTAGTTTGTTGAGATCGCCTTTTGGCGTAAGAAATATTAAAATATACTGGAATGGCATTCCGCTGTCTGATGCCACAGGAAATACCTATTTAAATTTATTGGATATTACTCAAGTAGATAAAATAGAAATAGCCAAAGGCCCTGCCGCAAGCATATATGGTGCAGGAACTGGTGGCGCATTACTGCTAGAGCTTTCATTGGGGTTTACCGATTCAGCCAAACAAATAATTCAGGGAGCATTTACGGGCGGTTCTTTTGGCTATAACCAACAATCATTGGAATGGATCAGCAGTAATAAGAATTTTGCATCTTCCATTCAACTGTACCGATTGCAATCCAATGGCTATAGGGAACAATCTGCTATGCTGCGTTCGGGATTACAGTGGCGAACAATTACCCGCGTGAAAACCAGTGTTTTTAAAACCAGTTTGTTTTATACCGATTTATTTTATCAAACACCTGGAGCCATTACCCTTGCACAAATGCAAGCGAACCCTATACAAGCAAGGCAAGCAGCAGGGGTATTGCCAGGAGCAGTAACCCAAAAAACGGCTATTTATAACAGAACTTTTTTGGGTGCTTTACAACACGAAAAGAGGGTGACGGAAACCGTGCGACTAAATAGTTTCTTAAGCATCAATAAAACCCTATTCGAAAATCCTTTCATCACCAATTATGAAAAAAGAAACGAATGGAACCTTGCAATGGGCATGCAAGTATTGGTTCAACCCATATTGGCCTTGCCGCAATTGCAATGGGTGAGCGGGTTTGAGTGGATGGTGAATGAGTCTAATATTCGCCAACACAATAATAATAAGGGCAGTGTAAGCAACTTATTATCGGAAGATATTATTGTAAGCAAACAAGGGTTTATTTTTACCCAGCTTCACCTTCCGGTAGGAAAAAACTTACTGGTACAAGCTGGTTTCAGCATCAACCAACAATCGTTTGACTACAAGCGATTGAATACATTGAACAATTCATTTACAATTAGAAAAATAAATGCACCCCTTGTGCCGCGACTTTCTATCTCCTATAAAATAAATCCATCTATCACTGCCTATGCCATTTTAGCAAAAGGATTTTCAGCTCCTAGTCTTGCTGAAATAAGGCCATCAGATGGAAATTTTTATCCCTTCCTCAATGCAGAAAAAGGATGGAATATAGAAGCAGGTATTAGAGGTGCATGGTTCCATCAAAAGCTCTTATTTGATATAGGTTTCTATCAATTTAAATTACAAGATGCTATTGTAAGAAGAAATGATGCGGCTGGATCTGAATATTTTATGAATGCAGGAAGTACAAGGCAGTCGGGACTGGAAACCATGTTAAAATATCGAATTTTTCAGCGTCCCAATCAATTTATTCGCAACGCAAGTATAGCGGCAAGTTTCAGCTATCAACCTTATATTTTTATGAATTATAAGCAAGGCAATACCGACTATTCTGGGAATGCGTTAACGGGTGTTCCAAAAACCATTGCAGTGGTAGGATTTGATATTATTACTGCCCATGTTTATATACAAAGCAGTATCAATGCCACCAGTAAAATTCCGTTGAATGATGCTAATTCTATATCTGCCGATGCTTATCAATTGCTACAAGTTAAGGTTGGCAGAAAATTTGTAATAAAAAGGAAATCCTTTGATGTTTTTATTGGAGGAGATAATTTACTCAATCAAAATTACAGTCTCGGAAATGATATTAATGCAGCGGGCAATCGTTATTTTAACCCTGCTGCGTTGCGCAATTGGTATGCGGGATTGCGGTTTAGCTTTCAATGATTAACTTTGAAAATAATTTATTCTATGGCAAGCATATTGGTTATTGATGATGAACGTTCTATCAGAAATGTATTAAAAGATATACTGGGCAATGAAGGCTATCAGGTGGAAGAAGCCGCAGATGGGGAAGAGGGGCTGAAAAAATTTAAGGCAGCTACTTATGATGCGGTGCTTTGTGATATTAAAATGCCAAAACTAGATGGCATTGAATTCTTACAGAAAGCCAAAGAAATTAATGCTGATATTCCTGTGATTATGATTAGTGGGCATGGTAATATTGATACTGCTGTAGATGCGGTTAAGAAAGGGGCATTTGATTATATTTCTAAGCCACCTGATTTAAATAGACTGCTGATTACTATTAGAAATGCCCTCGACCGAACTACACTGGTACTAGAAACCAAAGTGCTGAAAAAGAAAGTGGCCAAAGTGCAGGAGATGATCGGCAATACTTTGCCCATTCAAAAAATAAAAGATACCATTGAAAAGGTAGCACCTACGGATGCACGGGTGCTGATAACGGGTGAGAACGGAAGCGGAAAAGAATTGGTAGCTCGCTGGCTGCACGAAAAGAGTGCACGCAGTGCCAATCCCATTATTGAAGTGAACTGTGCAGCAATACCTAGTGAGCTGATCGAAAGTGAATTATTTGGTCACGAAAAAGGTTCTTTTACTTCTGCTATAAAGCAGCGGATTGGAAAGTTTGAGCAAGCAAATGGGGGGACACTTTTTTTGGATGAGATAGGTGATATGAGCTTAAGTGCTCAAGCAAAAGTGTTGCGGGCATTGCAAGAGGGAAAAATAACAAGGGTAGGGGGCGACAAAGAAATTTCGGTTAATGTACGGGTAGTTGCCGCTACCAATAAGAACTTATTAAAGGAAGTAGAAGCAAAAAATTTCAGGCTCGATTTGTACCATCGCTTAGGGGTAATTCTTATTCATATGCCTTCATTAAACGAGCGCAAAGAAGATATTCCTTTGTTAACGGAGTATTTTTTGGAAGTAATAGCAGCCGAATACGGCCAAGCAAAAAAAAATATTGCCAAAAAAGCAATGGAGGAATTGCAGCAGCATAACTGGACGGGCAATATACGTGAACTCAGGAATGTAGTGGAGCGCCTCATCATTCTATCTGGGAAAGAAATTATGGCAGAAGACGTTAAAAATCATATTTAGCAAAACTTTTGCCTTTAAATGAATGCATTGTATTTGAAATAGATACATTTGCTACAATTAAAATTATGCTGTTATGGGTTGGTTGATTTTTATTGCGGGAACCATTGGTTGGCATTTCGGATTGTATGGAATGTTTAAAAAAGCTGGAATTGCTCCTTGGAAGGCGTTGGTGCCGTTCTACAATACTTGGGAGATGGTGCAAATTGCTGGCATTCCAAAGTATTGGTTTTGGTTGCAGTTTATTCCCATTGCTGGTCAGTTTATTACCATCTGGATTTCTATCATATTTGTTATGAATTTTAAGAAAGTATCAGTGCCAGCGCATGCCGCAGTGGTATTCATACCTTTCATCTATTTTCCTTATTTGGGCTTTTCTGAAAAAGTAAAATGGTATGGACCAGCGTCGCTAAAATTGTATTATAAACCAGCCTCCCGCGAATGGATTGATGCGGGTGTATTTGCGGTGGTAGCAGCAACACTTATTAGAACATTTGTTTTTGAAGCTTATGTAATTCCTACAGAGAGTATGGAAAAGAGTTTGCTGGTAAACGATTTTCTTTTTGTAAGTAAAATGAGTTACGGGCCTCGCATACCACAGACGCCCATTTCTTTTCCTTTTGTACACAATATCATGCCTTTTTCACAAACAGCTCCTTCTTATATAAAGGAAGTGCAGTTGCCTTATAAGCGATTACCAGCTATTACCGATGTAAAGAGAAACGACGCGGTAGTATTTAATTTTCCTGCTGGCGATACCATTATTAATTTACCTGAGTTTGGCAGTAAGCAAACTTATTATGAAGTGTTAAGGAGCAGTCAGTTTAAAAATAATAGAGAAGCATTGTTTGCTGAATATCCTATTTTGGTTCATCCCGCAGACAAGACCGATAACTATATAAAGCGCTGTGTGGCAGTTGCAGGGGACGTTTTACAGGTTAAAAATGCAGATCTGTTCATTAACAATCAGCCAGCTTATATTCCGCAGGGTGCACAGACCGATTATATAGTTGCTACCAATGGGGCTGGATTTAGTGAAGAGTTTTTAAAAGATGAGTTGGGCATAGATGCGGAAGCAAATAATGGTCAGTTTTCACCCGGTGCCGAAAAAGGGAGTTATTATTTTAACATGACGGCTGACGAAGCTGCAAAGGTAAAAAAATATCCGGGTGTACTTTCTGTAACCAAATATGTGGATACCAATATGGGTATTTTCTTTCCGAATGATGAGGCCAATTATCCATGGTCGCTAGACAATTACGGGCCCATCACCATTCCTAAAAAAGGGGTTGCAATAGCCATTAATACCAATACCATTTCATTGTATAGGCGACTGATTACGGTGTATGAAAAAAATACATTGGAGGAAGTGGGTGGAAAGTTCATCATCAATGGAAAAGAGACTAGTAGCTACACGCCCAAGTTGAATTATTATTGGATGATGGGAGACAATCGGCATAGGAGTCAGGATAGTCGTTTCTGGGGTTTTGTTCCCGAAACCTATATAGTGGGTAAAGCATCATTAATTTGGTTTAGTTGGAATAAGGGGCCTAGGTGGAATCGTATTTTTAAAGTGATCAGATAAAATTTGTATATTGAATTAAGAAAGGGTCTTCTCTGCGAAAGTGGGGGAGACTTTTTTGTAAAAAATACATGAGCATGAAAAAGAAAACAGTACAATTTGAATACGAAGTATACCCGTCGGTAAAGCGGTTAGAAAATGGGGATGCTGTTTTATTAGAGCGGGCGAGGGTGGTAACAGCTACTGCATATGCGCCTTATTCTAATTTTCAGGTGGGTGCAGTGGCATTGTTAGCGAATGGCGAAATAGTACAAGGCAGTAATCAAGAAAATGCAAGCTATCCTGTAGGGTTGTGTGCAGAGCGGGTGTTATTGTCGGCCATATCATCAATACATTCTAATATGCAAATAAAAACAATAGCCATTAGCTATCACAATTTGAATGGGAAAAGTAATAGACCTATTTCACCTTGTGGAATTTGTAGGCAAACATTATTAGAGTATGAAATGCGGCAGAAGCATCCGATACGGTTAGTTATGGGCGGTATGGATGGAAAAGTATTTGTGATACCGAATGCGGGAATGTTACTGCCGTTGAGTTTTACGGGAGATGATTTGAAATGAATGGGTAGTTTTTCAAGGTTGTTTAACTCTAAAACTATAGGAAGTGCAAAAGTTATCCCAATCAGACCCGCTTAAATTTGGGCAAGCAATCATTTGAGTGTAGTTTAAGCCAATCCTTTTTTTAATATTAAAGGCATGAGAAAATAATAAATTTAACTTAAACTACTGCTGATTATAAACTACGAGCCCACTTATTTTAAAATTTCTGGAGATATTAAAACGAAGTCGTATTTTTCAATTAGCTTGTAAGTGTCTGGAGTAATTGTGTTGTCGTATCTCATTTTAAGGGTTAGTGATCGTATGTCAACCAATACCCACTTGTCTTTATCATACAATTTTGAAAAAACTTTGGGGTTTTCATTTTTCATTTCTAAAAAGTCATCGGTTATTACTCCTTTATCTTCTGTATAACGGACCATAAAATATACGTTAGAAAATTTTGTTTTATTTCGCTGTGATAGTTCGAATACAGCATTCCCAATATCGTATAAATTGGTTTGTAGGTTTAATCCCTTAGCTAAATGATTGTTTCCCATTTTGAAAAATATTTTTTCATTTTTATTTTTTAGAGCATTATAGTTGGTGAAAAAATTATCTTTCATTAACGAAGCTCTTAGTAAATTATCATCATTGCTGTAAATTTTAATAGATGTTTTTATTCCTTCTAAAATAGCTTTGTTTTTTACCTGAGCAACCGCTTTTTTAAGACTGTCTAATAATTCAAAATCAGGCATCCACCATTTTGCTTTCAGGCTATCATATACACCCTTGTATTTAAGTTTTAACTTTTGGGGTTGAGCTTGATATATTTTGTCAATACAGTAAGGAAAAGTCTGTTGAAATTCTTGATCAATTCCCCAAATAGAATAACCAAATTTAGTAGCTGTTGTAAGCATGCTTATATCTTCTTTGGTCTGAAAAAATGGGAAACTAGTAAAATTAGGTCGCTCTTTTGCAATTTGTAAAATAGTGTCTAACGGGTTTTTAGTTTTTGCAATACGCATAAGCTCCAACGAAACAAATGGACTGGTTTCTACACACCAAGTTTTATAACCATATTTTGAAGCACTCTCTAAAGCATAGCTTGTTAATTGTGAGAGGAGCGGCGAGTTATGGTATTCTCCCCAAGCCACAAATTGGTTTTCGGCGAAAAGATTTTCTATAATAGTCCATGCTTTTCCAATTGGTTTCTGGCCATTAAAACTAAAGTAATTGGTGTTTTCTAGAATACATTTCGAGAGTTTTTCTTCATCCGTAACTTTCTTCTTTGTTTGCGCAAAGCTAAAATTCAGAATAAATAGCGAAATGATAAGTAAGGATTTATTCAAGTTTTTGTTTTTTATTTTTTTAATATACACTCTTGCTGAACTCATGAAAATCTTTTAATTCTTATAATTGAATGAGCTGGTTACTGGGCTGGAAATTTAGTAATGTCCATAAAAAAAATCTCCCAAGTGTGTCCATCAAAATCTTCAAGCGTTCGCTGTTGCATAAAACCATAATCTTTCATTTCAGTTGGTTCAGTTCCACCAGCGTTGAGCGCATTGGTCATTAAATTATTCACTTCCTCTATGCTATCTAGCGATAATGAATAAAGAGCAGCTAAATTAAGTTTTGAGTCGGCCAATGGCTTGGTAGCAAAAGTCTTAAACTTTTCGTGAGACATGATCATTACAAAAATATGCTCACTCCATACCATGCATTTTGCTGTTTCGTCTGAAAACTGCGGATTGTTAATAAATCCTAATGCAGTATAAAAATTCATGGATAGTTGGAGGTCTTTTACCGGTAAGTTGATGAAAATTTGTTTTGCCATTTTATTTTTTTTCTAATGTGATTCGCCTTGAATATAATTAATTAAGTAAGCTGTAAAATACGCATTAATTTGAGTATAAAAATTAGCCGAAGTATCAAAGCTTGTTATAAGTAGGTGGTATGCACCCAAGAAAGTGTAGGATAATTAGTATCAGTTATTTCTTTTTCTTTTTTGCTTTTGGTTCTGGTAAATTTTGTAATGTAATTTTTACTAATTGGCTTAACCATTTGCGATCTTCAATTTTTTCCTCAATTAAAAAACTGGGTTTTGCTCCATCATACGCTGGTAATTCGGTTGGGTTGCCAATAAACGATCTTCCTTGTATAGTTGGCTTAATGAAAAGTTTATTGTTGCAGATCACACCAAAAAGTTTCCCATCACTATAAATACCATATTCTCCAAACATTTTTTTAGTAGATATTATGCCAACGTTTTGAATTTGCTCAGTTACAAAGTCAACGAAATTTTGGTCAGATGCCATAATAATTATTCTTTGAGTTTAAAGTGAGGGTTGTAAATAAGACCTATTATATTACCAAAAGGGTCTTTTAAAGTAGCAGCCATTAAATCACCACCAACATTGTAAGGTGATTCATTTTCTGTGGCTCCAATACTAATAAGTCTATTGTAGGTATTGTTGATGTCTTCAACCCCCCAATAGCTTACTACGCTTTCCACATTTTTGCTAGCGGCGGGCGAGTCATCAGGTTGAAGTCCCAATTCATAGCCACCGATATTAAATCCTACATAAAATGGTTCGTCAAAGTAAGCTTGGGTTAAAAACGCACTTGCATACCATTCTTTTGCTTTGGCGAGGTCGTTCACTTTATAAATGGTTGTTCTTAGTCCTAACATATTGTTTTGAATTATAGTCGGTTTAATTGCCATCAATGGCAGTCATTAAAAATATTTTACAATTTACGAATCTAACCATAAAATCCCAACTAAAGAAGGATAAAACAACCACTATTTATTTCGGTTAAAGAAAAGAATATCAAATATAAACTGCACAGATAGTCTATTGCAAACTCCGCTTTTTGCATGGAATATAAGTTGAATAATTTCTTATAATGATATTGGGCTTTGAACAATCCATCAACTCCCTTTTCTAAACTTTCCTTATCTTCCGCCCTAAACCAATCTTGCATGTCTGCTCTATTCAGAAAAAAATCATTGGATAAAATAACCGCAGATGCGGCGGCTGGCTTCTCCGATTCACACAGTGGGGAACTTAATAAAGTACTCGGCGTTCGTGATCTTACTTTTATGGGTATTGCTGCGGTTATTGGTGCTGGTATATTTTCTACCATTGGTACGGCTGCTTTTAATGGTGGACCTGGCATTGCCATCCTCTTTATTATTACAGCCATCACCTGTGGGTTCAGTGCACTTTGTTATGCAGAATTTGCCAGCAGAATTCCCGTTTCTGGTAGCGCTTACACATACGCTTATGTGTCTTTTGGCGAGATTGTAGCATGGATTATTGGGTGGGCACTTATTTTAGAATATGCCATCGGAAATATAGTAGTAGCCATTAGCTGGAGTGGTTATTTTAATAATTTATTAGAAGGATTTCATATCAGCCTGCCCGGATGGCTCGCCACCAATAGCAGTAATGCATCATTAGGCTATGAGGAAGCACTAAAAGCAATGGCATCAGGTATGCCTTTTGATAAGCTCACGAAGCACGCTCGCATGGGTTATGATGCCATCATGCATGCACCCGTAATTGGTGGCTGGAAAATAATTCTGAACCTGCCCGCTTTTATGATTGTAGTCTTTATTACCCTATTGGCATATATCGGAATTAAAGAAAGTAAAAAAACCACCAACCTGATGGTGATGTTTAAAATAGCGGTGATCATTGCCATCATCATCATCGGTGCTTTTTATGTAGATACTACTAACTGGACGCCCTTCCTCCCCAATGGATTTGGGGGAGTTTTGGCAGGTGTTTCCGCTGTATTTTACGCCTATATTGGTTTTGATGCCATTTCTACTACTGCGGAAGAATGCAAAAATCCCCAACGAGATCTGCCCAAGGGAATGATATATTCTCTATTGATTTGTACCGTTCTTTATATTCTTGTGGCACTTGTACTCACTGGCATGGTTCATTATAGTGAATTAAAAGTAGATGATCCCCTTGCTTATGTATTTGATAAACTTAACCTCAACAAAATTGGTTACTTAATTTCTGTAAGCGCAGTTGTTGCTACTACCAGCGTATTGCTGGTATTTCAATTGGGCCAACCTCGTATTTGGATGAGCATGAGTAGGGATGGACTATTACCCAAAAAATTCGCAAAAGTTCATCCTAAATACCAAACCCCTTCTTTTGCTACCATTGTAACTGGTTTTATGGTAGGTATTCCCGCTTTATTTGTAAGCAGTGGTACCGTTACAGATCTTACCAGCATTGGTACTTTGTTTGCTTTTGTATTGGTTTGTTTTGGTGTACTGGTACTGCCACGGCTTTCGCAAAAAAAAGAAAAGGGTGGTTTTCAATTGCCTTATATCAACGGAAAATTTTTGATTCCTGCCATTGTTTTAAGCATTGTGTTTTTATTTAGGCATAGAATTGCCCTTGCATTTACTGAGCTAGGTACTGAAAGTTACCAAGAAATTTTATTTCTAATTTTTATGGTGATTGCTCTCACCACTGCATACAATAGTTTTATAAAATCATTCTCTTTTATTCCGGTTGCAGGCGCGCTTTGCTGCCTCTATCTGATGATTGAGATTCCCGCCATTAGTTGGGTATGGTTCTTTGTATGGATGGCATTGGGACTGGTGATTTATTTTTTATACGGCAGACATCAAAGTAAATTATCTAAAAAATGAAGTACCAAATAGGCGACGATATTCTCGTGTTACTAAGTAATGAAGAAGGTAAAGTAATAGAAATCATCAACGATAAAATGGTGCTTATAGAAATAAGAGGCGTAAAGTTTCCAGCTTATATGGATCAGATTGATTTTCCTTATTTTAAAAGATTTACAGAGAAAAAATTAGTCCCCAACAAGATAGCCTCCAAAATATATATCGATCAAATTCCCAAAGAAAAGCCACAGCCCAACCAAATTAAGGTAGCGGCTGGCGTTTGGTTATCGTTTATTCCCAAATTTACGCTCGACGATTTTAATGATGAAGTGGTTGAAAAACTAAAAATTTATTTGGTAAACAAAACCGATTGCGCGTATCAATTTAAATATTTACAGAGCTTTAATGGGGTTGATCATTTTCAAATCATCAATGAAATTCCAGCTTTTCAGGACTTTTATATTCATGATATTGATTTTGCTGCGGTGAACGATACGCCTTCTTTTTCAATAGAATTCAGCCTATCTAAAAAAGATAAAAATAAAGCAGATCATTTTGAAACTGCTTTGAAACTTAAACCCAAACAGGTATTTCAAAAAATTGAGGCGTTAAAGGAAAACAATGAACCCAGTTTTTCTTATCCACTGTTTGAAAAATATCCCGATAAAGCGGCAGAATTTTTTCCGCTAGACAGTCTAAAAGCCAGAGGGTATAAGGTTTACGATGCGGGTAAAGCCAGAGAGTACTTGCCTCCCGCGCGTTCTGTAATTGATTTGCATATTGAAAAACTCACTAGCAATTTTAGCTCCATGAGTAATTTTGAAATGCTTACCCTTCAATTAAACGAACTGGAAAAATGGGTGGATATTGCCGTAGCCCACAAACAGCCCGAACTGATTGTGATTCATGGTGTAGGCAGTGGAAAACTTCGCGAAGAAACCCATGAATACCTCAAAACCCGCCGCGAAGTGAAGCAATTTTTTAATCAATATGATGCGAGATTTGGGTATGGAGCTACGCAAGTTTTTTTTCAGTAAGTCATGATGTGTACTACCAAGTAATGGGTATTTTAAACCCTGAAATTGCTATTCACTGGCTGTTTAAGTAAGATTAAGGAAGCATTGTGTATATTTACCCCACTATAAACCCGAGCCATCGCTTTTTGCCTAGGTAAAAAGAGGAAAGTCCGGACAGTATAGAGCAACCCACCGGTTAAACGCCGGCTTCTGTAAAAGGAAAGAGAGAGTGCCACAGAAAATAACTACCACAATTTAAAACTGTGGAAAAGGTGAAAATGTGAGGTAAGAGCTCACGGCGGCAAGTAGTAATACAGGCTGCGGGTAAACCTTGGGTACTGTAATGCCATGTAAAGGATTGTTTGAGGGCTGCTCGCCCAAGATCCAGGGTAGGCAGCATGATCTGCTTAGTAATAAGTAGGCTAGATAAATGATGGAGTTGAAACAGAATCCGGCTTATGAGGTTTATGGTTTTTTTATCCGCACCCCGTCCACATAGCATATATTGCTATATGGAATATTATTTTGTCACTACCCGTTGTGCATGATGAACATGAGTAAGACATTGATAAATTGTTGGGGGATACCATCCATTTTCCTGCTGCTATTGCTCACTACACAGCAATCCGCAGCTCAATGCGTTTTTGTGAATATCTCAGCACCCAAATGTGCTGGCGATGGCATTGTTCAAGGTATATTTAGTAGAACCCCTTTTCGGATTGATTGGAAAGTGAACGACTCCATCATTCAATCTAGCACTGTTACATGGACCACATTGGCCGTAACTCCAGTAAGTGGAACTATTACAGCTTCCACACAACAAAGAATTACTGGAACCCAAGGATTGGCTATTGATAATAATGGAGCTATTCTAATAGCAGATACCATTCGTTCTAGAATAGTATCTTACGATAAAAACAATTTAGACGGACAACGTATTGTAGGTGGAAATGGAACTGGCTCCGCATCTAATCAAATTAATAAACCAGCAGGGATTTTTATAGATCCATTCGGTAACTTATTTGTGACCGATCAATACAATAATAGAATTCTACGTTTTGCTCCCGGTTCTAGTAATGGTTTTTTGGTGGCAGGTGGTAATGGAAGAGGGAATGGTTTGGCTCAACTCAATAATCCCAAAGATGTATACCTTGATGATGCCGGATTTGTGTATATAGCCGATGAAGGCAATCATCGGATAGTAAAGTGGGCACAGGGTGGTGGCATTGGCCAGTTGGTTGCAGGAGGTTTTGGTTCGGGCAACGATTCAATGCATTTAAATAGTCCCCAAGCAGTTTGTGTAGATAAACAGTTCAATGTGTATGTGGCAGATTCCGCCAATCATCGCATACAAAAATTTGTACCGGGTAGCTTTAAAGGAATTACCGTATTGGGTGGATATGGGAGAGGTGCATTCGCTGGTCAACTGAATAGGCCTATTGATGTATTGGTAGATGCTTTTCAAAATATTTATGCCCTTGATGCAGGCAACCATCGCGTGCAACGCATTACAGCAAACGGTTTTCAAGTAACTACATTGGCAGGAAGCGGTGAGGGTTTGAGTGGTTCGGAAAATGATCGATTAAAAAATCCTTCAGCAATTGCATTTGATGCATCAGGAAATCTATTTGTGCTTGATCAAGAAAATGCACGCGTACAGCAGATTTCTATTATACCTATTAATACTAGTATTGTTCCATTTATTGGGGGAAGATATACGGCAGTAGCCCATGCTTTTTCAGGCTGCGCACAAACTTCAAATATTGCTGATATAAGTGAAACACCACCCATTGAAGTGTTGGGTAAAACCGCTATATGTGTAGGTGAATTAACAGAAATAAAGCTAAAAGGGGCAAGTAACTATAGCTGGACTCCCGCTATTGGTGTTTCTAAAATAAATGATAGCATTTATTTGGTAAAAGGAGATTCCTCAATCTATTATGGCATTACTGCAACCAATGCAAGTGGCTGTATTTCATTTACCAGTGCCGCTATTCGGGTAGGCACTCGCACTTTGCCATTTATTACTGCAACCAATTGTGCATCTCCCGATGCATCTAAAATTACTGCACAATTAACCGGCACTCCTGCCTCTAATATTACTTGGTATAGAAATGGCGCCACTATGGCTGTTGCAACCTCATTTCCCGGGTTTATTCCCGTTGCTACTAGTGTAGCTGGTGGTAATGGAATGGGAAATACATCGGCTCAACTGAATTTGCCCATGGGCAGCTTTGTAGATAATAAAGGCAATATTTATATTGCGGATGCTGTAAATCATAGAATTCAATTGTGGAAGCCGGGAGACTTAATTGGCACTACCATTGCTGGTGGAAAAGGCGAGGGAAATGCGAGTGACCAGCTAAACTATCCTACCAGTGTATATGTAGATTTTCAAGGTAATATCTATGTTGCCGATCAAAACAACCACCGCATTCAATACTTCCCTTCTGGCAGTACAAAAGGCAATACTGTTGCTGGAGGATCAGGTGCTGGCAATAGCACTTTTCAGTTGAATTTTCCAACGGGCGTATATGTAGATGCGATTGGAAATATTTATATTGCCGACGCTGGCAATCACCGCGTACAAAAATGGGGCGTAGGTGCGAGATCCGTTAAAACGGTTGCAGGTGACGGTACACCGGGTAATGATAACCTCAAACTGAATAACCCTCAAAGCATTTTTGTAGATCCAAACAATAATATATTCATTGCAGATGCGGGCAATCATAGAATTATTTATTTTAGAAAAGACAGCTTATTTGGGTTCTCCGTAGCAGGCAATAATGGAATGGGGGTTAAAGCCAATCAATTGAATACTCCCTCAGGAATTTCGGTTGACGCAACCGGTAATATGTATATTGCAGACAGGGGAAATAATAGAATACAACGCTGGGCACTTTTTGATAGTGTAGGTTATACAGTTGCTGGCTCCGCCAATGGCAGCGGTGGCTCTGCCCTAAATCAGTTGCAATTGCCAGCTGGTATTGTGTTTGATAATATGGGTTCAATATACGTTACCGATAGTAGGAATAATCGTATACAAAAATTTGCCCCAGGAACCCCAGTTGATACCGTTTTACAAACTACCATTCCTGGAGCATATACGCTATTGGCTTCATCTTTTTCTGGTTGTGTTACAGGATCTCCTACCGCCAATTTAGCCATGGCTCCTGCGCTAAAAATAAAAGCATCCCCCACCACAATTTGCGAATCTAGTTCGGTTAACATTACAGTAAGCGGTAGTACAAATTATAAGTGGACCCCCGCTTTGGGTTTGAATAAAACAGATCAAGATAGTATAGTGGCTTCTCCCATTGCTACAACCAAATACACGGTTACAACCTCACCTGTGAATGGCTGTAGTGCTTCTGCAACCATCAATATTACCGTAAATAAACAGCCAAAAGTTCAAGTAATTGGACAAAATTGTATAGGCGGAGCCGACTTGAATGTAAACTCAGTTCCGCGTCTTAAAACTGCCGCTTGGTTGCTCAATAATACAATGCTTAAAACAAGTACTGCCTCACTAAATAAACTAGGTTTTACCGCAGCAGGAAGTTTAGTTGGTGGTATTGATTCTTCAAAGTTTGGAAGACCCAGTTTTGTTTTTGTAAATCAACAAGGCGTTTTGTATATATGCGACCAATGGAACCACCGTATTCAGAAATGGTTGCCAGGGGCTTCATCAGGTATTACAGTAGCAGGCGGGAAGGGGGCAGGAAATAAGGCCAATCAGTTAAAGAATCCATCTGGGATTTTTGTGGACAATGAAAATACGATTTATATAGCCGATACTGAAAACGACAGAATTCAGAAATGGATGGCGGGTGATACTGTAGGCATTACTGTTGCAGGAGGTAATGGTAGGGGTATTGGATTGGATCAGCTGTCTTATCCTACAGGGGTTTTTGTTGACGCATTTAATAATATCTATATTGCTGATGCATTGAATGCCCGTATTCAATTATGGGAGCCAGGTGCAGTAAATGGCAAAACGGTAGCAGGAGGAAATTTTTCAGGTGCTGCTCCCAATCAGCTTAGTGTACCCACAGGAGTTTTTGTGCATCCCAGTGGAGCTATCTATATTGCTGATTCTCAAAATGATAGAATACAAAAATGGATTCCAGGTGAAAAACTAGGCGTTACCGTTGCTGGCGGAACCGGTAAAGGAGATAGTTCCAATCAATTAATACTGCCTAGTAATATTTTTATAGACAATTTCCAACAGATGTATATTACGGAAAACGGCTTGGCCAATCGAATAAAAAAATGGACGATTGGAGCTGTTTCTGGGGAAGTAATTGCAGGTGGTGGTAGATTGGGTACAAGTAATGAACAACTAAATAGTCCCGGCAATGCGATGCTCGATTTAAATGGCAACCTGTTTGTTGCTGATATGAATAATTTTCGAGTACAGCAGTTTGCCCCTACAGATTCTTTATTTGGAGTTACCCCCTTACAAAAAGGCATCTATACTGCTAAAGTAGAAAGCTATGGCGGATGTGCCGTTGAATCGCCAGATTTTAAAGTAGATAGTGGCTTTATTCCAGCTAACCCTACTGTATTTAATATTCAATATTGTTTGCGCGATTCTGCTCGAATACTGGGAGCTGTAGGAGATAGTTTGCGTTGGTATAAAACTGCAAATGGAGGTATCGGTTCGGCTATTTCCCCATTACCGAATACTGCTGTTACAGGATCAACCGATTTTTGGGTTTCAAGGATTAATACTGCAGGAACTTGTGAAAGTGCTAGAAAAAAAATAAACGTTACCGTAAATCCTCTGCCAGGTGCAATACTCACTTTGAAAACAAAGCCTAATCTACTGCCTGGAGATACAGCCTTGCTTATGGCAAGCGCTGATTCTGGAAGAAATATAAGTAGGGTAATATGGTACAGAAATGGAGTTCTTTTAAATGCAGTTCCCGATTCTTTACGATTGCTGCCTGTTTTTTTTGGAACAGTAGGGAATTATTCAGCAAAAATTATTGATACTAATTTGTGCGCTTCCGAATCTAATACAATTGCCATTAAAGCGGATATTGCCATCAACCAAACCATTTATTTGTTTCCCAATCCGGTTCAAGATATTGCGAAAATAATTTTCACTCCCATTTCCAATACTGCCACTTATTTAAAAGTGGTATCAAGTACAGGACTGGTAGTTATTAATAGAAAAATTACAACGGCCAACACGGGTAATACTTTATATGATCTGGATATGTCGCAATTGCCCAAAGGCGTTTATAATATAGAACTGGTGAATGGTGTTGGAAAAATAATAGGTAGCAGAAGAATTATTAAACTGTAAATTAAATTCCTTTCATCCCCCTAAACAAGTATTTTCTTTTGGTGCTATACGATGGCTCAATGAGTGTTACCAATGCATAGGGTAGTAGGGATGCAACTATAGTAGCAGCAGCATTTACAATGGAAGCCTGTGGAAAAAAGATGGCATCGTTGGTAATGGCATCGCCCATCATAACCAATCCACTGGTTACGCCTGCCATAGCTATCATACCCGTGAATGCTCTTCCTCCTTTGTAAAAATGCTTTACTTTTTTAAGGTCTTTTATGGCAATGGCAGTGATTTTTTGTCTCGTACTTCTTTTAGTGCCTCGAATGAAAAAACTATCTGTACTTACTGCTTCAACTCGCCCTGCAATTCGCTTTGTAACTGCGTAATCATTAAATTTCACCTTTACTTTTTCGTTTACTAGGAATAATTTTCTATGTGTTGCATTCTCTGCAATCAGTGCTTCCGTATTTTGAGCATTTGATTCAAATGCCAATAAACCGCTTAATAGAAATAGTAAAAATTTTGTCATAAAATGCTGAAATCTTTTCGTAGGAACAACTGAAAAGTACTATGTTTTTCTTATATAACAATCATTTGCTGTTCTTTCGTACTTTTGTTGCATGACTAATGATCAAATTAAAGATATAAGAGACCGTGTTTTGGTATTGAGGAGGTTTCTTTGACGTTGAAAATAGACTATACAAGTTAGAAACAGATAAGCAACTATCTCTCTCTCCTGGTTTCTGGAACGATAATACTCGAGCCACTTCGGTGATGAAGGAAATTAAGGTAAACGAATATTGGCTAAAACTTTATAAGCAATTGGATATTGCAGTAGAAGATTTTGCCCTATTATTTGATTTCTGGAAATCTGGGGATGCAACTGAAGATGAAACAAGGGCGGCTTTTAATATGGCAATATTGCAAATTGACGAAGCTGAGTTTAAAAGCACTTTAAACAAGCCAGAAGATGAGTTGCCAGCCGTGCTGCAAATCAATCCAGGTGCGGGTGGAACGGAGAGTCAAGATTGGGCGCAAATACTCATGCGTATGTATTTGATGTATGGGGAAAAGCAAGGCTGGAAAATAACAGAAATGGATTTACAGGAGGGTGATGGCGCTGGCATTAAAAGTGTAACGCTTCAATTTGATGGGGACTTTGCTTATGGCTTTTTAAAAGCTGAAAGTGGCGTGCATCGGCTGGTTCGTATTTCTCCTTTCGATAGTAATGCCAGAAGGCATACTTCTTTTGCTTCTGTATTTGTATATCCCTTAATTGATGATAGTATTGAAATTAATGTTAATCCCAGTGACCTTGAATGGGCTTTTTATAGAAGTGGGGGTAGTGGGGGGCAGAATGTAAATAAGGTAGAAACTGCAGTGCGACTGAAACATATCCCCAGTGGATTTATTGTAGAATGTCAGCAAGCTAGAACCCAAGGGGAAAACCGCGAACTGGCTATGAAAATGCTAAAAAGTCGCTTATATGAAGAAGAATTGCGGAAGCGACAAGAAGCCATTAATGCTACCAATGCAGGTAAGAAAAAAATTGAATGGGGCAGCCAAATCCGCAGCTATGTATTTCATCCCTATAAAATGATTAAAGACCATAGAACCGATTATGAAGTAGGTAATATTGGGCCTGTAATGGATGGTGAAATTGATGGCTTTATTAAAGCCTATTTAATGCTAGAAAAAGAAAATGGGGTGTAATTAATTATATTCTATTCAACCGCTTTCCTTAAATTGCAAGCATGTCTTTAGAATTAGAACAGCCCAATTTATTTGAATCATTTGAAGCTTTATTAGCCAAAGAAGATACCCTTGAAATTAGGGAGTTTTTAAACGATCAAAATATTAGTGAAGTAGCCGATCTCATTAGCGAATATCCAGAATATGAAGCTAGGATTATTGCTAATATGGCCATTCATCGTGCTGCCAGTGTATTCAAAATTCTGGATATTGCACAGCAGAAAGATATAGTAAAAGAGCTGCCTTCCTCCAAAACTGCCGAATTGCTCAACGAGTTACCTGCTGATGATAGAACCGACTTTTTAGAAGAACTTCCCAAAGCAGCTATCCGTGACCTTATTAAATTACTCGATCCCGAAGAAAGAAAAATCACCCTTTCTTTATTGGGTTATCCGGAAGATAGTGTGGGGCGTTTAATGACCCCAGATTATGTATATATCTATGCCAATAATAGCATGGCAGAAGTTTTTGAAACCATTCGCAAATATGCCCGCAATAGTGAGACCATCGACGTGATTTATGTAATTGATGCACAAGGTCAATTGATTGACGATGTGCGTATCAGAGATATTATTCTGGCATCTCCCGATAAACGAGTAGAAGATATTATTGATGGCAGAGTTGTTTCACTAAAAGTGAATGAAGACCAAGAAAATGCCAGTCAAGTTTTTAAAATGAACAATCGGGTTGCCCTTCCAGTGGTGGATGAGAATAATATACTCTTGGGCATTGTAACCATTGATGATATGCTATGGGTAGCCAACGAAGAGTTTAGTGAAGACATGCAGAAAATGGGAGGTACCGAAGCCTTGAACGAACCCTACCTTGATATTCCCTTATTAAAATTATTTAGAAAACGAGTGATGTGGTTGGTAATTCTTTTTATTGGCGAATTACTTACCGCTACTGCAATGGGATATTTTGAAGATGAGATTGCCAAAGCCGTTATTTTGGCTTTGTTTATTCCACTCATCATTTCTAGCGGAGGTAATAGTGGTTCTCAGGCTTCTACTTTAATTATCCAGGCAATGGCCGTGGGTGAAATCAGCATCAACGACTGGTGGCGGGTACTGCGAAGAGAAATTATAAGCGGCTTATTATTGGGGACGGTACTCGGCTTATTGGGTTTTTTTAGGGTAGCTATTTGGCATACCATTGTTCCAGAACTTTACGGGCCGCACTGGATGATGATTGGTGCTACTGTTGGCTTCTCTTTAATTGGCGTAGTGCTTTGGGGAACCCTTAGTGGATCTATGTTACCCATTGTTTTGAAAAGGCTGGGAGCAGATCCCGCTGTTTCTTCGGCTCCTTTTGTAGCTACTTTGGTGGATGTAACGGGACTGATCATTTATTTTAGTTTTGCTTACTTCTTTCTGCAAGGGTTGCTTTTATAAATTAGGTAAAAAAAAGACCCACATAGATGTGGGCTTTTCTTAAAGGAGTGGAGAGTATCGGGGTCGAACCGACGACCTCTTGCATGCCATGCAAGCGCTCTAGCCAACTGAGCTAACCCCCCTCGCAACTGCAAATGTAGAGCTAGTACTGATTCAAGCAAAATTTTAGTTTTACTTTTACAGAAATAGCTTCAAATACTTTTAAATGGTACTAATTGAATATTCTGTATAAATGAAAACAACTTCTAAAATGGTTACAAAAAATGATATTGAACAAGCGCATAAATTAATTGCAAAATATATTCATCGCACACCCATACTTACCAATACTAGTATAAATGCTATGGTAGGGGCAGAGCTATTTTTTAAATGCGAAAATTTTCAAAAAATTGGGGCATTTAAAATAAGGGGTGGTATGAATGCGGCACTTTCTCTATCTCCTGAAAAATTGGCCAATGGCATTGCCACACATTCATCGGGTAACCACGCACAAGCCATTGCATTTGCGGCAAGGGAATTGGGTGTGAAAGCTTATATTGTAATGCCAGAAAATGCGCCTGCCGTAAAGGTAAAAGCGGTTCAAGGATATGGGGCTGAAATTAGTTTCTGCCAGCCCAATCAAGCTGCAAGGGAAGCTACTGTGCAAAAAATAGTGGAGGCCACGGGAGCTGCATTTATTCATCCTTTTGATAATGACAGGGTAATAGGGGGGCAAGCCACTTGTGTTAAAGAAATGATTGAAGATATGCCACAGTTAGCTGTAGTTGTAGCACCCGTTGGTGGGGGAGGGCTGCTCTCAGGAACTGCTTTAGGGGCTCACTATTTTGGTGAAAATATACAAGTATATGCTGGGGAACCTGAGGGTGCTGCCGATGCCGTACTGAGTTTTAAAACGGGTAAGGTAGAGAAAGCTCCTTTCGTGAATACGATTGCTGATGGGTTGATGACTTCTTTAAGTGAACGTACATTGGGCATTATTAAAACATATGTAAAAGATATTTTTCTGGTTTCAGAAGAAGAAATTAAGGGCGCACTTAGGTTGGTTTATGAACGCATGAAAATTGTGGTGGAACCCAGTTGTGTAGTTCCACTGGCTGCCGTACTTAAAAATAAAGCGGTGTTTGAAGGGAAAAAAACAGGGATCATTTTAACAGGCGGAAATGTAGATCTTTCTGCATTTGGCGAATGGTTTCAACAATAATATTACAGCAGTGCTAAGTGTTATTGATGGCTTAATTTAGTTTCCATAATTGTCCCTCATACTTAAATGGTTTGAGTTCTAGGTAGTAAAGGTCGGGCTCAGATATAAAGTCGTAAAGCATGGTATAATACTGCTCAAGCCATTCAAACATTTTAATTTTATTGTAAAACCAGCAAGTATAGGAGGCGTCAACGCCATAGAATACAGTTGGAACATACTGGATGGCTATCCGATCTCTATCCTCATCATTATACGCAATAAAATCAAACAGTAAATAAGGAATTCCAGCATTTTTTACACGCGATAACAGGGAATATGTATCTTCAATATACTGAATTACTCCACAGAATAGAATTACATCTGGCTTATGTTTTTGCAAGCATTCTTCTATGGTGTAATAAAAATGGAGTTGATCAGTTTCAAACTCTTTTCTTCCCGCTTCTACATAATTAGGTTGTTCTACAATACACCAGTCCAGCTTTTTTAGTTGAGATAAATAAGGTGCTTTGTGGTAATAGGTTGTGCCTAAGGATCCTCCAAAATCTAATACACATAGTTCCTGTTCTCTCATAGAAGCTATATAGAGTAATGAACTGAGTATATTGAAATTCATTTTTGGCTTTTCATAAACAATGCCATCGCGTTCATATTTAATTTCACCACTTACTATTTTACGGTTGGTGGTAATGATTCTATTGAGTATATGATCAGCATTATAACCAGTAGCTTTTTGATTTGCTTCAGCAAAAGATGCATAGTCGCCTTTCCAGCCATATTTAAGACTATACCATCTAAGGGTATGTATTATGGGTGGCACTAATTGCTTTAGTAGGTAGTACATATATTAATTACAGCAGTAAGCAATTTAAAAAGTTGAGAAAATTTAGCAGTAAAAATAAACTTAAAATCCTGCTACCGAATCATCCCCACGCTTATCTGCTGCTGCTTCTTTTCTTTTGTTTGGAAGTATTCGAATGCCTTCGGTTCTGCCAATTCCTCCTCGCTCGGTTATGCGATACCCCATTTTTTGTAAGGCTAATTTTGTTGAGAGATTAAAATCTTTCTCTACAAAAACCTCATCGGGTAACCACTGGTGATGGAATTTGGCGGCATCAATGGCATCGCCAACCACCATATTAAAGTCAATGATATTTACCAACGCTTGATAAACCGATGTAGGAATGGTAGTTCCACCGGGTGTGCCAATTGTGAGGTAAGGCTTTTTGTCTTTCATTACCAAAGTAGGCGTCATTGAACTCAACATTCTTTTTCCGGGCTGTATGGCATTGGCTTCACCGCCTACTGCACCATACATATTCGCTACGCCTGGCTTCACACTAAAATCATCCATCTCATTATTCAGCAAAAAACCAGCGCCACCTACTACTACTCTTGATCCATAGCTGCCGTTTAATGTGGTGGTAACCGACACCATATTTCCCAATGCATCTAAAATACTAAGATGGGTGGTTTCTTCTGTTTCCTTGATAATTCCTGCTTTTATTGCAGTACTGGTTCCCGCTTTATTGGGGTCGTAGTCTTTCATTCTTTCTTGAATATATGCGTTGCTCACTAAGGTTTTGAGTGGTACTTTCCAATAGTCAGGATCACCCAAATATTCGGCTCTATCGGCATAAGCCCTTCTCTCTGCTTCAATCATTAACTGTACAGAATTGGGGGTTTGAAATCCCATTTTATTTACAGGGTATTTTTCTATCATCTTCATCATCTGTGCAAGCAGTACGCCACCACTACTGGGTGGAGCAAAGCTGATGATTTCATGGTCTCGATAATTAAAAATAATGGGGTTGCGCAGTTTAGCAGTATAGCTTTTTAAATCGTTCAAGGTGATAATACCTTTTCCGCGCTGCATCTCTGCTACAATCAATTCAGCTGTTTTGCCGTCATAAAATCCCATCGCCCCATTTTGCTGAATCCTTATTAGGGTTTGGGCCAATTCTTTCTGCACTAATGTGTCGCCCACCTTCCATCGTATAGCCCTATCAAACACAGTTGGGGTAGTGCTATTCTTAGCTATGAATTCTTTTACACTGTTGAAGCTGGACGCTTCTTTTTCTGTCAGCACATATCCCATAGAAGCCAGATCTATAGCGGGTTGTATCAATACCTCAAAGGGTAATTTTGCATAAGCGTGGGTAGCAAATAAACCCGCAATTGTGCCCGGTATGCCAGAAGCCAAATGCCCCGCTTGAGAAAGATTTAATTGTGGATTACCCTGTTGATCTAAGTACATATCCCTACTTGACTTTTCAGGGCTCGCCTCCCTATAATCTATACCAATTAATTCGCCATTTGTTTTTCTTCCCAGTAAAAAACCACCGCCCCCAATATTGCCTGCATTGGGATATACCACCGCCAGTGCAAGCTGTGTTGCAATGGCTGCATCAAAAGCATTGCCTCCTCTTTTCATAATGGCAGCGCCAATCATACTGGCTAGTGGATGTGCACTACTCACCGCTGCTTGCTTAAATTCACCTCGCTTTACCACCGTATATTGGTATGGATTCACTTCCTTATCTGAACCTACTATAGAGGGAATAGGCTGACAAATTGCGGTGCCCATATATAGCATTCCAATGCAAAAAATAATCAGTTTGTTCATGTATAAGTTTTAATTAATTGTAGGCCGAGAACTTACTAATTCCTGTTTTGTAAGTGCTAAAATGATTGATAGCTTATTATAAGCGGGTAAATTACAAAATAAATTGATGTTCAAACGATCTTCAAAATAAAACTTATGCTCAATATTGATGGGCGGTTGTTGGTTTCTTCTTATTTTCATGGCTTATACAACTTACTTATGAAGAAATTAATGATGAGTTTTCTATGTTTGGTATTTTCAGGCATATTGACAGCACAGTCTTTACAACATCCTGACCAGTTTTTAGGATACAAAGTGGGTACCCGGTTTACCCGTCACCACCAACTAATGGATTATCTTAAATCTGTTGTACAATCCACTCCCAATATGGTTAAGTTGGAGAAATATGGGCAGACTAATGAAGGACGTGAATTGGTATTGGCTTATATAAGTTCTCCTGAGAATATAGAAAACCTAGAAGCTATACGACTCAATAATCTTCGCATAGCTGGTTTATCGGGCGATAATATAGCCCCACAATCTACCACAGCACCAGCCATTGTATGGTTAAGCTATAATGTTCATGGGAATGAAGCTTCTTCATCTGAAGCATTTTTATTAACGATACATGCTTTGGTTGATCCCTCCAACCAAAAAACAAAAGAGTGGTTGAAAAATACGGTGGTAGTGATGGATCCCTGCATCAATCCCGATGGAAGAGATCGCTATATCAACTGGTATAATTCCGTGGTTGGAAACCAATACAATGCAGAGCCAGTGGCTCGTGAACATTCTGAACCTTGGCCTGGCGGAAGAAGCAATCACTATAATTTTGATTTGAATAGAGACTGGGCCTGGCAAACCCAGCTAGAAACACAGCAACGCTTAAAAAAATACCTCAACTGGATGCCACAGATACATGTGGACTATCACGAGCAAGGCTATAATGAGCCCTATTATTTTGCACCTGCGGCTGAACCCATGCATGAAGTAATTACTCCATGGCAGCGCAATTTTCAAGGGTTGATTGGTAAAAATCACGCAAAATATTTTGACGCCAACAATTGGTTGTTCTTTACCAAAGAGCGTTTCGATTTACTCTATCCATCTTATGGTGATACTTATCCTGTTTACAATGGGGCAATTGGAATGACTTATGAGCAAGGTGGAATACGTGCAGGCTTAGCCATTCAGAATGAAGATGGCGATACCCTTAGTCTGGTAGATAGAGCAGCGCATCATTTTGCTACTGGCTTATCAACCCTTGAAATTGCTTCACAAAATAAAGACAAGTTGGTGGGTGAATTCAAACAGTTTTTTGATGATGCCCGTGCTGGAAAAATAGGCGAATACAAAACCTATGTATTTACTGACAAGGATGAAAACAAAATAAATGCGTTGAAAAAACTGTTGAGCCAAAATGGTATTGAATATGGTACACTTAGTTCTAAGACCTTTCGCGGATTTAATTATTTTTCTGGTAAAGAGGAAGCGTTTTCAGACGAAGGCCTGCACCTTGCAGTGAGCTCGTATCAGCCAAGAGCCGCTATGGCAAAGGTTTTACTAGAACCTAGAACCATGGTATCTGATTCTAATACCTATGATATTACTGCTTGGTCTGCTGCTTATTCCTATGGTATAAAAGGATTTGCTGTAAAGGAAAAACTATTGGTAAATAAAGAGGTAAAACCAGCTACCACGGTTTCAGCTATTGCCAGTAATTATGGGGTATTAATTCCCTACCAATCTTTCAATAGTGCCCAAATATTGGCTTCATTGCTAAAAAATGGATTGAAAGTGCGCTTTGTTGAAAAGCGGTTTACTTATAAAAATAAAACCTACGATAGAGGTACATTGATTGTACTAAAAACCAGTAATGGTGCCGATTGGCTCTCGATCACCCATGCAGCTT
The DNA here is from genome assembly GCA_013297995.1 of Chitinophagales bacterium. Lineage (GTDB taxonomy): Bacteria > Bacteroidota > Bacteroidia > Chitinophagales > Chitinophagaceae > Sediminibacterium. The sequence continues at coordinate 10,066 of JAAFJB010000008.1, read as the reverse complement.
GTGTGAAATTTAATGTACAGCCCGATGCTGTGGAAACTGGATTTATGGATAAGGGTGCTGATTTTGGTTCTCCCGATATTCATATTATTGCGGCGGCGCCTAAAATTGCCATGTTAACAGGTGAGCAGTCCTCCTCATTGGCCACTGGAGAAGTATGGCATTATTTTGATAAGTTGCTAAACTATCCGTTGACGCAGTTGAATGCGGGTGATTTGTCTCGTATTAACTTAAAAAATTATCAGGTATTAATTATTCCCGATGGTGGTTTCCGCAGCCTTAACGATAAAGCAAATGCTGAGAAATTAAAAGATTTTGTTCGCAGTGGCGGTAAAATTATTGCGCTAGAAAATGCAGTATCTATTTTAGCGTCGGCTGAATGGGGTATTAAATTAAAAGAATCAAAGCCCGATTCTAAACAAGAAGATTCGGTAAAAAAATATGCGGATAGAGACAAAGATTATTTAACCAATTCTATTCCCGGTGCTATTTATAAAATGGAACTTGATAATACCCATCCACTTGGTTTTGGATACCCCGATTACTATTATACGTTAAAGCAAGACAATAATTTGTACGAGTACTTAAAAGGCGGATGGAATGTAGGAACCATTAAGAAAGATGGCTATGTAACAGGCTTTGCAGGCGCGCAATTAAAAGCAAAATTAAAAGACGGTTTGTTATTTGGCGTGCAAGATATGGGCAGTGGATCTGTGGTGTATTTGTCAGAAAATCCTTTGTTTAGAAATTTTTGGGAAAACGGATTCCTGCTATTTGCCAATGCTGTTTTTTTGGTAGGTAATTAAAATAGTTGGAACCATAAAATGGCGAACTGAAAAAGAGCTCAAAGAAAAAGCAATTGAGGTAACCCTTTGGAAAGCAGCCAATCAACTAAGAGGTAGCCTAGAGTCACCCGAATACAAACAAGTAGTGTTAGGGAATTCTATAAACTACCTTTTTGTACCATATTGGGTTAATCATATCCATCGCACAGATTTCGTGCGATGGACATGATTAACCTCTACAACTTAACATTCAATGCCAACATAAAATTCCTGCCTGCCATTGGATAAAAATAATTCTCTGTAATAGATGCCCCACCCGCTATATAACTAAATGTATAGCCATTTGGCTCATATTGCTTATTGAAAATATTGTTGAGTTGAAAAATGAGTTGAACTTCTTTCGGTACTTTTTTCTTGATGGTGTAAATAGTCCTGAAATCAGATACAAAAAAAGGGTTTAATTTTCTATTTTCATCTTGTGTATTGTCAAGATATTGCTTGCCTACATATTTATTCAATACACTCCATTCTATATTTTTTAGTGGAGTAAAATTCAAAGTAAAACTGCTTACAGTATTAGGTGAGAAAGAAATGTCTTTATTGCTGTGTAAAATAGTCGCTTGAAGGCCATTGTCATAATCGTCAATAAATTCTGTAAACTGCTTAATCTTATTCTTGCTGAAACTAATATTACCCAATACATTCAACCATTTATTTACTACCGCAGCACCCTGCAATTCCATACCTCTTCTATAACTAATAGGTATATTGGTTCTGGTATATGCACCTACATCATTAATTTTACCCGTTAGCACCAACTGGTTTTTATAATGCATATAATAAAAAGTGACGCCAAAAGAATAACCCATTCCTTTTTTCTCTACACCCAATTCCCAGTCCCGCAATGTTTCTTGCATAGGTTGTGTAAGACTGCCGGACTCAAAATCATCTCTATTGGGTTCTTTGTTGGCTACCGCATAACTTAAAAAAGCCTGCCAGCCTTTAGCAGCATAAGTAATACCAGCTTTGGGATTTACAAAATTAAAACGACGATTTACAATAAGGCTGGGATTATTGCTGAATCCATTCATAATATGTGAAACGGTTCGAAATTGTAAGTCAGCAAAACTAGAAAAATGCTTACTTAACTTATACTGCCATTTTGCATATATATTGGCATCTTTTTTAGTAGCCGGTAAATGATAGTATCGGTATTTTTCAGGTGCAGCACCTATTTGTAGCCAAGGCAGTGTTCCAAAATGCAATCCGTCATATTGGGTCCAGCCACCACCAAGGGTAATATCTGATTTGGTGCACTTGTATTGGAGTGAAGCAATCTGTCCATAAAAATAATTATCCAACCATCTTTGTCGCACCAAATCTGTACTAGAAATGGTGTTGCCACCTACCAGTTGATTGGGTAATCCGTATTTTGAAAAACTTTGATCGGCTTTGTACTCTTCATAATATCCTTTACCTCTGGTTAAAAAAACGGCAGTATTGAAACTCCATTTGGTGTTGAGGGATTGGTTGAAAAAAAGCTGGTAATGGGTTTGTGTATAGTTGTCGGTTTGGTTGTTATAAGGTTCCCCCATTTTTTCTGTGCCAGCAGCGTTGAATTTTCTATTGGTAGTTAACATAGGTTCACTTACACCATACCAGGCTTGATAGGTTTTTTCCTTGCCAGAAAAAATATTAAAACGCAGGGAAGATTTTTTGTTGATATAAGCAGTGCTGATGTAGAAAGATTGTAAATCTGCTTTAGCACGATCTACAAAACCATCACTGGTGATATTACTTAAGCGGGCATCAACAGTGAAATGTTTTCCCAGTAAACCAGAACCAAGTTTTATGGTGTTCTTAATAGAGTGGAAAGACCCAAAACTATTGTTTAATTCAATATAAGCATGCTCATTGAATTCGTTGGTGGCCATATTTAAAGTGGCCCCAAATGCAGATGCGCCATTGGAGGAAGTACCAGCACCTCGCTGAATTTGAATACTGCTGACCGAAGAAGCAAAGTCCGGCAAATTCACAAAAAAAGTGCCCATACTTTCTGCATCATTATAAGGAATACCATTTAAGGTAACATTAATGCGGGTTGCATCGGTTCCCCTAATTCTAATGCCGGTATATCCAATGCCATTTCCGGCATCGGAATTTACAACTACGGAAGGAGTTTGGTTTAGGAGAAAAGGAATATCTGCACCTAGATTTTGTTTAACAATAGTTGCTTTGTCAATATTAGTTTTTGTAAAAGGCGATTTGTCAGTAGCTCTGATGGCTTTTACTTCTAGGGGGTCTAAAAACAAGGAAATTGGACTGAGTTCAATTGTTATAAATTCAGTACCAAGCGAGGGGAAACTGATTTGCGCACTTTGGTAACCTATACTGCGGATAAATAAAACGCCGGCATTGTTGGCTCTAACGGCAAATGCACCGTTCTCATCACTAATAGCTTGAAATTTACCCGATTTTACCCATGCACCTGCAATGGTTTTTTTACTAATAGCATCTATAATAATGCCTTTAACATTTAACGGAATGGACTGTGCAGCAATCAGTAAGCTGAATAGCATGAAAGCTGTTGTTCCCATAATTTTTTTCATTTTTCAATGGTTTAAAAATTAAATAATGGGAACAGGGGATGCAATAGGAGAGGTTGTCAAAAAAAAAACTGTTTACCTTCCCTTCGCAGGAATTACCCTGTTCAGGTTCAACGGGTATATCTCAGCCAGAAAGGATCGTTATCCAAACCAGCACCCCGAGGACGGAGCAAAACTAGTTATTTCTTTTTATTTCGCAATATGTAACTTTTAAAAGAATGCACCGTTTCATTACAAATACCAATATCAGAAATTGGTTAGAATATCATATTTAAAAAAAGAAAGTATATGAAAAAATTTTGTTTAATCTTAGTATCCATTGTTGTAGCTCTAGGCAGTTACGCTCAATCAGATAAAAATATTGTGTTTGATGAAAATGCACAAGCACGTAAAGTGGGCTCGTTTTCTGGGGTAGAATTAAGTGGGGCAATAGATCTCTACCTATCTCAAGGTTCCGAAGATGCGGTGGCAGTAAGTGCAGGTACAGAGGAGCTGTTAGAGCGTATTAAAACTGAAGTTAGGGGGAATATACTGCATATTTATTTTGATGGGAAGGGCATGAATTGGAAAAACTGGGGGAATAATAAAATAAAAGCATATGTAACTTTTAAAGACATTAAAAGAATAGAAGCATCAGGGGCTTGTAATGTAAAAACAACGGGAAAATTGTTGCTGAGTGAATTAATAATTGAAATGTCTGGAGCCAGTGATTTCACAGGCGAAGCAACCGTAAGTAGTCTACGCATTGATCTCAGTGGAGCATCCGTTGTAAGAATAGCAGGCAAGGCAGAGAAGTCAACTTTTTTAGCCAGTGGAGCAAGTTCTATCAGAGCCTACGATTTAATTACTGATTACTGCAAAGTAGAAGCATCTGGTGCATCGGGGGTTCGGCTGCATGTAAACAAAGAATTGAATGCCTCGGCTAGTGGCGGAAGTAGTATCTCTTATAAAGGCGATGGTGTAATTAGAGATATCAGTAGTAGTGGTGCTGCTTCTGTGAAGCGGAAAAACGACTAAGTAATTAAATAATATTTGGAGAGCTGCGCCCATAGGCTTACATTTGCAATCCATTACATCGCGAGGTAGAGCAGCGGTAGCTCGTCGGGCTCATAACCCGAAGGTCGGAGGTTCGATCCCTTCCCTCGCAACAGCTAAGCCCCTTATGGGGCTTTTTTAATTAAGATATGAAAGCAGGGTTCGTTAATATTTTCGGTAGGCCAAACGCAGGCAAAAGCACACTTCTTAATGCACTTATTGGGGAGAAAATGGCTATTGTATCCCCCAAAGTACAAACCACCCGCCACCGCATTAAAGCATTTTTAAATAAACCAGGCGAATACCAAATTATTTTTTCAGACACACCTGGCATCATCGATCCTAAGTATAAGCTTCATCAGAAAATGATGGATTCTGTAAAAGGTGCTTTGGAAGATGCTGACCTAGCCCTACTAATGGTAGATGCCAATGAATCGTTTGATGAAGTAGATTCCATTTTTACCGCTTTAAAATTAAAAGTGCCAGCCTTGATACTGTTGAACAAAATAGATATTGCTGGTAATGGTCGCATTGCCTTGGCCGAATCTTTTTTTGGCAGCAAACCTTACTGCAAACAAGTATTAAAAATTGGGGCTTTACAAAACTTGCACTTAAAAAAATTATTGTCCACCATTGTTGAACTATTGCCTGAAGGAGTTCCTTTTTATAGTGAAGAAGACCTCAGTGATTTGCCAACAAGGTTTTTTGTTTCTGAGATGATTCGGGAAAAAATTTATGAATTATTCTCCGACGAAATTCCCTATCATACCGCTGTTTTAATTAATGAGTACAAAGACAAAGGGTCGTTAATAAAAATACAAGCCGATATTATTGTACACCGCGAAACACAGAAAGCCATCATCATTGGCGATAAAGGCAGTATGATTAAGCAAATAGGAACCAGTGCAAGAAAAGATATAGAAGCGTTTATACAACAAAAAATATTTCTTGAATTGTTTGTGAAAGTACGTCCCAAATGGCGCGACAATGATTTACAGTTAAAAGAATATGGCTATAAGTAAAGATAGCTGATTACCTCACCCCTGAATTTGAAAAAATGAGTTACACCGTAGCAATTGTAGGAAGACCCAATGTTGGCAAAAGCACTTTTTTTAATCGTTTATTAGAACAACGAAAGGCAATTGTTGATGATATTAGTGGCGTTACACGAGATAGGCAGTATGGTGTGGCGGACTGGAATGGTAAGGTTTTTAACCTAATTGATACAGGTGGTTTTGTGCCACAGAGCGATGATATATTTGAATCGGAAATTCGCAAACAGGTAAAAATTGCAATGGATGAAGCGAATTCAATTGTGTTAATGGTTGACGTGGCAACTGGTATTACAGATTTAGATGAAGCAATGGCAGATATATTGCGAAGAACCAATAAGCCCGTTTTTGTTGCAGTAAATAAAGTAGATAATGGTACTAGAGAATTAGAAGCCACAGAGTTTTACAGCCTTGGATTTGAAAATACTTTTTTCCTGAGTAGTATTTCGGGTAGTGGTACGGGCGATTTGCTCGATGCCATTGTTGCCGATATTCCCGCAGAAAAAGCCGCAGAGTTACTGCCAGAAAATGCGCTCCCTAAATTTGCCATCATTGGTCAGCCCAATGTAGGAAAATCATCTTTACTAAATGCATTAATTGGTGAAGAAAGAACCATTGTGAGCAGCGTTGCAGGTACTACCCGAGATTCAATTCACACCCATTATAACTTATTTCAAAAAGAGTTTATGCTGATTGATACGGCTGGTATCCGTAAAAAAAGCAAAGAAAAAGACGACCTAGAATTTTATTCCATCATAAGAGCTATTAAAGCAATGGATGAAGCAGATATTTGCCTCTTAGTGCTGGATGCAGATAAAGGGATTACAGCGCAGGATATTACCATTTTTAGCTTAGCTGCTCGCAAAGGCAAAGGAATTGTTGTGCTGGTGAATAAATGGGATCTGGTTGAAAAAGAAACCAATACTGCTAGGGATTATGAAAAAGTATTGCGTCAAAAAATGGCGCCATTTAACGATGTTCCTATCCTTTTTATTTCAGTGAAAGAGAAAACAAGAATTCTAAAAGCAATAGAATTGGGTTTGCAAGTGTATGAGAATAAGTGCAGAAGGGTAGCTACTTCGGTCTTAAATGAAGTGATGTTAAAAGCAGTTGCCAATTACCACGCGCCTGTAGTTCGCGGGCATTCAATTAAAATTAAATTTGTTACTCAATTGCCTACGCATGTTCCTTCCTTTGCATTTTTTACCAATTTTCCAGACGATGTTAAAATGCCATATAGAAATTATTTAGAAAATCAGCTAAGAGCCAACTTCAATTTCACTGGGGTGCCCATTCGTATATTTTTTAGGAAAAAATAAAATAGCTGAAAAAATTGGTAAATTTAGTTTCGCTTACTATATTCGCAAATAATAAAAAATTTAAAAAAAAACAAGTACAATGAAAAAATTATTCGCAATTCTAGCTGTTGCAGGTTTAATGACTGCATGTAACACCGCCGAAAAAGTTGAAGCTGCTGCTGACAGTGCTGCTGCTGCTGTAGATTCTGCTGTTGCTCCAGTATTGGATTCTGCTGCTGCCGTAGTTGATTCTGCTGCTGCTGTAGTTGATTCTGCTAAAGCTAAAATGTAATTTCAAGTACTCGTTACTTTATATTACTCATAAAAAGTCCTCTCAAATTTGAGAGGACTTTTTTGTGCCACATTGTACCTCTAGTGCTCATTCCTGCCAATGGCATTAATATTGCCTACTTATTTTGGTAGATATTATATTGAATGTTGAGCAATTGAGATGACATTTTGACCAATAAAACCTTTATGGAGAAAAGTAAAATAATGTTTAGAACCGAAGACGACTCAGATTTTATGCCGATTATTCCTATGAATGAACAGGATGAAGACGCAGATAATGGATTGGTTATTCCAACTGAATTAACCGTTTTGCCACTGCGAAACACAGTTCTATTTCCGGGTGTGGTATTGCCCATTACTGTGGGGAGAGACAAAAGTATTAAAGCAGTGAGTGATGTGTATAAAGCCGATAAATTAATTGGGGTACTGGCGCAAAAAGATGCCAATATTGAAGAACCAGAACCCAAAGACCTTTGCAGGATTGGTACCGTTGCCAAAATTGTGAAATTAATTAAAATGCCCGATGGAGGCACAACCATAATTATTCAAGGGAAAAAACGTTTTGAATGGTTGGAGATGTTAAGCGATGATCCCTATTTTAAAGCGAGTATTAATCTGTTCACTGAAGCGGAAGCACCTGATACAGAAGATTTTAAGGCTTATGTAAGTACCATTAAAGATTTAGCAACACAAATCATTCATCTCTCGCCCAATCTGCCTACAGAAGCTTCCATCATCTTAAAAAATATTGAGAACCCAGCTTTTCTTATCAACTTTGTAAGTAGTAATCTTAACAGCGACTTACAAGAAAAACAATCTCTACTTGAGATTAATGATATCAATGACCGTTCTATACGACTTATACAAATACTACAACGCGAATTGCAGTTCGCTGAATTAAAAGATAAGGTAACCAATAAAACAAGAACAGAACTAGATAAGCAACAGCGCGATTATTTTCTGCAGCAACAACTAAAAAGCATCAAGGAAGAATTGGGGGGTGATACCAATGAACGTGAGATTGCTGAAATGAAGAAAAAAGCAGAAGGAAAGAAATGGCCTGAAACTGCTAAAAATGCTTTTAATACAGGCATACAAAAATTAGAACGGATGCACGCATCCACGCCAGATTATTCAGTGGTATACAACCACCTAGATTTAATGCTGGATCTACCTTGGGAAGATTATACGGCAGACAATTATGACTTGCATAATGCTAAAAAAGTATTAGATACAGATCATTATGGCATGGGTAAAATTAAAAGCCGTATCTTAGAATACCTCGCTGTTTTGAAGTTAAAGGGAGATATGAAAAGTCCCATCCTCTGCTTCTTGGGGCCTCCAGGTATTGGCAAAACTTCGTTGGGTAAATCCATTGCACACGCAATAGGTAGAAAACATGTAAGGCTAAGCTTGGGTGGTTTGCATGATGAAAGCGAAATAAGGGGGCATAGAAAAACCTATATCGGTGCCATGCCGGGTAGAATTTTACAGAATATAAGGAAGTGTAAGTCGTCAAATCCCGTTATGATTTTAGACGAAATTGATAAGATCGGTAGCGACCATCGTGGTGATCCCTCCTCTGCATTGCTGGAAGTATTGGATCCAGAACAAAACCATACTTTTTATGATAATTACCTAGAGTTGGAATACGATCTTAGTAAAGTATTATTCATAGCTACAGCTAATAATTTACAGAATATCCAACCCGCATTGAGAGATCGGCTGGAGATTATTGACCTCAGCGGTTATGCCGTAGAAGAGAAAATGGAAATTGCAAAGCGACACTTAATACCCAAACAAAAAGAAGCCCATGGGCTGGGTAAAATTAATTTCAAAATCAACGATAAAGTACTTGAAAAAGTAGTGGAGCATTATACCCGTGAAAGCGGCGTGCGGGAATTAGATCGGCAACTGGCTTCAATTATGCGTTACCAAGCTAAAGAAATGGCAACCAAGAATAAAGTCAAGTTGCAAGTTACTGCCCCTGATATAGAAAAAATACTGGGCCACCCTCGTTATAGCAATGAAATATATAAAACAGCCAATATGCCTGGAGTAGTGGTGGGATTGGCGTGGACTTATGTGGGTGGAGACATACTTTTTATTGAAACAAGTATCAGCGAAGGCAAGGGCAGTGAGCTTAAATTAACAGGGAATTTGGGAAATGTAATGAAGGAAAGCGCAACCACTGCATTGAGCTATATACAAGCCAACGCAAAAAAATTAGGGGTAGATCAAGAACTTTTTAAAACCAAAAATATTCATATACATGTGCCCGAAGGGGCAGTGCCTAAAGATGGCCCTAGTGCAGGTATTACTATGCTTACCTCACTCACGTCTGCATTTACCGGAAGAAAAGTAAAGTCATTTTTGGCAATGACAGGAGAAATTACTTTGAGGGGACAAGTACTGCCCGTAGGAGGAATAAAAGAAAAAGTATTGGCAGCAAAACGTGCGGGATTGAAAGAAATAGTTCTGTGCTACCTAAATCAAAAAGATGTGGACGAAATAGATAAAACATTTATCAAAGGGATGCACTTTCAGTATGTAAAAACCATGCAACAAGTTATTGATTACGCTTTGGCATAGTTGATTATAACAGGAGTTATAGAATTGTAATTATCTTTAACGGATATGAAGTGCCGCATTTTTTTTTGGATCACTTGTGTAGTACTTTTCACAGAAAATGTATCAGCGCAAACGCTCGGAGGGAATGCGGCATTTGGGTTTATTAATCAACCTAATACTGCACAGCTTTCTGCCTTGGGAGGTATTAATATTAGCAATCATGCAAATGATGTAGGCATGGCTTTTCAGAATCCCTCTCTTTTGCGTAAATCAATGCATGGGCAAATTAGTAGTTCTTTTAATAGCTTTTTAGCTGGCATTAGAAACTTAAATGCTACTACAGCTATTTATAATTCTAAGTTAGATTTTTTAATTGGTGCAGGCATTAAATACTTGAATTATGGAAGTGTTACTGAAACCGATGCATCGGG
>JAAFJB010000079.1 GCA_013297995.1 Chitinophagales bacterium | reverse complement strand
TATTTACGAAAATATAGCTGGCAAAACTCCATTTGAATGCCACCCTTTCTTTGGCCAATTTCCAGAGTCTTTCATCGCGTTGTTGATCATTTTGCATATTGTTTACATTTACTGGTTAACTATTTTTAAAAGCCGTCTACCTTCTATCTACAAATTCCCATTGATATTCTGTTGTGTTCTATCAACACCCCAGCTCATAAATATGCCTAGAAAAAAGTTTCTTGGGGCTGGAGGATTCACTTCAGCACGAATTAATTGGTTGTTATTATCCCTCAATCGATTGCTGTAATTGTATCCAAAAATTTGTAACTCATTGAACACATTATTAATGCCTAATACTACTACCGTATTTGATTTTCCAATTTTAGGCAACCAATTTAAGCTGAAATTATTACTGCTGAATCCAATGGTTCTGTCCGACAAAAATTCAGTAGCCGGTTTATTTGGATTGTAAAAAGGCCTTCCTGTACTCCAATTCCAGCTCCAGTTTACCCCAAACATTTTTTTCACCCAGAATTTCTTCAACACAATACTACCGCTGTGATTGGCTGCAAAAGTGGGTTGTGCGATGATGGGATAATTATTGTAATCTCTTTTGGTATCGAGGTAAGAATAGCTGATCCAATAATCAAAGTTTTTAAAGGTTTTACGATCTCTCCAAAACACTTCAATTCCTTTTGCATACCCCCCACCATTATTGCTGATGGCATTGGTAATTCTACCATCGGTTTTAAGTAAGCTTATATAATCTTTATAAAATATTTGTGTACGAAAAGTATAATTAGAAGATATATGTTGATAGGTAAGTATATAGTGATCGGCACGAAGAAAATCGAAGTTGGCATTATTGCTCAGAAACCTGCGCTCTGGCGTTTGATAGAACATACCATAGTCGGCGGTAAGTTGACTGTATTTACTCAACTTATAAGAGAGTGCCGCCCTAGGTGCTATATTCCATTTATTCAGCAAGCCACTGTGCTCTATTCTAATGCCGGGACGAAAAGCAATATCGTTGGTGATATACAAATCACTCTCTGAAAAAACAGCTTGGTAAAAATCATTTACCTGAGAAGGGAATATTCCAAATGCAGCGCTGTAAGTACTGCTATCACTGTTGTTCCAGAGTTCAGTACCAAATCTCAACGTATTCAACGCCCCAAATTTTTTATCTAATACAACCCTAGCCTGAACCATCCACTGGCGTGCATTGATATTAAAAGATGCATTATCAATGGAAGGAATAGTTGTGGTTCCCGCTTTTTGGTTTTGTTGATTCTGTATTTCGCTGCCTATTTTATCTCTGTTATAACTGATGCTTGCAACGGTATTTATTTTCCATCCCCTTCCTAAAAATTGACGGTAACTAATATTGGTAAATAAATTTTGGTTGTTGAGCGAGAAAGCATTTTTCAATCCAATACTATCCAATGAGGGAGTGCGAACGGCTAAATCGCCTGCATTAAAATAAGCATAGATTTTAAACATCCCATTTTTCTTGGTCTTGATTCTAAAATTTGCATCGGCAGTATGAAAATCGGGCGCCCTAAAAAAGTCGGGAGCTTGTGGTACCAATTTTTGATAAAGCGTAAGGTTTACCCAGTTATAACTAAAGCCATAACTTTTTCTTTTATCTTTTGAAACCTGTTGTAGACCAGCACTTAGAAAAATAGGTGAGAGTCCAATCTGTACTTCACTTCTGTCTGGTATATCAATACTTTCTAAACTTAAAATACTACTAAGGGCTTGGCCATAAACGGCTGAATAACCACCGCTGCTGAAAGCGGTGCCGCTGAACAAAAATGGAGAGAATCTACCCCTCTGTGATATACCTGGAACAGAGCTAAAGAAAAAATTATTTACCACTGTGCCATCAATAATAATCTTAGCTTCTTCTGCACTGCCACCTCTAATGAACAACCCTTCTTGTTCTCCTACTTTTTGCGCACCAGGCAGTGTTTGAATGGTGGCAGAGATATCGGCATTTGCTCCCGCAGTAGTAACAATATCTAAGGCTTTTAACACCGTTCCTTTTTTCTTATCGCTGGCTTCGTAAGAACCCGCAGTTATAACTACAGCTTTTAATTCATTGATTTCTTCTTTTAAGGAGAAATCTACTTTCACCGTATCGCCAGCAATGGTGATGGGCATTTCAACAATTTTGTTGCCGATATTATTCGCCACTAATAGAAAACTACCTTTTTCAAAAGTCTTAAAAGAAAAGCGACCCACAGAATCGGAAGTGGCTCCATCATAAGTGCCTTTTAAGGTGATGCTGGCACCAGCCAAAATTCTACCCCGATTGTCTTTCACCGAACCCATAACCCTAACCTGAGCGTTCACTGAGGCTGCTAAGATGATACTGCTTAAAAAAACGACTATAAACTTCATACGAATTGCTTTGATCACACAAACATAGAGTAGTTTATTTTATAAACCAAATTATTGTATAAATATTCTTTCCTTCACAAAAAAACCCCCTCTGTAAACCAGAGGGGGCCGTATTGTTTGTTATAAATTAAATTTATTTGTACTGCACAGCAAGTGTCTTTGCCATTTCAGTCATTTTTTTAATGCCTTCTTCTGGTAAATTTCCTTTCTTAAATTCTGCCAATACATCGGGGAATTTATTTTCCATTTCCAATAAGAAATGGGCTTCAAATTCTTTTACTTTCTTTACCGCTACTTCCTTAAGCAAGCCCTGTGTTCCTAAATAAATAATGGCCACTTGCTTTTCTACGGAGAAAGGCGTGTATTGTGCTTGTTTTAGAATCTCTACGTTGCGAGCACCTTTGTCAATTACCGACTTGGTTGCTGCGTCTAAATCACCCCCAAACTTAGAGAATGCCTCTAATTCTCGGTACAGTGCTTGGTCTAGTTTTAAAGTACCCGACACTTTTTTCATGGACTTAATCTGGGCATTACCACCTACGCGACTAACAGAAATACCTACGTTAATAGCGGGACGAATACCAGCATTAAACAGGTTTCCTTCTAAGAAAATTTGACCATCCGTAATAGAAATTACGTTCGTTGGAATATAAGCAGATACGTCACCAGCCTGGGTTTCAATAATCGGCAATGCCGTTAGTGATCCACCCCCTTTCACCAAATGTTTGATAGATGCGGGCAAATCATTCATATTCTTTGCAACCTCATCATTGGCAATTACTTTAGCAGCTCTTTCCAATAAACGACTGTGCAAATAAAACACATCACCAGGATAGGCTTCACGGCCTGGAGGTCTTCTCAACAACAAAGAAACCTCACGGTAGGCTACTGCTTGTTTTGATAAATCATCAAATACAATCAGGGCAGGGCGACCCGTATCTCTAAAGAATTCACCAATTGCAGCACCCGCAAATGGAGCATAGAACTGCAAGGGAGCAGGATCAGAGGCAGAAGCACAAACAATAGTGGTGAAAGCCATAGCACCATTGTCTTCTAAGGTCTTCATAACACCCGCAACGGTAGACGCTTTTTGTCCGATGGCTACATATATACAATAAACAGGTTTTCCTGCATCGTAAAATTCTTTTTGGTTGATGATGGTATCCACACAGATAGCAGTTTTACCCGTCTGGCGATCTCCAATTACCAACTCACGCTGGCCACGACCCACAGGAATCATTGCATCAATGGCTTTGATACCTGTTTGTAATGGTTCTTTTACCGGCTCCCGATAAATTACACCTGGCGCTTTGCGCTCCAAGGGCATTTCATATAATTCACCTTGAATAGGTCCCTTTCCATCGATGGGTTCTCCCAGTGTATTGATAACCCTACCAACAACACCTTCTCCTACTTTAATAGAAGCAATTTGTCCCGTTCTTTTTACAGTATCACCTTCTTTAATGGTACCACTTTCGCCCATCAATACCACACCTACATTGTCTTCTTCTAAATTCAATGCAATGGCTTTCACGCCATTTTCAAATACCACCAACTCACCACTTCTCACGCCGTTTAATCCATAAACGCGGGCAATACCATCACCCACTTGTAAAACGGTGCCCACTTCTTCTAAGTCAGCAGAAGTGTTGAAATTGCTGAGTTGTTGTCTCAGTATCGCTGATATTTCATCCGGTTTAATATCTACCATTTTTTATACTTTTAGAAATGTTTGTATTTGTATTGATTATCAAATGCTGGGTATATAATGATTTTGCTGGAACTGCTTTTTAATTTCACGTAGATCACGTGCTACACTTGCATCCACTTGTTTATGATCAAAATCTAGCACAAAGCCTCCGATCAATTTTTCATTAATAGCTGTTTCTAATTCAATAGTACCAAAACTATTAGCGGCTTGTACTTTAGATTGAATAGATTTTTTTAACTCCTCAGAAATAGGAATAGCCGTAGTTAATTTTACACAGTGTATGCCTTTAAGTGTATTGTATTGACTGATAAAAGCAGTTGCAATTTCTGGAAGATCCATCTCTCTACCTTTCTTAACCAATAAGGTGTTAAATGCTGCAGCAATCTCAGAAACTTTACCAGCAGTAACCGCTTGCAATATTTTTTCTTTTTGATCGGCTTTAATAACGGGACTCCTTAATACGTTTACAAAATCTTTGCTTGCCTTACAAAGTGCTTGTACATATTGCATATCAGCACGCACTGCGTCCAGTTGATTTTTTTCAATAGAAAAATCAACTAAGCTTTTGGCATAACGATCTGCTAATCTTTGATTGCGCATGTATTAGTTCAATTTAACAGCTTCGGCTAATTGTTGAATATAGTTTTCTTGGTCCGCTTTATTAGACAATTCCCTGCCCAATACTTTGGTAGCTACTTCAATTACCAATGAACCCACTTGGTTCTTAACATCAGTAAGTGCAGCGTTCTTTTGTTGCACAATCGCCTGCTGTGCTTCGGCAACAATACGGTCGTATTCCGATTTGGCTTTGTCTTTAGCTGCGGCAATCATTTTATCAGAAGCTTCCTTGGCTTCTTTAATCATCAGCGACCTTTCTTCACGGGCTTTGGCCATCATAGCTTCATTCTCATTCACCAAGCCAGCCATTTCCGCTTTCACCTTCTCCGCAGAAGCAATGGCGTCGGCTATTCCAGTTTCTCTTTCACTGATAGACTTTAATATGGGCTTCCATGCAAATTTACCTAGCACGATGAGGAGGATAAGAAATGCAATTGTATTCCAAAATACAAGACCTATATCAGGTAGTACCAGCGGATTGATTTCTAACAACATATAAAATATTTATAAAAAGTAAAACTAAAAATTAAACTAATATGGATCCTTCCGCCCTTTGCATGGGATCCATATAAATTGCTTGGTAAATTAACCGCCATTACCCAATAGGGCAACAACCACTGCAAACAAGGCAACTGCCTCAACGAATGCGGCAGCAACAATCATGTTTGAACGAATTTCATTAGCAGCTTCTGGTTGACGGGCAATACCTTCTACTGCACCCTTACCAATTTGACCGATACCAATTCCAGCACCGATTGCAGCTAAACCTGCGCCGATTGCGGCAACACTTCCTACTACCATTTTATTTGGTTTTTATTGTGATTAAAAAAATTAATGATGTGCTGTTTCATGGTGGTGCTCTTCAATAGCCATTCCAATATACATAGCACTCAACATGGTAAAAATATACGCTTGCAAAAATGCCACAAGCAATTCAATTAAACCAATAAATACCGCAAATGGAACAGCAATAGCAGAAGCTACCACTGTTTTAAATATGAAAATCAAACAAATCAAACTCAATACTAAAATATGCCCTGCAGTTATATTTGCAAACAATCGAATCATGAGTGAAATAGGTTTTGTAAACACCCCAATTAATTCAATGGGTGCTAAAAACAATTTCATACTCCAGTGCATTCCAGGCATCCAAAAAATATGCTGCCAGTAGTTTTTATTGGCACTCAAATTCACTACTACAAATACGCAAACGGCAAGCGTCATAGTGAAAGCAATATTACCACTCACATTTGCACCACCGGGAAAAAAAGGAACCAGCCCTAAGAAATTATTAATCAATATTAAAAAGAAAATGGTAAGCAAGAAAGGCATATAGCGTTCATACTTGTGACCAATATTGGTTTTGGCTATTTCATCGCGAACAAATAAAATGATAGGCTCCATGAAAGACTGTAAGCCTTTGGGTGCATTCTTAACACCCGTATTTTTATATGCAACTGCCACTTTTAAAAATACCAGCAATAAAATAAATACAGTAAGAAATAATGCTGCTACATTTTTGGTAATAGAAATATCCCAAAGTTTAGCACTTGCTAGAGTATTGATACTCCCATCCTCACCCAAGATTTTAATTTTCCCTTCTACCAATTTATAATTAAAATTACCTGCATATACAGCTGGCGCATGGTGTTCATCTACCAAATGAGCAGAAGAAAAAACTTCTAGCCCTTTTTCGGTGTATAAAATAACGGGTAGAGGCAGGGATAAATGCCCCCCTAAATGCCAGCTATGATCATCTTTTATATGTTCTAGAATTGTTTCAGTAACATTAAAGTCGCCTTTCGCATGCCCTTCTGTATTTGCCTGTTCAGGCTGTGGATGTTCGGATGCGTGTATATGGTTTGAAAACAGCAGAATAAAAAAGCTGAAAGTCACTACCAGTAAAGATTTTATGCTTTTTGAGGCCATACCCATCTCTAAATTTGCGGCAAAGATAAGGGTAAGGGGGGTAAAATTGCCGCCACATACAAGGATTTCCTAAAAAAAGATGGTTGAGGTGGACTGCATCTCGTGTAATTTGGCATAATAACCATTTGTTTTTATGAGCTGCTGGTGGGTTCCCATTTCTTTCAATTCTCCCTTGTCTAACACCATAATTTTATCGGCTTTTCTAATAGTACTCAGTCGATGGGCTATCACAATGGAAGTTCTTCCCTCAATTAGGGTATCAATGGCTTTTTCTATTAATAATTCACTTTCGGTGTCTATAGAGGAAGTAGCTTCATCTAAAATAAGTATCGCAGGATTGTACAGTAAAGCGCGAATAAATGAAATCAGTTGACGCTGCCCCAAGCTAAGCGTACTGCCCCTTTCCATTACATTATACTGATAGCCGCCTGGCAATTGCATAATAAAATCGTGTACCCCAATCATCTTGGCTGCTGCTATTACTTGCGCTTCCCCTATGGCCGGATTTCTTAGCGTAATATTATCCATTACCGAGCCCGAAAATAAAAATACATCTTGCAATACCACCCCTATCCCCTTCCGCAATAAATCAATATCATACCGATTTATATCAATGCCATCTACCATTATACTGCCTTCCTGAATTTGGTACAAACGGTTGAGTAAACTAATAATAGAGGTCTTGCCACTGCCAGTATGGCCTACCAATGCCACTGTTTCACCGGCTGCAATAGAAAAATTCAGTCCCTTTAAAACCGCCTTATTTTCAGTATAACCAAACCTTACATTTTTAAACTCAATATCGCCCTTTATATGAGTAGGCCTATACGCATCCTTTGCAGTAGGGGGTAATTCATCGGTATTATCCAACACTTTAAACACCCTTTCGGCTGCAATCATACCCATTTGTAATACATTAAACTTGTCGGCAATTACTCGTAGGGGACGAAATATTTGGTTCAAATAAAGTATAAATGCTACCAATATACCCGCATCCAATGAACGATCGGCTATCCACCAAACCAGAATACCAGTACTTACCGCCAGTACCACTTCTACTACTGGAAAAAAAACCGAATACGCAAAAATGGCTTTGATATTGGCATTGCGGTGTTGCTCATTAATTTTTTTGAAAGCTCCATATTCTTTCTCCTCCGCAGCAAATGCTTGTACTACCTGCATTCCCGTTATATGCTCTTGCACAAAGGCATTCAGTGCCGCAACCGCATTTCGTACTTTTATAAATTGCTGATTCACACTTTCTTTAAAATAATAGGTAGCAACAATCATAATGGGGAAGGGAGCAAGACTGATTAATGTTAACTTCCAATCCATCCAAAACATGGTGATTAATGTTATAATAATGGTTAACAAATCGGCCACGATGGGAATTAATCCATCGGAAAAAATATCATTGATGCTCTCAATATCATTAATGGTTCTGGTAGTAAGTGTACCAATTGGGGTTTGATCGAATTGCCTCAGATTGAGCCCCAATACTTTCTTGTACACCGTTACCCTTAAATCTTTTACTACGTACTGACCTACCAAGGCCGTTATAAAAGAGAATAAAAATCGTATGGTAGTCTCTAGAAAAAGAAAGACCACTTGAAAAAGGGTTACGGCAATAATAAACCGAGTGATATTGGAAAGGTCTGTACCAAAAAGTACTGCATTTACCCAGTGGGGTACCGCAGTATTTTTTCCAATGGCAGTATTCACCGTCAACTGTATCAGATAGGGACGAATGGGTGCAGCAAAAGCCATTAAAATTGCCAGTATCAAGCTGATATAGAAATAATTGGAATAGGGTTTTACAAAAAAAAACACACGCTTTAACAAGCTAAAATTGAATACTTTTTTCTTTTCTGCTACAGCCATAGAAAGGTAAAGGTAAGGAGTAGTAGCTAAAGCCATTGAAGCAGCGCGTAATGAATTTTAACGGGTGTTGGTCCACCCCTGCTGTTTCAGCATCGGCATATTATTGTAATTGGTAGCTGGCCTACCGATACAAAAATAACCCAGTGGCTTATAATGATCGGGGATATAAATGGTTTCTTTTAATTTTTTAACATCCAAAATACTTACCCAGCCCATACTAAAGCCTTGTGAGGTAAGTGCCAACCAAAAATTTTGTATAGAACAGCAAACACTCCAATCGAGTGCTTCTGCCATAGTTTGAACGCCAATTGTATCGGCTTTAATGGTGGAGTAATCACTGCAAACTATCATGCCCAGCGGGGCTTCCATGATACCTTGTAGCTTAAGGTTATTGTATGCTTCTTTGCGCGCTAGATCAGTGATTTTATCTGCTGCTTTTTGGTTTTCGGCTTCAAAAATTTCATGTATTTTTTGCTTGGTAGCTGCGTCGTTTACAAATAAAAAACGAGCAGGTTCTGTTAACCCCACCGAAGGGGCATTTTTTGCGGCTTGCAAACAAATATCTATTACCGAAGATGGTACTTCCTCACTGGTGAAATGCCGGGTGTCTCTCCGCTTTATAATTGCTTCAAATAAATCCATAGCAATAGCAAATATGAATGAATAAAAGCGAAAATAAAAATAGCACTGGGCAGGCCTTCTTTACTCAGCGGAACAGTATCTTTGCGCAAATAGCTTACCATGTTATTGCAAACCATTACTACCCATTTAGATCAAGGCATTTTTACCATCACCATCAACCGAGCCGATAAATTAAACGCACTGAATAAACAAGTGATGCATGATTTAAATGTGGCTATGGATGAAGTATACCAAAATAAAGCCATTCAATCGGCCATCATTACGGGTGCGGGTTCCAAAGCATTTGTGGCAGGTGCAGATATCAGTGAATTTGTTGGTGCTTCGGTAACAGAGGGTATGGAATTGGCAAAGACGGGACAGCAACTTTTCTTTAAAATAGAAAATTGCCCCAAACCTATTGTTGCCTGTGTAAACGGATTTGCGTTGGGTGGCGGTTGCGAACTGGCCATGAGCTGCCACTTTAGAATAGCGGCTGAAAATGCCAAATTCGGTCAGCCCGAAGTGAACCTAGGATTGATTCCTGGCTATGGCGGCACACAAAGATTGGTACAACTTATTGGCAAGGGAAGAGCCTTAGAATTATTAATGAGCGGGGCCATGATTGATGCAGCTACTGCCTTGCAATATGGACTGGTAAATAATATAGTTAAGCCCGAAGAATTAATTGCAAAAGCAATTGAGGTATTAACCCTAATAAATAGTAAAGCACCCCTTGCTGTTGCCGCTTGCATTAAAGCTGCCAATGCCGTGTACAATGAAACCCTAAACGGTTATGAGGTAGAAATAGCTGCATTTGGGGATTGCTTTGGTACAACAGATAAGATAGAGGGCACTACTGCATTTTTAGAAAAAAGAAAAGCAAATTTTAAAGCAAAATAAAATAAAAGTATATGGAATACAGAATAGAAAAAGACACCATGGGTGAAGTGAAAGTGCCTGCCCACGTGTATTGGGGCGCGCAAACACAACGCAGTATAGAGAATTTTCAAATTGCGCAGGACATCAATAAAATGCCCAAAGAAATTATTCAGGCATTTGCTTATTTAAAAAAAGCGGCAGCCCTCACTAATAGAGACGCAGGTATTTTATCTACAGAAAAAGCTGATTTAATTGCTATTGTTTGTGATGAAATATTGGCTGGCAAATTAACGGACCAGTTTCCTTTAGTGGTATGGCAAACGGGTAGTGGCACACAGAGCAATATGAATGTGAATGAAGTAATTGCCTACCGTGCGCATGTATTAAAAGGGGGATTGTTGGGCGATAAAGAAAAAGTGTTGCATCCCAATGATGATGTAAACAAATCGCAATCTTCTAATGATACTTTCCCCACCGCCATGCATATTGCGGCTTATAAAATTTTATTGGAGACTACCATTCCCGGTATTGAAAAATTACGCGATACCCTTACTGAAAAGAGTAAGGCTTTTATGCAAGTTGTAAAAATAGGTCGCACCCATTTTATGGATGCAACACCACTTACTGTGGGTCAAGAAATAAGTGGTTATGTATCGCAGCTCAATCATGCACTAAAAGCCATTAGAAATACCTTATCGCATTTAAGTGAGCTGGCTTTGGGTGGTACTGCGGTGGGTACGGGCATCAATACCCCCAAAGGATACGATGTGAATGTGGCTAAATATATTGCTGATTTAACTGACCTACCCTTTGTTACAGCAGAAAATAAATTTGAAGCGTTGGCGGCACATGATGCCATTGTAGAAGCACATGGTGCATTAAAAACAGTGGCGGTAAGTCTCATGAAAATTGCCAATGATATTCGCATGTTGAGTTCAGGGCCACGCAGTGGTATTGGTGAATTATTTATTCCAGATAATGAACCTGGTTCTTCAATTATGCCTGGCAAGGTAAACCCCACACAGTGTGAGGCCTTAACAATGATAGCAGCGCAAGTAATGGGCAATGATGTTGCCATTAATATTGGTGGGTCAATGGGGCATTTTGAGTTGAATGTATTCAAGCCCGTGATGATCTATAATTTTTTACACAGTGCCCGATTAATTGGGGATGGTTGTGTAAGTTTTAATGATAAATGTGCGGTTGGCATTCAACCGATAGAAGCCAATATTAAAAATCATGTGAACAATAGCTTGATGTTGGTAACCGCACTGAATACTAAAATTGGTTATTACAAAGCAGCGGAAATAGCACAGACTGCCCACAAAGAAGGCACTACTTTAAAGGAGATGGCCATAAAGTTGGGATATTTAACTGCGGAAGAATTTGACCAGTGGGTGGTACCAGCAGAAATGGTGGGTGAGATAAAAAATTAAAAATGATTTATTTCGTTCCAAGGAAAAGCAAATTGGCGAGTATTCATTTCAACATGTGTATTACCTCCATAAATTAACAAAGCGTTACTATGGGGGTAATATTTTTGCCAATAATTTAATCCTTTTAAAGAGGCGGAATCTATTTTTTTTCCTGATTTTATTTCTACCCCAAACTGCATCCCATTTTTTTCTAAAACCAGGTCAACTTCATTCCCTGCACTGTCTCTGTAATAATAAAGCGGGTCAACAACACCTAAATTATGTCTATTTTTTTTGATTTCAGTAATCACCCAGTTTTCAAAAATGGCGCCATATTGTGGATGTTTTCTCAACGCAGCTTTTGAATGAATACCAAGCAAGTAACAAAGTAATCCGGTATCATAAAAATAGAGTTTTGGACTTTTAACTATTCGTTTATTCCCATTATTGAACCAAGGTTGAAGTAAATAAAGTAGGTAACTACTTTCTAATAATCCTAACCAAGATTGAATGGTTTTAGTATCTACCCTAGTATTTCTTGCCAGCTCGTCTCTATTCAGTATTTGACCTGCACTATTGGCACATAAATAAAGAAATCGAGTAAAAGCAGATAGGTCGTTTATATTTTTCAGCAATCTTACATCACGTTGCACATAAGTTTGGGTATAACTTTCTAACCAGTTGGCGGGTTTAATTTGTTCACTCCAAATTTCAGGATATCCCCCCGTTAAAATTAGCTCATCAACACTGTGAACATTAAAATCACTTTCTTTCAATTCCCCATAACTTAAGGGTAATAGTGATAAATAACCCGCCCTACCAGCAAGTGATTGAGATACTTGCTCTTGCAGTAAGAAATTATTAGACCCAGTTAAAATAAACTGACCACGATTTGTATTATTGTCTAGCATTTCTTGCAAATACCTAAATACAATTGGCACCCGTTGTACTTCGTCAAAAATGGCACCATTGGGAAATTTTTTTAAAAAATCAAGTGGATTTAAATCAAATTCAGCTTGTACAACTGGAGTTTCAAAATTAACATAGGGCTTGTTTTTAAAAAGTAATTTACTGAGGGTAGTTTTACCGCTTTGCCTAGGCCCTGTGATACAGAGCGACCGAAATTGGGTAAGCTTGAAACCAGCTTCGCTGAAAATATGCCTTTTAATAATTCTACCCATACTACAAATATATGCAAATATGGAATCAAATTCCATATTTGCATAAAAATGCAAAAATGGAATTCGTTTCTACATTTACACAAAAAAACAAAAATGGAATACTTAAAAAATTTGGGTCTTGTCGTTCACCAGCGTATTGGTTTCAACAGTATGGTGTGTTTGTTCGGGCTGGGGTTTGAGGAATTTATTTTGAAAAATTAAAATAGCTATTACCCCTGAAGATATGGCCATATCAGCGATATTAAAAACGGGACGAAAGAATTCAAAGTCATCACCCCCCACAAATGGAACCCACTTGGGATAGTGGGCATTGGTAACAATGGGGAAGTAAAGCATATCTACTACTTTA
>JAAFJB010000078.1 GCA_013297995.1 Chitinophagales bacterium | reverse complement strand
GGCGGATAAACACGAGAGTTATCATTTTGCTAACCTAACAGATATGGCACTAAAATATGCAGATGTATTGCCTGTACAAGAGATCATTCATTACCTGAAAAAATAATATCCATGCTTGCAGATCCTAAATTATACGATTACTGGCCTTATAAAAATCGGCGGAAAATTACTTGGAAAAATGGTGCACGTATTGCTTTTTGGGTAGCACCTAATATTGAATTTTATGAACTCAATCCACCAAAAAATCCGCAACGAACGCCATGGGCCAAACCCAATCCCGATATCAGCGGATACAGTATGCGCGATTATGGAAATAGAGTAGGTCATTATCGTATGATGGAAGCAATGGACAAATATGATGTGCGTGGAAGTATTTCTTTATCGGTGGCTTTATGCCAACATCATCCAGAAATTATTCAAGCCTGCGTTGATAGAAACTGGGAGTTTTTCTCACACGGCATTTACAATACCCGTTATTGTTATGGAATGGATGAAGCCCAAGAACGCGCCATTATTGAAGACGCTTTTAAAACGGTAAAAGAGGCAACGGGACAAACCATTGCTGGCTGGTTGGCTCCAGCACTTACCCATACCGAAAGAACCTTCAATTTGATTGCCGAATATGGTATTAAATATACCTGCGATTTATTTCAGGATGATCAACCACAACCCATTCATGTAAAAAAAGGCAAGCTTATTTCCATGCCCTATTCTTTAGAGATTAATGATGTAATCTGCTACAATTCATACCTGCATTCACCGAGGCATTATGGAGATATGATTAAAAAACAATTTGATACATTGTATGAAGAAGGAGCTGAATCAGGAACGGTACTATGTATTCCTTTACACGCATACTTGGTTGGCCATCCACATCGCATCAAAGCATTTGAAGAAGCATTGGCCTATATTACTTCACACGAAGATGTATGGGTAACCACTGCCGCTGAAATTGCCGACTACTATTATGAAAATTATTTTGAATAAATATTAGCATCATGCCACTCGATCCTGAATTTTTAGCATACCCAATGCGCCGCCATGGAATGGATCATGAGCGGTATAAATGGGTGAATTTTTTTGAGCGCAATCCCATTCAATGGCCTTCGCAAAAAAAAATGGCTTTACTTACCGTAATACCTTTAGAATTTTTTCCACTCAACCCTTCTGGCAAACCTTTTAAAGCACCGGGTAGTATGGTAACTCCGTACCCCGACTTCCGACATTATACCACGCGCGACTATGGCAATAGAGTAGGCGTTTATCGGTTCTTAAAATTATTTACCCAGTTGGGAGTAAAAGCAAGTTTTGCAGTAAATAGTGAAGTAGCGGAACGATATCCAATACTCATAAAAGATATTATAGCAGACGGGCACGAAATAATAGCCCATGGTATTAATATGGATACCCTTCACTATGGCGGGTTAGAAGAAGCCACTGAGGCATTACAAATAAGCACCTGTATACAGTCGCTCGAAAATAGTACCCAACAAAAAATAAAAGGATGGCTATCACCTGCCTATGCTCAATCTTTTAATACACCCGATTTACTTACTGCTGCGGGTATTGAATATTGCGGCGACTGGGCCAATGATGATTTGCCCTATACGATGGAGACCAAAAACGGGTTATTGGTAAATATACCTGTATCACAAGAAATCAGCGATCGCCAAATTATTACCAATTACCACCATACAGAAGACAGTTTTATTCAACAAATAAAAGACCAATATGCGCTACTACAAGGCGAGACAAATAACTATGGTAGTCGGCTAATATCACTAACCCTGCATCCCTATATTATGGGGCTTCCTTATCGCATCGGCTATTTAAAAGAAATATTGAGTTGGCTGATGCAACAACCCGATACATGGAGTGCCATGGCCGCAGAAATTGTAAAACCTTATCAATAAATATTAACACATGAATCTATCCCTTCAACACCAACTTTTTATTGTGGGCGGAGCCACATCGGGTTTAGGAAAAGCCATTGCCGAAGCCCTTATTCAGGAAGGCGCCCATATTATTGCCGTTGCCAGAAATACAGAACAACTGTTGCAACTGCAATCGAGCGCACCCTTGCAAGTGACTGTATTAGTAGGCGATTTGAGTAGTCCTGAATTGATACAATCACTGATTGAATTGGTAGGCAGCCGCACCCTTCATGGGATGGTAGTAAATGCAGGAGGGCCACCAGCAAAAACGGTTTTAGAAACCACACTTGAAGATTGGGATCAGGCCTATCAACTCATCTTGCGTTGGAAAGTAGCCATCACAAAGGCTTTTGTGCCGAATATGATTAAAAATGGCTATGGTAGAATTCTTTATATAGAGAGCGCTTCGGTAAAACAACCGATGGAGAATTTGGTGCTGAGTAATTCATTAAGGGTAGCAGTAGTAGGCATGGTAAAAACATTATCGCAAGAAATTGCAAAGTCAGGAGTAACTTTAAATATTTTGGCACCAGGTGCACATAATACTCCAGCCATTGACCGGATTTATAAAAAGAAAGCAGAACAAACTGGAATTCCATTTGTGGAAGTACGTACTGCTGCTATTCAACAGATACCGGTAGGCGCATTGGGGGAAGCAGCAGATTTTGCAGGCTTAGCATTGTGGCTATTAAGTGGTGCCAGCAGGTATATAACGGGGCAGACCATTACTGTAGATGGGGGAGCAGTGAAAGGTATTATGGGGTAACTGGTTACAATAAAAGCGGTATAGATCCCAATAAGTATTTATAAAAATGATTAACTGGGTTAATTAATTTTTATTATCTTACTAAAGCAAATTAAAATTGTACACATGAAAAAATATTATTGTTGGGTAGTACTTGCCTGTTTGTTTTTAATGTATATGGCCAGTAATGGTATTGTATTGAATACATTTAATTTATACCTACCTGAATTTGCAAAAGCCTTTAATGTAGACATAGCAAAAGCAACGGGATTAGCCGCTACACTTTACTTAGTGCTTGCACTTCCCTTGCCATTTGTTGGAAATTTATTGGAACGATTTTCTCCTAAAGTATTAATTGTAACAGGAGCCATAGGTGTTTCAGGTGGTTTATTTGTGATGGCCAATGCAACCAGCTTTGGAATGATACAATTGTTTGTAATTGTATATCCACTTTTTCTTTGTCTGGTAGGATTATTAACCAGCATGTATGTAATTAATAATTGGTTTGTAAAATACAAAGGAATAGCCACTGGTATTCTACTCATGGCCAGTAGTGTTGGTCCCGCTATTTTTGCCCCTTTAGTAGGCAAGTGGATTAAAGAATTTGGTTGGCAAACTGCTGCACATTATCAATCTATTCTTTGTTCCATACTTATACTTATACCTGCATTATTAATATTCAGTCACCCTTCAAAACTCAACAGTTATGCGGATGGAATACCTGGTACTATTGGTAGGCAACCAAAAGTAGACAAGGCAGAAAGTAAGGCATTATTGAAGAAAGCATTTGCATCTAGGGAATTTTATATGGTGGCTTTGGTAACCGCGGCCCTTTGGTTTTGTATTGGTGGATTTATTCAGAACCAAAGGAATTATCAGGTAGATCTGCAGTTAGATGTAGCGCAAAGCGGAAGATTACAATCTATATTTTTCTTCTGTGGCTTGTTGGGTAAATTATTATTTGGTTTTTTAGGAGACAAATTCAATGTGAAGAAAATAATGCTGCTAAGTGTAATAAATATTTTCTTGGGTTGTTTGTTTTTATATTTAAGTCTTCATAACAAAGCATTCGTAGTTCCTTGTGCGATTGTTTTTGGGTTGGGATATAGTGGCACATTCACCATGATACAACTGTATATAATAGATTTATTTGGTGGGGCTGCCTACGGAACTATTCTTGGTTTATTATCTTTTGTAGATACGCTATGTGCATCAATTGGTGTGGCCGTATTGGGTGGTATGCGAAAAGCGGGAGGCAGTTATGAAAATGCATTTATCTTAATGATGGCACTCACTGTTTTTTCACTAGTGGCCACTTATTCAATTAATCAACGAGCAAAAAAAGGCATCATTTTATCTTAAGAAGAAGAACCATGATTAAAAAAAATATCAACGCGTCAGTTATATTTCACATTATTAAATTATCAGAAACTTGGAAGCGCAATGGAGATGCAATAACGCAGGATTTTGGTATTACAACACAGCAATGGCTGGTAATGTTATTGTTGGCAAAAGACCCTAATATTTTATATTTTAAAGACAATCCGCATGAAAAGCCATTGATGGCGAAGGAGTTGGCAGAAGCTATGAATGTAAGTAGGGCAAATATTACCAATTTACTAAATGTACTTATTAAGAAAAAATTAGTTGCGCAGTTAGAAGACAAACAAGATAAAAGAAGAAAACGGCTTTCTTTAACCGATGCTGGTGAGATCATGGTTGAAAAAATAGAGACAGTAAGAAACGAATACAACGCAAGGCTACTTTCTAAATTTACCAAGTTACAGAAAACAGCCGTGAATGAGTTTATTGATATTTGTTTACAGAATATGAAGAATGAAGCACTGTTAAAAAACTAATCTTGTATAAAATATTTTACCTTCAAAGCAAGGCATTAATATTTAATCCCAACAACTATTCCCGCTTTTAAAACTGGTGAAAAAAAAGTTCCTGGTCGATCTCTGAAATAGAATATATTTTGAACTTTTTCAATATATGAGTTTTCTGGTGCGGCAGTTTCAAAGTGCTCAGTATATTTTAGCCTTAGTCCAATTCCTACATAAAAATCAAAAAACAACCGATCGGTGGTTCTAGTTCTCCATCCAATTTTAGCGGCAACTTCTGCCCATTTTTTTTTGGCGTTAAAAGTGTTAATTCTTATTGATGAGGAACCATCCGCTAAGCGCCTTACGAAATTGTTATCTGCTTGGTAAATAATGGAGCCTAGTGTAAAGGATACTGCATGGTAAAACAATCTTCGTTTAAATTTTTTATACTCAAAATCCAAAGCAATGCCGCGAGTAGGCATAAACCGAAGATCTGGGAAAAAATCATTCTGTTTAGATTCATAATAATTCCTAGTATATACAGAAGCATTAAAAGCCAAAAATTGTTGTTTCTTTAGCATACACTCATATCCAATAGATATTCTTGGATGCGAATAATCTACACCATTCAATGGTTTTAAAAAAACAGCATTTTTATAGGCTGGTCTACTATTGTCTTTTACAATTACTTGTGAAAACAAGTATGTTAGGAAGCAACAGCTAAAGGCAGCTAGTAACAAGATTTTTTTCATAGATATCGGTTTATTCATTTGAAATTCTATAACATTGATTCATGTAAGCTTATTTAATGCTACAGATTCTTTTATTTTAGGGTTGCCTATTGTTTCTCCGCACCCTAACCAACGGAATAGGATTTCCAAAAGGAATAGCAATACTGCCCATTAAAGCAATATTTTCTACACCAATATAAGCCGTATAGGCGGTGTTGAACATAAACCCTAGATGCAGGTTTTTATTAATTTTCCAATGATAAGCCACTGTAATTGGAATGGCCCAATCTTCAAAATATGATAAACGCGAGCTTGCATTTAAAAATGTTACCCTTGTTGGATCATTGGGATCATCTGTGCGATAAAAAGGGAAGGAAATTTTTTCTAGCTGAACCTGAAAACCTGATGCAATGGACCATTGTGCTTTTTTTCCTACTGGAAATATTCGATAATAGTTGGCTGTAAATTGCATCCTTCGATTGTATCTTCTGGTTTCCGTCCAAGCTTCTAAGGGATCGTTTCCGGTTCCATATAAGTCCTTCCAAAGCGCATTGCTGAAATTAAAGGAGATGGCCGATTTGGCATTGAACAAATATTTTAATTCAATTCGATCCATTTTACCCAGTTGGGCTCTTTTGCCTTTTACGTTAGTATAACTCAATGGATTAAGATCCGAAGCATCCCAACTAAATGCAATATTGCTATAAAACAAATCAAAGAAGATACCCGATTGTACTGACACCTCTAAGCGTAGGGGTTGCTCAGAAAGTTTTTTTGATTGAGTTTTTGCCACTAACGGCAATAGGATAAACGCCAGAATTACTAAATAGCAATCCAATGTAATGGAGCATTTGATTTTCATATAGATAGATTTAAACTCGTTGCAGTTATTGCAACGAGTTTATTAAAAATACATCAATCAATTACCAAACTAATCATGGCATTATTAGTGCCGTAGGGTCTAAATCCATTCAACAAAGAAGGGCTTGAACCCGCAGTTGGAATTCTTTGGTTTGCCCAAACTGCATCACTACCCAGAATACTATAATGCTCAATTTTAGATTTAGCGGTACCTTCTAACCATGCAGTTACTAGGGGTGCCAATCCATTGTTCATGAGTACTGAAGCCGCAGTTCTTACGGCTGGATCAGGAATTAGAAGAACGGCTGCAGAAAGAAATCCCGTCCATTTAGCTGCATTCGCGCTAAAAGTATTGGGTTTATCGTATTCATATAAAAAAATCATTTTATCGGGTTGACCACTGCACCAAGGACTTACATAAATACCAAATGAAATAAATTCATTTTCATGTTTTCTCATGCTTTTAACTTTATTCCGTTTAATCTTCTGGTAACCCCAAGCATGGGCAGCTCTATTAATTTCAATAATGGGGTTGGATGCTGGATTTTCATTCGGTATGGTTACGCCAGACACTTGCATAGTAACCGCTACGGCAAATTCAATTTTTCCTTCAAACAAACCATAGCCATTGTTTAATTGCGTCCACCTGCCATCTTTTACCCTCAATTCTTTGGTACAAATGGTAGGATCGGTATTATTCCTAGCTCTCCTTAGAATAGTTGGATTGAAATCATCGTCAGTTAAATTAATGGTATATCTGCCAGCTTGAATGGGAATTTCTGCATTTTGAAAATCTTCCATTTTTAACCCATCATCATAAGTGATTATATAAGTGGGTGTAGTAAATGCATAATCATCATTTATGGTAACTTCATACAAAGGAACACCTGCACCATCGTAAAACATTCCATAATTCCATATATCGGTAGTAAGTGGATTATGGGTAATAGCGTAGCTAATAGAAGCATCTGGACTCCAATTTTCAGAATACGGAAAATATATTTCATAGGGAATGGAACGGTTTTGCGTATTGTCATTCGCAGCTCCAATTTCGGAAGCCTTCATTTGATGATTCAGTTTTGGCTGGTCGTAGTAAGCAGCAATATCTTCTACTGAATTAAAACTAACACTATTGTATTTTTCCGCATTTGGATAATTTTTTTTAATAAATGTATTGGCAAATGCATTTCGGAACCTAGCTAGAAAGTCAGACTTAACACTTAAAAGATTTACAGGTTTAGCTTGAAAAATTTCTTTAAAAGTGAGTTCTTCATCTGTTCCTGACTTAGCGAGTTTGGCTTGGATAAATCCATTAAATTCTTTTCTTAGTTCTTGATCAGCAGAAAATAATCCTTGAAGTACATCGGAAGCATGTTGAAATTTAACAAGGGTTTCTTTTTCTTTTTCATTAAGCAGTTTTGGTGCTTCTAAGGGAGGTTGAGGAATTGAATTTTGTTGAAATTCTCTCTTGCAAGCGGCTGATACCATCAAACACAATGCAAGTACAATTTTGAGCGTGGAGGAAGTTTTCATAAGTTTTTTTTTAATTTGATTAAAAGGGAGGAAACAGCAGGTTTGGGTTCAACTGTTTAACCACCCATAATTTGACTCGATAAACTTCGGAGTTGAAATTAGTAAATTCAAACAATGTTTGGGGGTATTTTAGACCCTAGCCATCCTAGAAAAAATGGTTTCAGACGTAAAAAAGAGGGGGTAGGGGATAAAAATACCCCACCAAAAATCCGTAAATTGAGAAAGATTATGGTCAAATATCAGTGGCAAGGTCTATTTTGCAATCGACATCTATTGCCCCATAGATGGCGCATCTTCTAAATTTTAAATATCCTTTATGATATCTATAATGATGTGCGATGATAATACCATGTTTAGAAAAGGGGTTAAACAAATCATCGAAAAAAAATCTGGTTACCGTATTGCAGCAGAAGCTGAAAATGGAAACGACTGTTTAAGCATAATTAAAAATGGCCTGATTCCTGACCTATTAATTTTAGAAATTAGTTTGCCCAATGAGTTGGTAGGTTACGATATTGTTAGGTATTTGCAATTGCATTTTACTCGTATAAAATTATTAATTCTGTCAACCATCACAGATGAAGCCGCAGTAAAAGCAATGATTCGATTTGGGGTTAATGGCTATATTTTTAAAACAGCCTACCCCATCGAATTAGATAAAGCCATTCGTAGAATTATGGCTGGTGAAAATTATTATCCTGATAATTTTGTTTTCACCCCCGCTGATATAGAGCTCATAAAAAATACACCCATTCCTTGGGCAGAAAATATTACCGAAAGAGAAATGACTGCTGTAAAACTGCTTGCACAGGATTTAGCGCAGAAACAGGTGGCAGATGAAATGGGAATATCCATTTCAGTGGTTAGAAAAAAAATAGATCACCTTTTTAAAAAAACAAAATGCCAAACCTGTATTGGGGCAATTGCTTTTTTAAGGCGCGTAGGGATACTGAAGTGATTCCTAGTTTTTATTTATCTAATACCTCAAAATAATGAGCTATAATTGGGTAAGCCGAATTGTGATTCCTAAGCATTCATGTTGATACTTCAATAGGAACAATTAATTATTTAGTCCGCTTATAAATAATTGGCGTATCCCAGGCTGTTAGCAGCTTTCCATCTTTCTCTACTTGTTCCAATACATTCAACTGTTTTTTGGCTAATTTTTCTGTAAGTGTAAACTTCATACCATTACTCAATTCATTGGGAGAAACGGTATTAAAAGTTTTATCAACAGCATCCCAAGTATAATCC
Organism: Chitinophagales bacterium; assembly: GCA_013297995.1. Taxonomy (GTDB): domain Bacteria; phylum Bacteroidota; class Bacteroidia; order Chitinophagales; family Chitinophagaceae; genus Sediminibacterium. The sequence goes on along the minus strand of JAAFJB010000078.1, from coordinate 4,596 downwards.
GCACCTTTGAAAGTAGGAGAAGGAACCAACAAATTATAATCAAATTCTAGTGCTGCATTATCATTCCTGATGGTCTCTTTTTTTATTCCAGTTAATTGATAAGCAGTTAGGTGAATGATTCCTTCCGCTTTCTCTTCAAATAAAAATAAATAAGGCTTTATATCAATTGGCTTTGCATCTATCAGGTAATAGCTTTCTTCTAGAATAAAAAATCCTTTGAGCTCCGTCGGCATATTTTTTACCTTTCCATTCGCCAATCTATTTACGTGTATTGCCAATGGATGAATTTGTTTACCCTGTTTTATTTCTGCCACCACTTGAGCACTATTGTTGAAATCACCCGTAATATATTGTTGAAACCGAGCCAATAATGACTGGTTCTTCTGGGCTAATAAAATGCCAGAAATAAATAATAGTGTGAAACTGAATACTAACTTTTTCATCTTTCTATTTTATTAAACAAATCATTTATTAACTGAGTTCACCGTTTACCTACTACTCCAAGGTGCTTCAATGGCTTGGTCTTTAATGATGAATACTTTTTGACGCATAAATCTTTTCATGGCCGATGGGCCCATTCTGGTTCCACCAATACCACTCAACTTAAATGAATTTTTTTCTCCTTCATGCATAATGGCCGTTAATGCTGCATCATTAATGCTGATGGCACCACCTTCTATATGCTCACCCAATTCCATGGCTTCTTCTATGGTTGCAGCAAATACTGCAGCACTTAATCCATAAATAGTTCCATTGGCCAATGCTATTGCCTCTTGCTTAGTGTTGAAAGTCATGATGGGCATAATAGGGCCAAATGTTTCTTCCTGCATTAATTTCATATTATATGTGGTGTTAACTACTACTGTTGGCTTACAATAGTAGCCTCCATTTATTAATTCACACTGCTCACTACCCGTTACTATTTCTGCACCCTGCTCCAAGGCATCCGCCAACTGTTCATTAATAATTTTTACCTGCTTCTCAAAAATAATGGGACCAATTTGACCTGAATCTATATCATCTGCATTCAATAATAAATCATTGGCTTTTGCTACCAATATTTTTACAAATTCATTGTACACAGTATCCTGCACATAAATTCTTTCTATGCTTAAACAGCTTTGTCCCGCATTGGCAGTACTTCCCCAAAGTATGGCAGTTGCCGCCAATGACAAATCTGCTCCTTCCAATACCACAGCAGGATCTTTGCCACCCATTTCTAAAAATACAGGAATCATTTTTTTACTGGCTGCTTCGTACACTTTCTTTCCGGTTGCAGTACTGCCAGTAAAACAAATCAAATCGCAATTGTTTACCATTGCTGCGCCCACTGTTCCATCACCGGGGAGATAGGTGAGCACCTTTTTTAGTCCCCCCACTGCATCAATGGTACTTTGCATTACAGCTATAAAACGCGGGGTTACTTCACTCGGTTTTACTATAACTGCACAGCCCGACAATAATGCAGGAATGGTGTCTATCAATGATAAAAGTAAGGGGAAATTCCAAGGGGAAATAACGCCCACTAATTGAAAAGGCACCAGTGTTTGTTGTAATTTTATAAATGGGATGGAACTGTTTTTTTGACTATTAGGCTCAAAAAATGATTTTGCAATATGGCACCATCTATCAATAGAAGATGCTATCAAATCTACTTCTAGCTTGGTTTCCCAAGCGCGACCGGTATCTGCGCTTACTGCTGCTACCAGTTCTTCCCGGTGTGCTTCTACCGATAATTTCCATTCTTGCAATACCGCTATTCGGTTGGCTACCCCTGCCATAAACCACTCGGACTGCTGCATGCGTAAATCATTACAAGCAAGGGTAACTGCTGCTGCAGAAATATCTGGTATTTCGTAATCGTATTCGCCAGTTCGAGGATTTCGTATTTTCATTTATGAATCAATATCTTTCAAAAATTTAGCTTCCTGTATCACCCCCAACTGTGTGTCTATAAAATGCGCTCGATTGGGGGTTTTATCGGCCAATGTATTGGCAGGATATACCGTATTGGCATAAAAAGGTGCAAACAATTCCATCCGCAACCTCGATAAATAATTAGCCATGCCAGGACGGTTGCGATGGTGTCTTAATGCGTTTATATGTAAGGTAGCATTGGCTACCATACTCTCTCCATAACCTGCTTCACATAATTTTAACCCTTCATAATTCACAATCTGAGAATGTGCATCTGTTGATGCAGCAGGTATGGCATAACCAGTCATACCCGCACTATTGGCACTCACTATATAAGCCATATTCTCTATTGCCCTTGCCAGCTTAGCTGTATTTTTTGGAGTAGCCATGGGTGAGCCTATTTCAGATGTTGCGTGTAAAAAAACCTCTGCTCCGTTTAATGCCATACACCTTGCAATTTCAGGATACAAAATTTCTTCTGAAGCTATGCAAGCCAAATTTCCAATAGGGGTTTTTGCTACTGGAAATAAACTCTCTGCTCCATATATTGCTGTATATTTATTTAGCACATCGTGCGGAGTAGCTGCATACATACTATTGAGCCGCCTATATCTTAGTATCAATTCCCCTTCAGGATTGATGATAAAACTCGCCTGAAAATAGAGTTCTGGGAAATGAGGATCCCGCTCATATACATTACCACTCAGGTAAACACCCGAGGCGATGGCGATTGACTTAATAGCATCGTATATATCACCCTCCATATCTATACAACCCTTACTGCGCCACTGTTCTATGGTTTCGCCCATGGGAAATCCTGTGAGAAAATATTCGGGTAAAACCACCAATTGTAGATCAGACCCAATAAACGCTTTAGAAGCACTTACTTGCTTCCCTACCCGTTCAATCGTCTGCATCATTTTTATTTTCGCAGATGCATAATCGGGGCAACTATTCACCGCTTCTGTAACAACCTGTAAGGCCAGTGCTTTGTATGGAGTAATGGATGCTTGCATAATGTTTACTAAAATTAGTTAACTTCATTAACTAAATCAAGAATTGTTCATTCAAGATACGCTATGTTACCCAATTTACTCATTATAGGTGCCGGAACGGCTGGCATGACCTGCGCCATCAGTGCCGCGGCCAAAGGAAAAAAAGTTTGCATTATTGATAAAGCCGACCAGCCAGGCGGTACCCTTCACCTGACTGCTGGCCACTTGAGCGCTGCCAATACGCTGCTGCAATCTGAAAAAGGCATTCACGATTCTACCCAAGAACATTACGCCGATATTGTAAAAATTAGCCGCAATACCATGAACCCGATTATTGCGCGCAAAGCGGTTGAGCTGGCTCCTGCCACCCTCAACTGGTTACAAGATCTCGGCTATCCCTTTCATGAAAAAGCACCCCTGATTATTTATGGTCACGAACCTTATACTAAACCCAGAACTTATTTGGGTACTACCGATGTAAGTCCCCTTATTAATGCCCCAGGCAAAACCGTTCTAACGGTATTGTTACCGCTATGGAATGAATATATTTCAACCGGCCTGATTGATTTTCGCGCAAACACGAAATTAATTTCTATCGAAAAAAATGAAAATACGATCAGCAGCATCTTGGTAGATGGTAGGGATGGCTTAGGGCATCTTACTGCCCATAATTATATACTTACTACGGGTGGATATGCTGCTAATCCCGATTTTTTTACTACAGTTACAAAGCGTGCTACCCGATTAATCAGCACGGCCAATACAGATAGTACGGGTGATGGAATTGTTGCTGCACAAGCTATTGGCGCCATCTTTAGCGGTGCTGAAAAACATTCTTCTACCCTTGGGGGAATAGAACTGGAGCCCGGAAGCGGTCGCGTTAATTTCTGGAATGCATGGGCACGGGTAAGCAATGGCGTAGATAGAAAACAAAGGGAAATTTATGTAAATGATGCCGGCGAACGCTTTATGAATGAATACGATTTAAATGTGGACGAACGCGAACGGATTGTATTGGAACAATCGAATCGCCGCTTCTGGCTTATTTTTAATGAACACGCTTTAAGAGATGGCATATCTGTAATTCCACAGTGGAATGCCGACCAAATTATTGCAGAAAGTAAAAAAGAAAAAGCCATCTGGCGGGCAGATTCTATAGTTGAACTAGCAACAAAAACGGGATTGCCAATTACAGCACTTACTGCAACTATTCACCAATACAATTCATTTTGTAAACAACAATTGGATACCGATTTTGGACGAACATATCTAGATCATCCCCTTGAAAACGGTCCATTTTATGCCATATTGGTATATGCTTATTCACTGATTAGTTTTGGGGGAATTGAAGTGAACGAACAATTACAAGTAGTTTCCAAAGAGCAGCCAGCTTTCACCAATTTATATGCAGCTGGTGAAATACTTGGAGCCGCCGCAACCAGCGGACACGCATTTTGTGGCGGAATGTTACTCACCCCAGCACTTAGTTTTGGAAAATGGTTGGGGGAAGTATTGTAGTTATTTAGCAATTGATTCTTTCATTACCAAATAGCGATTTCGCATATCAGTAGGTGTTTCAACTATTCGGATATTGGCTGGCATAGGATATTTTAATAAAGCATCTATATGTTTTAGAATGGGACTTCCCAGCCAACGGAATAAGGTAACGGGCACCAATAATGCC
>JAAFJB010000077.1 GCA_013297995.1 Chitinophagales bacterium | reverse complement strand
GTGTATTGACCGCCCAAAGAACCTTTTATTTTTAACCCAGTTATTGGCTCAATCTGAATAAATGCATTGGCAATTGTATTAAACAAATCGTATTTTGTACTGTTAATTTGTTGACGAGCGAAAGCATTAAAACGTGTTTGGGGACCCCAAATTAGAGTTGGAGCTCCACCCACAAAATTAAAAGGTGCTCCAGGACTTAACAGAGTTGGATCGAATCCAGGGTTGGGGGTAAAGCTACCAGAAGTTACTGCGGCATAACCCGTTGGGTCGTTGATATCATAAATAGGCTGGAAAGGAATGGTAGACATCATAGTACCCAAATCAGTACCCGTATTCTCTACGGCATTTTGTTGCGCCATACGAATATTCATTCCTGCTTGTACGTATTTTGACACTCTTGAGTCAATATTCAACGACAATGTATAACGCTCTAATTCATTGGCTTTCAAAGGACTTTGGGTTTTAGAATACCCCGCAGAGAACATATAAGTAGTATTGTCATTACCGCCAGATAATTTAGCGGTATAGTTTTGTAAGCTAGCATTCTTATTTTTCAACTCATCCTGCCAGTCAAAAGTACGCTTATCAGCCATGTATAAAGGACTACTGGCATTGTATCTATCTCCAAAACGCTGCTCAAAACTAATTCCAGCATCTGGGTTGGCTGCATAAGATTCCCTTAACAAGGTAAAATATTGTTGGGTATTAAGGGTAGCAATTGACCTAGGAATATTTTGTACCCCATAGCTAGAAGTGATTTCAACCCTAGGTTTTCCAGACTTTCCTTTTTTGGTAGTAATTAATATTACCCCATTAGACGCACGTACCCCATAAATAGCAGCGGCAGACGCGTCTTTAAGTACAGTCATGCTCTCAATATCAGCAGGATTGATAAGGGTTAAAATATTTAAAGGAGAGCGAATATCACCAATAGCTCCACCGGTTACGCCAGCGCCACCTTCAAAAATAGGCAATCCATCTACTACGTATAGAGGCTCAGCAAATCCAAAAGTATTTACCCCTCTTATACGTATGGTAGGTCTTGCACCAGGGGCACCGCCACCTGATTCAACAAATACCCCAGGGGCATTACCTTGTAAAGCTAATTCAGGAGTCATTGCTGTACTTTTTTCTATGTCTTTACTTCCTACAGTGCTTACAGCACCCGTAAGATCGGCTTTTTTACGAGTACCATATCCAATTACCACTACCTCACCCAGATTCTCACTGGTTTTTTTAAGTGATACATTCGATTCAGTAGCCGATTTCACTTTTAACTCTTCCGAAGTAAAAGACTGGTAAGTAAATACCAGCACAGCTCCTACACTGGCTTTAATGGAATAAGTTCCATTCTCGCTAGTGATGGCAGCTATTTTTGAATTTTTAACAGCCACAGTAACCCCAGCAATGGGTTTATTTGTTTCTGCATCTATTACCCTACCTGAAATATTAATCGGGGCTTGGGCAAAACTGAGACTGGGAACTACTCCCAACATGAAGATCATGAAGGTGGAAGTTAGTAAAAAGGAGTAAGTCCTCTTAATGGTTTGGGTCATAAACAATCGTTTTGAATTGGAAAACTGGTTAAAAAATTGGTTAGTTTTAGAAATACGGGATAAACTTAGTATGCTTTTTCCCAATCACCGTACTGCACTATGCTGATTTATTAACTTTTTTTTATCTTTTTTTGAAAAAAAGAACCAAACAAGCTGTTTTAGAGTGCTTGAAAGTCATTTTTCAAAGATATTGAAGGCAAATTTCCCTAAATTTGGGCTACGATAAGTTGTATCATTTATCGGTTGCTTTAATTACCAAACTGGTCTCAACTAACTAACTGCCATGAAGCATATTCTGAAGATTGATGCTGAGAAAAAAATGCCCAAATACCTACAGATTGCTCAAGCCATTACCCATGCCATAAGTGTTGGGAAATTAAAAAAGGGAGATCCTATTCATTCTATTAATGAGCTCAGCAACGAATTTTTATTATCTCGTGACACGGTTCAAAAAGCCTATAATTTATTAAGAAAAAAAGGGGTGATTATTGCCGTAAAAGGAAAAGGTTTTTATATCAACCGAACCGATATTTCTACTCCCTATCGCATTCTCTTGCTTTTTAATAAAATAAGCAATTACAAAAAACAGGTTTACAATGCATTCGTTCAAACCATGGGTGAAAAAGCAGTGGTAGATTTAAAGATTCACCACTTCAATATTAAAAGGCTTGAAGACCTAATTCTAGATGCTGAAAACGAATACGATTATTATGTATTGATGCCCCATTTTTACGACGACGAAGAAGAAGTTTACGCCATTTTAAAAAAAATTCCTGGAGAGCAGCTTATTATTTTAGATAAAGACCTACCCTATACTTATTCAAAATATGCGGGGGTGTACCAAGATTTTAAAAACGATATTTATTCGGCACTAGAAATGGCTAAGCCCCTCTTGAATAAATACAAAAAAATTACCCTTGTATTTCCTAAAATAATTCCTTACCCTAAAGAAATTTTAACGGGCTTTAAAACCTACTGCCTAAACGCTAAATTTCCGTTTGAAATAATACCTGAAATAGATTTAAATACACCCATCAATTCAGAAGGTGCATATATAGTTATTGAAGAAAACGATTTGGTTAACCTAATAAAATCTTGCCAGAATTTAGGGTATAGTATAGGAACCGATATTGGTATTATTTCATATAACGAAACCCCATTGAAAGAGATTCTCTTAAATGGGATTACCGTAATATCTACTGATCACCAAAAAATGGGAGAAACTGCCGCTCGATTAATTCTAGAAAATAGAAAGGAAAAAATTAAAAATCCCTTCGTTTTTATTCAGCGCAATTCACTGTAAAGCGGTATTATTTATCGCACAAAAGCCGCGGCTACCCCACCGTCTACATTCAATACATTGCCCGTACTTTTTCCTAATAATCCGCCTACAAATGCATACACGGCGTTGGCGATGTCTTCGGGCAGAATGGTTTCATTCAACAAAGTTCTTTTGGCATAATAACTGGGCAATTCATCTACTGAAATACCGTATGCTTTTGCCCTACCATCTGCCCATCCTCCTGCCCAAATATTACTACCTTGAATTACCGCATCTGGATTCACAATATTCACCCTAATTTTTGCCGAGCCTAACTCCGCTGCCATTAACCTGCTCAAGTGAAGTTGGGCTGCTTTTGCAGTGCCGTATGCTGTATTATTAGGTCCACTTACCAATGCATTTTTACTTACAATATTTACTATATCGGCATCAAAACCTTGATGGGTAAATATTTTGATAGCTTCTTGCGACACTACAAATTGACCTTTTACAAGAATATCTGTTAACAGATCCCAATCTGCTAAAGTAGTGTCTGCTATGGGCTTTGAAATAGAGATACCCGCATTGTTTACTACCATATCAATTCCACCAAAAGCCAGTACTATTGCTGCAAATGCAGCTTTAATTTGCAAGGGCTGGGTTACATCTAATTCAAGCGATAAAACAGCATCTTTGCCAAACTTATTTTGCAATTCAGCATTGGCTTCTTGTAATCTTTCTTGATTGAGGTCTGTTAAAACTATACAAGCTCCTTCTTCAGCTAGTTTTTGTGCAATAGACTTCCCTATTCCACCAGCACTTCCCGTTACCAATGCTATTTTACCTGAAAGCGATTTGGCTTTAGGCATTCTTTGTAATTTGGCTTCCTCTAACAACCAATATTCTATATTAAATGCTTCTTGCAGGGGCAGTGATATATATTCACTCACTGCCTCAGCACCTTTCATTACATTAATGGCATTGGTATAAAACTCCGCAGCTATTCTTGCTGTTGACTTGTCTTTTGCAAACGAAAACATCCCCACACCTGGGTAAAGTATTATTACCGGATTGGCATCTCGTATAGCGGGACTATTAAAATGCTTATGGTCTTCATAATATTTACTATAATTATCTCGATATTGATTGAACAAAGGAACTAATTTTTCTTTCACCACTGCTGCATTCGTTAAGTCTTCATCGGGTGAAAAATTCAACACCAATGGGGCTATTTTAGTACGCAAGAAATGATCGGGGCAACTGGTGCCCATAGCCGCCAATCGTTGCAAATCATGGCTGTTCACAAATTCAAGCACCCTGTTATCATCGGTAAAGTGACCCACCATTTTTTGATGGCTAGAACTGAGTCCGCGTAATATGGGTGCTAATAATACAGCTTGTTTTTTTCTATCAGCGGCTGGCAATGATACGCACTGCTCTCCTCCAAATACTGGTTTGGTGATGCCAATATATTGCTCCAAATAAAGCGCATATTTCTCAATCACTTCCAAAGTATTAATATAGCTCTCGTAAGCAGTATCACCCCAAGTAAAGAGGCCATGACCGCCCAACATTATGCCTTTGATACCGGGATTCTCTGCCAAGCATTCGGCCAATTTTAATCCCAAGTCAAAACCCGGACGCTGCCAGTCTACCCATCCAATTTTTCCATTAAATAATTCCTGATTTATTTGCTTGCCATTTTTTGCCGCCGCTATGGCAATGGCTGCATCTGGATGCAAATGATCTATATGCTTAAATGGTAAAAATGCATGTAAAGGCGTGTCAATTGAAGGTGCTTTAGAATTTAAATCATAAATACAATGGTTGAAAAAATCAACCATCTCATCTTCAAATTCCAACCCTCTGTATACATTTTTTAGTGCCAATAACCGATCCATATACAAAGCCGCAAGACCCGATTTTTTTAAAGAACTCAAATCACCTCCTGAACCTTTAATCCACATTACTTCTGTAGGTTTTGCAGTGAGCGGATCTAAAGCAGTAATTTTTACGCTGGTATTTCCACCGCCGTAATTGGTTATGCGCAAATCATTTCCCAATAGATTAGATCTATAAATTAATAAGGCAACTTCATCTCCTTGAAATGATTCCGCAACTTTATCATCCCACAAATAACTTACATGGTTAAACTCCTTTTTTAGCGCTTCATTCATATGCTTATTTTTTCTGCCGCACCATCAATTGAGCGACCCACAATCAATTTAATTATTAATTTTCACCACTATCCGCTTATCAAACACAAGTTTTAAAAACTCTAAAGTATTATTTTTATGCTTACTTAGCTGCTAGCCTGCTAAAAAACACATCAGCACAGCACAGGATAGCAGGGCATTATTTCTATTTATTTCTTCAGCCATCCATTCAATCCCATCCAGTTAATATAACGCTCCAACCACTTCTCTTGGGTGCCTTTTATATGCATCCCAAAACCGTGGCCCCCAGTTTGGTATAAGTGTAATTCAGCGGGTACTTTTTTACTCAATAATGAATCGTAAAAAACAATACTATTTTGTACACTTACCCCATCATCATCACCAGCATGTACTAGAAAACTGGGCGGTGTATTAGATGTTACTTGCAGTTGGGCTGAATAAGTTTTTAGCTTCTCCATAGTTGGTTCCTTACCTAAAAGCTGCTCCGCCGATCCGGAATGACCAATAGGTGGAATGAGACTGATCACAGGATAAATAAGTGCTAAAAAATCGGGACGTAAACTTGTATTTATTGCATTAGGAATGGTTGATTCATTAAAATGAGTTCCTGCTGTGGCTGCTAAATGCCCCCCCGCGGAAAATCCCATGATGCCGATTCTATTGGGTTTAATGCCCCATTTTTTGGCATCCTCTCTTACCATTTTTATAGCCTGTTGCGCATCTTGTAAAGGACCTATTTCGCGATTTATCATCCAAGCATCATTGGGTATTCTATATTTTAATACAAATACGGCCACACCCATTTCATTTAGTTTTTTTGCTAAGTCAGTACCTTCGTGACTGGCAGCTAGTATCCAATATCCACCACCGGGACAAATGATTACCGCCGTTCCGTTTGCCTTTGCTTTTGTTGGAAGAAAAACCGTAAGTGTTGGCCTAGAAACATTGCTAACAATAGATATACCGCCAGCTTCTTTTTTGGTGGTTTCAGTATTGATGCTGGGCTTACTATTGGGAATATTTTCTCCATATAACGGTACTACTGTTTGTGCAGAAACTAGGTTGCAACCTAAAATAAAAGTGAACAATATGGTTTTGTACATGGTAACAACTGTTTAAAAAATAATCACGCAAAGATCTATGAATTTGTACATGCAGCGTACGGCTATGCTGTACTGTACTGCAAAAAATAATTAGATTAGCAGCTATATTAAATTCAGGCTGTAATTTTATCTACTAACTTGAGACGCTTAAAAACAGTGCATTTATAATGAGATTGATTTGCTATATACGTATGAATATGAAGAATTTAGAAACAAAATATTATCTACCCTTGGCTCTTATATGTTTTGCATTATTTGGTTGCAACAACTCCAATTCATTATTTAAAAAAATCAATCCTTCTCACTCTGGAATTCATTTTAATAACACTATTGTTGAAAATGATTCTATTAATCCCATTGATATGGAGTTTTTATACAATGGCGGTGGTGTTGCTGTTGGGGATTTTAATAAGGATGGACTTGCTGACCTGTACTTTACCGCCAGCACCAGTTCTAATAAATTATACCTGAACAAAGGCAACTTAAAGTTTACCGATATTACTGAGCAATCTGGGGTTTCTGGAGAAGGACGCTGGTGCAATGCAGCTTCTGTTGTAGATATTAACCAAGATGGTTTAGATGATTTATATGTATGCGCTTCTATTAAAAAAAATACTGCAGAAAGAAAAAATTTATTATACATAAATCAAGGTATTGATAAAGATGGAATCCCTAGTTTTAAAGAGTCGGCCGAAGCCTATAACCTTGCAGATACCAGCCTCTCGGTTCATGCCGCTTTTTTTGACTACGACAACGACGGAGACCTGGACATGTACCTCCTTACTACAAAACTTGCCCAAAGAGATGCCGTACAATTTGTAAACGACAACTGGGGCGATACGGCTAGAAACGACTATGATAAACTTTTTAGAAACGACTGGAACGATTCTCTTAAACACCCTGTTTATACTGACGTTTCAATTGAAGCGGGCATAAAACATCATGGATATGGCCTTGGCATTGGAATTGCAGATTTGAATAGGGATGGCTGGAAAGATATTTATATTACCAACGATTTTTATGGCAGCGATCATTGCTATATGAATAATAAAAACGGAAGTTTTACCGATAAACTAAAACCCATTTTTAAACATACTTCTCAAAATGCAATGGGCAACGATATTGCCGATGTAAACAATGATGGACTCGCAGATATTATTGCAGTTGACATGAATCCGGAAGATAATTTCAGAAAGAAAAAAAATATGAATGGCAATAATTATTTTGTATATCAGAATATGATGACTGGATATTATATGCTTCAATACGTTAGAAATACTTTACAATTGAATCAAGGTGCAGTAACGAATTCAAATGATTCAATTGGTGATCCAGTTTTTAGTGATATAAGTTTTATGGCTGGCATTGCAGAAACTGACTGGAGCTGGAATCCTTCTATTGCCGATTTTAACAACGATGGTTTTCGCGATATTATTATTACCAATGGCTACCCAAGAGATGTAACCGATCATGACTTTGCCGCTTTTCGTCAAAACTCTAAACCCAATACCCCAAAAAAAGATTTAATTGATCATATGCCCATTATAAAAGTTCCCAACTATGCTTTTGTAAACAATGGTTATGATGCTACAAAAAAAAATAGTATCGGTTTTTCTAAAGTAACTGAAGCTTGGGGATTAGAACAACCTTCTTTCTCCAATGGGGCTGTATATGCAGATTTAGACAATGATGGCGATTTAGATTATATCATTAATAATATAAATGAAAAAGCTTTTCTTTACGAGAATACTACCAATAGCGCCCAAAAAATAAATAAAAATTATTTGCAAATTGGGTTTAAAGGAGCGGCACTAAATAAAGATGGAATTGGTGCCATTGCAAGTATTTACTACAACCATAATAAAATGCAAGTGTATGAAAATTCTCCTTACAGAGGCTATTTGAGTACCGTTGATAAAAAAGCTTTTTTTGGGTTGGATACCATTCAATCGGTTGACTCAGTTATTGTGCTTTGGGGCAACGGAAAAAAGCAATTGCTGAAAAATATTGCTGCCAATCAATCTATCACCTTAGACATTCAGCAAGCTGCTTCAGATGCTGGTAAACCTGCCCTTATTGCCAGCAATCATCTGTTTACAGATATCACCCATTCTTTGGGCATTCAGTACATGAATCGAGATCCAGACTTTAATGATTTTAATGACCAAATTTTACTGCCACATAAACTATCAGAATATGGCCCCGCACTGGCCAGTGGTGATATGGATGGAAATGGATTAGACGATTTAATTGTAGGTGGCACAGGAGATTATCAAGCCAGCTTTTTATTCCAACAAAAAAATGGAAAATTCACTACTAAACCACTACCCCTCAATTTGGCAAGTGACGCAAGAAGGCCTGAACATGCTGGCATACTTTTATTTGATGCCGACTCCGATGGAGATTTAGATTTATATTTTGCAAGTGGCAGCAATCAATTTATTGCCGATACTAAAAATTACCAAGATCAGTTTTATACTAATGATGGAAAAGGAAATTTTAGTTTTAATGAATCCTCTTTTCCTAAAAATTATACCAGTAAAAGCTGTGTAAAAGCAGCTGATTTTGACGATGATGGCGACCTTGATCTTTTTATTGGGGGCAGGGTAATTCCCGGAAAATATCCGTTGCCCGTGAGTAGTTTTATTTATAGGAATGATTCTAAGAATGGACAAATAAAATTCACAGATATTACGAAAAATATAGCACCTGAATTAATAAATATCGGACTTACTTGCGATGCACTATGGACTGATTTTAACAATGATGGCAAGCTAGATTTAATGCTTGCAGGTGAATGGATGCCCCTACAATTTTTTACAAATATTGGCGGGAAATTTAAAAATACAACCGCAATATCTGGCATCAATTCCGAAATAGGATGGTGGAATAGTATTACCGGTGGCGACTTTGATAATGATGGCGATATTGATTATATAGCAGGCAACCTCGGTTTGAATTCATTTTATAGAGCCAGCAATGCATTTCCAGTAAGTATCTACGCAAAAGATTTTGATAAAAATAATCGGCTTGATATTATTACGACTGTTTTTTTGCCCGATGAAGATGGCAAATTAAAAGAATTTCCTGCGCAAAATAGAGATGAACAAACGGAACAGATACCTTCCTTAAAAAAACGTTTTTTAACTTACAAAGAATTCGGCAAAGCAAGCTTTGAAAAAATCTTTAAAAAAGAAGAACTAAAAGATGTGTACAAATTGCAAGCAAACAATTTTGCCAGCAGTTATATTGAAAATTTAGGTGGCGGCAAATTCAAAATGCATCCATTGCCCACGATGGCACAAGTGGCTCCCTTGTATGGTATTGTAGTGGACGATTTTAACCAAGATGGATTTTTAGATGCGGCCATTAATGGAAATGATTTTGGCACCGAAGTAGGCAATGGAAGATACGATGCCTTAAATGGATTGATTGTATTGGGTAATGGAAAAGGAAATTTTTCTCCTTTATCTATATTGCAAAGTGGATTGTATATTCCTGGGAATGGAAAAGCATTTGTAAAATGTAAAAGCTTTATGAACGACTATTTTATGATTGCTTCACAAAATAATGGCCCGCTTAAAATTTTCAAGCAAAAAACTATGGAGTCATTGGTAGTATTGAAACAAGAAGACCGATATATAAAGTACACTTTACAAAATGGGCAACAAAGAAAAGAAGAACAGTATTTTGGCAATTCTTATTTTTCACAATCTGCTCCATTTATTACCCGTAATAAACAAATTAAACAAATAGAAATCACCAATTATAAAGGAATCAATAGAATCATACCTTAAAATACATCATCATGGGCGTACTCATCGGCGTTTTTCTACATTTTATCGGCGGCTTTGCCTCTGGAAGCTTTTATATCCCTTATAAAAAAGTAAAAGGTTGGAGCTGGGAGAGTTACTGGCTTGCAGGGGGACTTTTTTCTTGGGTAATTGCCCCTATTGCGGCTTGCTATTTTTTAGTGCCTCATTTCTGGGAAATTATTGGAACAGCTTCGGGCAACACCATTTTCTGGACTTATTTTATGGGCCTACTTTGGGGTATTGGTGGCCTCACATTTGGATTGAGTATGCGCTACCTGGGCATGTCGCTGGGAATGGCCATTGCATTGGGATACTGTGCGGCTTTTGGCACTTTAATTCCACCTATTTACAATGATATAGTAAATCATATTGGGGCAGGAGAAACAAGTTTTACCAGTTTATTATCAACCCAATCGGGGAATATTATTTTGTTGGGCGTATTGGTTTGTATTGTGGGCATTGGCATTTGTGGCAAAGCGGGTGTGATGAAAGAAAAAGAACAATCCGAAGCAGAAAAAAAAGAAACTATTAAAGAATTTAACCTTAAAAAAGGAATTTTAGTCGCTACTTTTTCCGGTATACTAAGTGCCTGCTTTTCTTTTGGACTAACCGCTGGAAAGCCTATTGCTACCATTGCTTTATCAAGAGGCATTGATCCTCTTTGGCAAAACAATGCCACTTTGGTAATTATTTTGTTAGGGGGATTAACCACTAACTTGATATGGTGTATTATTCTAAATATTAAAAATAAATCTTACACAGACTATACCAATAACAAAACTCCGCTTCTTTCTAATTATCTTTTTAGTGCAATTGCTGGCACTACCTGGTACCTGCAGTTTTTTTTCTATGGAATGGGCAGTAGCAAAATGGGTAAATATGATTTTAGTAGCTGGACTTTCCACATGGCTTTTATCATCATCATCAGCAACCTTTGGGGACTGTATTTTAAGGAATGGAAAGGCAGCAGCAAGCAAACGCTTAGGGTAATAACACTGGGAATAGCTGTAGTTATTTTCTCAACTGTTATTGTAGGATTTGCCAATTACCTCGCATCTTTAGATACAGCAGGTTAAGCTTATTGCTTTAGGAGTTGTATTACAAACCCGCCGCTTCCCCGCATAATTACTTCCATAGGTTTGCCCTTTGTATAAGTAATTATTTGGGTATCAATATCTCTATCGGTTGCTCCATCACGCATCAGCAGTAATTGGTAGTTGCCTTGTGGCAAAAAACTAAAATCTAGTTTAACTGTTTTAGGGGTTGAGTCGCCATTGGCACCAGCAATATACCAATCATTGCCTTTTCTTCTAGCTAACACCATATAATCCCCTGGATAGCCTTCTACCAGTTTGGTATCATCCCATGTTACTGGTATGGTTCTTAAAAAGTTTTTAATCACTGAGCTTAACCCTTCATATGCAGCTACCCGATCTGCAAAATGCAACATGCCTGATTCAAAAAGCAAGGCAGTTGCAAGCTCATGCGCATGGGTGCTGGCATGTTGAACGCTATCATAACTACTAAAAGTTACAGGCGTATAGTCCATTGGCCCTACTACATTTCTACCTGCTACAATAGTGGTATTGTGTGAAGGTGCATTTTTATAAAATTTTTTATCAAAACAATACTGTTCGGCACCCTTAACTGCCTCCATGGAAAGCAAGTTGGGGTAGGTTCTAGACCATCCCCTTGGCAGTGTGCAACCATGAAATATCACCATTAATTTTGAGGCAGCTGCATCCTTTAGAATGTCTAAATAAAGCTGAATAATGGCTTGTTTGTCTGAATTAAAAAAGTCTACTTTAATGGCCTTAATGCCCAATGCACTTATTTTTTGGAATTCAATTTTGCGCTTAGTAGGATCACTTAAAATATCTCTAGGGCGCTCTGTAGATAGATTGTGTAAGCCACCTGAATTATACCAAACTGTTAATGAAACATCTTGCTGCATTGCATAGCGAGCTAAGTCAGCAATATCTCCCCCTTCTTTCATCAAATCCCAGTTGGCATCTACCAATGAATACTCCCAATGCATGGCTTTTGACAAGTCGATAAATTTTGATAGTGAAGTAAAATTTTTACTACTCTCATGATCTCCCCACCAACTCCAAGAAGATCTGCCAGGTTTTATCCAACTAATTTCTTTTAATTGATTGGGTTTTGAAAGATGATAAACCAAATTTGACTCCACAATTGCACCTAGATTATCACCAAAAATAAGGGTTCGCCAAGGAGTACTAAATGGCGTATTGGCAACGGCATGGGTGCTATAATTACCCCTGGCTTCTGTACTCAACGGCTTGGCTATTTTGTAGACTCCACCCGTACAATCTTGTTGAATATGTGAACCATAAAAATTCTCATCCAGCCCTGCTTCAGTAATTAAAACAAAGTGGTTATTGGTTTGAAATAATGTAGGAAAAGCCCAGCCACTGCTGTCTGGAGAGGCTGATCCAATAGTAGACCCTTGCGTATAATCTTCCTCATAAGCGGGACTCCAATCTGTGGCCATACCATATTTCATTAACCAAGCTTTGCCTTTTAGTGGAATTGAAAAAGCGGTAAGTTCATTGGTAACAGTATAGCTAGTATTTACCTGCGGAAATTCATACCGAAATGCCACCCCATCATCATAAGCACGAAGTGCTAAATCAATGGGTTTATTGAATTTATTTTTTAACCGAATTACCAATTCATTGGCCTTATTATTATTCATTTTGCGTTTGCCAATGAGCATAGTATACCATTCATTTATTTGCTTAGTTTTTTTACTTACAAACGAAAGTTGCTGGGAAAAATCTGCTTGATTGGTTTCCATACCAAGCGGAGATTTCTGTATGATGGTGTCTTTAAAACGGGTTACCGAATAGCCAATTTTTCCATTATTCAAATAGAGCGCAATGGAATTGATGCCATTAGGAGAAGTGAGTACAAAAACCCTATTTGAGGGCGACGATTGCGCTAAGCTACCAAGTGATAAAAGCAAGGCAAATAATACTAATACATGATTTTTTTTCATCGCAAAACTATTTAAATTGCTTTCAAAGGCAGCAATAGTTCAAATGTAGCCCAATAAATGAGATAACTGTATGGTACTGTACTGCGCTAAATGAATTTAATAGCTATTTTTTCAGCCAATATTCTCGTAATTTTACTTGCCAATGAATTATTTTGAGCTTTATAATATTCCATGCAGTTTTCAGCCAGACCAAAGTTTGGTGAAAAAGAAATTTTATGCTTTAAGTCGCCAATACCACCCCGATTTTTTTGGAGGGGCAACTGAAGTGGAAAAACAAGAAGCACTTGAAATATCAGCACAAGTAAACAAAGCCTATAAGGTATTTCAAAACCAAGATGAGTTAATTAAATACATACTTCAACTAAAAAGCTTGTTGGAAGAGGAAGAAAAATACAGTCTACCTCCTGAATTTTTAATGGAAGTAATGGAATTGAATGAGCAAGTAATGGAGTTGGATAAAAGCGATATAGCAGGAATAAAAGCCGTTTTGGCTGTGTTAAACGAACTAGAAAACAATATATATGAGCCTATTGAAGCAGTGCTTACGCATTCTGATGCGGCTAGTTGTACCGAAAAAACGCTGTTGCAGGTAAAAGCGTATTATTTTAAGAAGAAATATTTAGATAGAATTCGAGGGGAGTTGGAAGCAGGGTTTTAGCCCTATTTGCAGCTTTTTTTGGC
>JAAFJB010000076.1 GCA_013297995.1 Chitinophagales bacterium | reverse complement strand
ACTAATTCGGGACTGGCAACAAATGCTAAGGTATTGGGATTGCCATCTGCACGTTTGGCAAAGTTTCTATTAAAGCTGTGAACAATGGTATTACGCTCTTGCTTTTCAGCCCCAACCCTATCCCACATACCGATACAGGGACCGCAAGCATTGGCGAAAACAGTCGCCCCAATATCGTTAAAGCTGGCTAGAAATCCATCGCGCTCAATAGTATAACGAACCTGTTCGCTACCGGGAGTGATGGTATACTCGGATTTTATTTTCAAGCCTTTTGCAGTTACTTGTTTGGCGAGACTAACGGCGCGGCTGATATCTTCATACGAAGAGTTGGTACAACTGCCAATTAAGCCGACTTCCACTTTAGTAGGCCAGTTATTAGCAGCAGCCATCTCCTTCATTTTAGAGATGGGAGTAGCCAAATCTGGGGTAAAAGGTCCGTTTAAATGAGGTTCTAATTCGCTAAGGTTGATTTCAATCACCTGATCGAAATATTTTTCTGGAGCTTCATACACTTCTGGATCGGCATTTAAATATGCACTGATACCGTCGGCTAATTCAGCCACTTCAGCACGATCGGTGGCAGCAAGGTAACGACCCATACTGGCATCATATCCAAAGGTAGAAGTGGTAGCACCAATTTCAGCACCCATATTACAGATTGTGCCTTTACCCGTGCAACTCATACTGGTAGCACCTTCACCAAAATATTCCACTATTGCGCCGGTACCACCTTTAACGGTTAAGATACCAGCCACTTTTAAAATAACATCTTTGGGGGCAGTCCATCCGCTTAGTTTGCCGGTTAATTTAACCCCAATTAATTTAGGCCATTTCAATTCCCAAGCCAGACCGGCCATTACATCACAAGCGTCGGCACCGCCAACACCAATGGCAATCATGCCAAGGCCACCCGCATTAACAGTATGCGAGTCGGTACCAATCATCATACCACCCGGAAAAGCATAGTTTTCTAGCACCACTTGGTGAATAATGCCCGCACCTGGCTTCCAGAAACCAATACCATATTTGTTGGAGACAGAAGCTAGAAAATCATACACTTCCTTACTTTCTGCGTTGGCAACTTGTAAATCTTTTTTGGCTTCTACTTTGGCAGTAATCAAGTGATCACAATGAACGGTAGAAGGAACAGCTACTTTGGGGCGACCAGCTTGCATAAATTGCAAAAGAGCCATTTGAGCGGTGGCATCTTGCATGGCAACGCGATCAGGTGCAAAGTCCACATAAGTTTTACCCCTTTCAAAATCAGCAGGGGCTTGATCCCCATGAAGATGGGAAAAAAGGATTTTTTCAGATAAAGTAAGGGGTCGTCCCAATGCTTTACGTGCATTATCAACTTTCGCAGGCATTTCTGCGTAAACTTTTTTGATCATTTCAATGTCAAAAGCCATTTGAAGCGGTTTTATTGTAAGGTGAGCAACTATTTTTTGTGATGTGCGAATTTACAAAAAAATAGCTAACAATAATGGTATACAAAAAGTTGAATCCGCTTCTTTCTAAAATAATTGTTGTGATATATCTTTAGTTTGTACCTTCAATATATCCCCCCAGAAAGAAAAAAGTAAACCATATGCAAAAGATAAGAGAATTTCTGGAATTACAAGCCTTCGGCGTTTGCACTTCAATTGGAGACAAATTGGGCATTGCCACCACCCGAATCAGGATGTGGTTTATCTATATCTCTTTTTTAACATTAGGATCCCCAGTAATCATTTATATGATTCTTGCCTTTTGGAAAAATATTAAGAACTATATATGGGCAGCACGTAGAAATCCATTGAAAGATTTCTAGTGCCTTAGCCATATTAATACACTTCTTTTAGTTTTTCAATAAATAACTGAAGCCAAAAGAGAGATTATTGAATGGATTAGAGAAGAACCCTGCACCCAAAGAAATAAAATTATCCTTACCGCTGTTTACAGAATTTATATAATTAATTGAATGGGAATAGTTTATGCCAGCAAAATTGCTAGCGTTCACATTCACCATAAAACGACTGTTAATTTGATAGCTTAAGCTGGGCAAAAGATCAATAGATACAGAATACTGATTGGTATTTGTATTATTTACACCTGGATTTGTTTGTTTATAATTAGAGTAGCCAAGATTACCGCCAACACCAATTCCTGCAAAAACTTTACGGGCAATTTCTTTATAATAGGTTTGTCTATATCCTAAATTAAATCCAGTGGCATTGTTAGCGTTTTGGGTTATTCCATTCTGACTTTGAATATTTGAGAAAAAATAAGACAGGTTTACAGAAGAAAGAACATTTTTTTTCGTAAACTTACCATAAGAAAAACCTAAAGATGCTTGGCTCCTTTCTGGAGAGTTCAACAAAAATGTACCTGTACTTCTTCCTGCACTTGCACTAAAATTGCCGCCAATTATTTTTTGATTAGCGGTTCCAAATTGCGCAGATAAACTTACGCTCACTAAAATGGTTAAGCTTAAGAGGAGTAGATTTTTTTGCATATAATTATTTTGATGCAATATCATTCATACAAATCAAAACTATTGCAAGGCAAATGTTAAATAACAATCTCCTGATTTTTTTCCGAGTTTGCCGCCTCCACAAGCGATGCTTACAAATTGTTTGCCTTTTACTTGGTAAACAATGGGAGTAGCAAAACCAGCAGCAGGCAAGTCATATTCCCAAAGCAATTTTCCGGTAGATTGATTGAAAGCCCTAATTTTTGCATCACTTGTTGCTGCTATAATTACCAGCCCACCAGCAGTAACCACAGGTCCGCCATAATTTTCAGTGCCGCTGTGAATACCTTTTGCTTTCAATTCTGGATAATCTCCCAGTGTAGTTTTCCAAACCAATGCGCCTGTGTTTAAGTTAATTGCATTTAGTGTGCCCCAAGGAGGAGATACAGCAGGGTATCCGTCTCGGGTAAGAAATTTATTGTAGCCAGTTGAAGCAAAAGGCATTTGAGTTCTTTCGTCTTTAATATTCAATTTTCCTTTAAATTTTTTTGTCCACTCTTGCTTCAATCCAAACAAATATATCATTAAAGCATTTTTTTCTTGACTGTCCAGTTGATTCATCGCAGGCATCATTCTTCTACCAGCAGAAAGCAGTGCATAAAAGCTATTGGGAGAGTATTTCTTTTCTATGCCAATGAGGGATGGATAGTTTCCAGCTCCTTTCAAATCTGGCCCATGACAACCCATACAATTACGGGTATATAAACGTTTAGCGGCTTGCTCATTGGTTTCTACCTGCTGTTGCTGGTGTTGGTCAACCATTGAAAGTATCCAAGGCATTTCGCTGGCGTTGATAAATATGACCCCTGTATTGGGATTCACACCTGCCCCACCCCATTCCGCGCCACCGTCATAACCGGGGAAAATTACAGTCCCTTTTTTAGAAGGCGGGTTGAACATATTACCCGTATTATAATTACTCAATTGTTTTTTTAATAATTTATATTCTTCAGCCGATACCAATGGATTTAAATCATTTTCAGTAAGGATTTGACGGACAAATGGTTTGGGCAATTCGGGAATAGGCTGGGTAGCAAAAGGCTTCTCGCCTTGCAGAAAAGAACTGTCGGGCACTTTGGTTTCATGAATGGGAAATAAGGGTTCCCCAGTTAATCTGTTGAATACAAACACAAAACCAGATTTGGTAGGTTGTGCTACTGCGGGAATTTTTTTTCCATTGTGATTTACATCCAGTAATACGGGTGCTGTGGGTAAATCTCTATCCCATAAATCGTGGTGAACAGTTTGGAAATGCCAGATTCTTTTGCCAGTTGCTGCATTGAGTGCCACCAATGAATTGGCAAATAAATTAGCCCCTTTTCTTTTGCCTCCGTAGAAGTCGAATGAAGCAGAACCAATGGGTGCATAAACAATTCCATTTGCTTCATCTAAACTGAATCCTGACCAAGCATTGGCGCCACCAATATATTGATAAGCGTTTTTATCTTCCCAAGAATCGTATCCAGCTTCTCCGGGCTGGGGAATGGTATGAAAAATCCAACGAAGTTTGCCAGTGTTTACATCATAAGCCCGAATATGACCGGGTGCGGCAGATGCATCTTCTGAAACCCTTGTTCCAATAATAATTAAATCTTTAAAAATTATACCAGGTGTGGTGGAAGAAACGTAAAGATCCTGTACATTTTTACCTAGATCATTGTGCAAATCAATGCTACCATTATTACCAAAAGAGGCAATGGGTTTTCCTGTGTTTGCGTTTATGCAAAAGAGGGAGGAACCTGCTGAATAAAAAATGCATTTTTTATTTTTCCCATCGGTGTAATAGGTAACCCCTCGGCAAACATTCACACTAAAATAACCAGCTCCTTTAACGTCTTGATTGGAGCTATCAGATGGATCGAATATCCAACGTTTTTTTCCACTAGCTGCTTCAAGAGCAAACAATTTAAGTTTGGGCGAAACCCCATAAAATATATCATCTACAACAATGGGATTTACCTGAATTTGGGTGCCATTATCTTCATCACCTGTATGAAATTCCCAAACTGGTTTTAAGAATTGTACATTGTTGGTATCTACTTGTTTTAAAGCCGAATAGTGGTTGTTTTCTTTGTTACCGCCATACGTATGCCAATTAGAATAGTTTGTGTTTTCTGCACAACCAGAGCTTAGCAATATGCAAGCAAAGCAAAATAGTACATATCTCATAAAATGGTATTGCCAGCAAGTTAAATATTTATCCTTTCTTTACCACTTTAGCCCATGCATCTTTTAAGGTAACGGTTCTGTTGAATACCAATTTATCTGCGCTGCTTTGTTTATCGCGCACAAAATATCCTTTTCTAATAAATTGAAAAGGTTGGTTAGTTTCATCCTGCTGCAATGCAGGTTCTGCATAAGCATGGGAAATGACTTGTAAGGAATCTTGATTGATATGGTCTTTAAAATCGCCCTGGGCATTGGCCACATCTTCTACTTTAAAAAGTCGATCGTATAAGCGCAACTCAGCTTGTATGGCGTGCGCCGCACTTACCCAATGGAGGGTTCCTTTTACTTGAATACCAGAAGTATCTGAGCCACTCTTACTCTCTGGAATATAGGTACAGCGTACTTCTGTGATTTTTCCTGAATCGTCTTTTACAACACTATCACACTTAATAATATAAGCACTTTTAAGGCGAACCATTTGTTCTGGTGCCAGTCTAAAATATTTTTTGGGAGCTATCTCCATAAAATCTTCCTGTTCAATATAAATTTCTTTACTGAAAGGAATATTTCTCACGCCTCCATTTTCATCTTCAGGATTGTTTTCTGTGCTAAGCCATTCTTCTACTTGGGTATAATTTGTAATTACTAATTTCAAGGGATCTAATACCACCATTCTGCGTAAAGCAGATTTATTTAATTCCTCTCTAACACAGAATTCGAGTAGACCAAAATCTATTAAATTATCTCTTTTGGCCACGCCTATTTTATCACAGAAAGCCCTGATGGCAGCGGCTGGATAGCCTCTTCTTCTCATACCGCTGATGGTGCTCATTCTTGGATCATCCCATCCTTCTACCATTTGCTCATTTACCAGTTGAAGTAATTTTCTTTTACTCATCACGGTATAAGTCATGTTAAGCCTTGCAAACTCATATTGTTTGGAGGGGAAGGTATTTAGCTTTTCAATACACCAATCGTATAGTGGGCGATGGGGTACAAATTCAAGGGTACAGATGGAGTGTGTTATTTTTTCGATGGAATCACTTTGTCCGTGCGCAAAATCGTACATTGGATAGATGCACCATTTATCTGCGGTGCGATGATGGTATGCGTGTTTAATGCGATAAATAATAGGATCTCTCAACAGCATATTGGGAGAAGCCATATCTATTTTTACCCGAAGTACTTTGTTGCCATCGGCGTATAAGCCCGACTTCATATCTAAAAACAACTGTTTATTTTCTTCAACTGATCTGTCGGCATATTTATTACGAGTACCTGGCTGGGTGGGACTCCCTTTTTGTGCAGCAATTTCTTCACTGCTGCTATCGTCAATATAAGCCAGTCCCTTCTCAATTAAATTCATAGCAAATTGAAAAAGCTGGTCAAAATAATCAGAAGCATAATATTCATTTGCCCATTCAAATCCAAGCCAGCGTACATCTTCTTTAATACTTTCTACGTATTCGGTATCTTCTGTAATGGGGTTGGTATCATCAAAACGCAGGTTGGTAGCCCCCCCATATTTTTTAGTGAGGCCAAAATTAAGTACAATGCTTTTGGCATGGCCAATATGCAAATATCCATTGGGCTCAGGTGGAAAACGGGTGGTAATACTGGTATATTTGCCGCTTGCTAGGTCAGTTTCAACAATCTCTTCAATAAAATTTAGGCTTTTTTCTTCGCTCATTCCATGCTTAATTTTTGCGAAGGTAAGGAATAAAAAAAGCATCTGATATTTGTGTAGCAATCTCAATCTGTGCAAGGCATTTAGGAGCAGAATCAAATCTGGTATTTATGGGATTAAACTGCTTTTTTTCAACAAGTGTATGGGTTAATTGGCATATAGAATTGGTGCATTTATTCAGTTGAATGAACAATTCTTGGTTTACATTTTTAGATGGTGCATTTATTTCCTCCATAAATAATTGCAGGGTTTGGTGGAATATTTGTTGCGCCTCCATATATATTTGGGCAATAAAAGCGGGCAATTGAGTAGATACCCAATCAATTTTTTTTAAAATAGATTCCAATTTTATTAAGCAATAAATGCCATAGGCGCATATATATTCATCGCCATGTAGCATCTGTAGATATTCATTCTGTTTTAAAGGAATGGGCTGCCATTGGAACGCATTCATTATCTCGGCCGTATCAGTAATTTTTTCTTGATAATACACTTTGCCCAAACCCAATAAAGGCATGAGTAAATGGCATAGGGCAGCATTCTTATTGTCAGTTTCATTTTGGGTGTATACCATAGGCAGTAGATTTTGATTGAACATATCCATCAATCGGATTAGGGTGGCAATCTCTACAAAATATTTGCCGCAGCTTAGCGATTTAATTTTTAGCATCAGCATCAGTTTCACTATTTCTGATGGAATAAGCTGGCTAGATTCTGTGGTGTTTAGCTCAAAATAATGGTCGATGGGCTGAACCAGTGCAGTTTGAACAGCAGACTGCATTATTGGGCGTTGCTGCTGTATATGCCTAAGTATATTTTCATGGGCTGAATAAGTAATAGAGACCAATTGATTGTATTCAAGCAAATCTTTAATTTGTTGAAAATGCAACTGGTTATGGTCTAGGGGCAGGTAATTATAGCTCATAAAGCAATCCTTTGGTGCAAAATAAAGTAAATGAGCCATTTAAGGTTAAAAACAGAGACAGGGTTTGCTGGCTAAGCATTTTTTTGCTAAATTGCACCTCCAAAATGATCCTGAGGTAGTAAATGGGTTGTAAAATGGAAATGGTTCGGTAGCTCAGTTGGATAGAGCAACTGCCTTCTAAGCAGTAGGTCATTGGTTCGAATCCAATCCGGATCACATAACATGGACAAGTTGAAATCAGTTTCAGTTTGTCCATTTTTATTTTGGCTGAAAAAATCAGCGATGCCTATTTTTGCTAATTTTAATTTCAATATGAACCCTACTATTACCATAGAATACTGCCCAAAATGCAACTGGCTTTTGCGCGCTGCCTATATGGCTCAGGAGCTGTTAACAACCTTTGAAGATGAACTGAAAGCAGTAAGCTTGGTTCCTAGTGCCGTAAGCGGTCAATACACTATTTCTATTAACGAAGAACCAATTTTTGATCGAAAAACCTATGGCGGTTTCCCCGAAATAAAAGAACTAAAACAGTTGGTTCGAGATCAAATTGCACCCGATAAAAACTTGGGGCATAGTGATTCTAAAACCCACCACCAATAATTCAACTATGCTTGGTGTACTTCTCTGTGGTGGTGGCAGTTCTCGGATGGAATCCGATAAAGGACTCCTGCATTTTAAACAAAATACTTGGGCTGAAAATACAGCGAATTTGTTTAAACAGCTAGATCTGCCCTTTATTGTTTCTGTAAATAGCAAGCAGCTAAATAATTACACCCCTATTTTTAGCGCTGATAAATTATTAATGGACGATCCCATTCTACAAATCAATGGCCCGCTCCTTGGCGTATTAACGGCTTATTTACACAATCCTGATGAGGATTTGCTGGTGCTTGCTTGCGATATGCCCTTGATGCAAATAGACCTGCTCCAATTGCTTTTGAGTAAATATCAACCCAACAATGATGCATTCGGAGCATATTATTTTTTAAACAATGGTCAGCCAGAACCACTATGCGCTATTTATACAGCAAGTGCCTTATCAACCATGTATCAACTCTTCCTAAATAAAAATCTACACAAGCATAGCATGAAATTTATACTGGAACAAATTCCATCTGCCGCCATTGCAATAAACGAAGATCAGATTGATTGTTTTAAAAATTTCAATACCCGCAAAGATTTAAATGAGCTTCCGCCAAACTAACCCTCGATTTTTGCAGCCCTTATTTCTTTCTTTACAAAATCAGTTTTGGGAGCTTCACAAAGAGGGCAACAATATTGTGGCGATAGATTTTCAAAACTCGTTCCAGCAGCTACTCCCAACTCCTCCTCCCCTAATTTTTCGTCGTACACCGTTAAACAATGGATACACTGGTGTATGAATAATGGCATTTCAACAACAGCCTCTTTTACCGTTACTTGCTGCTCTCCAATATCAATGGTTTGCTTTTGTAATTTGTATTTGTAGTAAGCAATTACAGCTCGGCGCAACTGCTCCCCTAATAATATTTTAGGATTATTACTGCTGAAGATTTTTCCCGTTCTTTCATTGGGATTAAAATCTTTTGCACACAATATATCATAAACAAAAAATAAACTCCACCGCCCTATTTTTATCAACGGCTTTCTTCTAACCAATATGCTACTGAATACTTCACTCTTATTGCGTATTTTAATACCAATACATAGCCCAAATGTGCGAAGATCACTCTCGTTTAGCTGCTTTATTAAATACTGCTTCAAAGCTATTCCTTCCTTACAATTGTCTTCTACCTGAAAATTCAACTCATTCAATGCATGCCTTACATTTACATAATGTTTTTCTAATAACTGGTTCCACCGATGCCTATCTTGCTCTTCTATACCTTTTACAATAAGTGATTTCCAAGGCGTAGAGCAGAGCTGCCCTATTTTTGTTTCTAAACTTAATAGACAGATATCTTTTAATAGTTTGATTGAAAACAGCTCGTCGCGCTGGTATATACCAAGCCATACTTTTCCATTGTACCTATTTAATCCTTCATAATAGGGCAGGTTAAATGAAGGCAATACCGCTTTTGTTTCGGCAGCTTTTAAAATAAATTGTGTTTGATCTAACGCTAGGAACAAAGCTTCCGGCTTTATTTGATCATTGCCCACAAAAATTTCTGGTTGATGGAATATAATTTGTTCTATTGCCTTTGAAACCTGACTCACATGATTGGTGTACGTAAGCATTTCCCATTCATACACAATATTTGTTTTTGGAAATCGAATTAATAAATGCCAAAAATGCTGTTGATTGGATGCTACCCAATTTATATTTCCGGTAAGCAATGGGGTAAAACTCTGATTGCTATCACTGATATTTACTTTTAACCTTGGCTCATAATCAAAAGCATCAAATATATCTTTATACACCCCTTCTCCCAGCCAATTATTGCTGATAAACACTTCTTCGGCTGGATAAGAACTAAGAATATTTGGATAGCTATCATTACTGGTTTGATAACTTATTTGTAAACCGTTTAAAGCGGCTGTAAATGAATCAATACTATAATTGCTCACTTCTATTAATAGCTGTTGGCGCAATCCAAAACTCACATATCTAACGCCTATATCATTTGCAGCCACTAAAATCGCATGCAACTGTCCCGGTGAAATAATCCCCCCTTTGAAATTTATTTTAATAGTTGTTATATCTGCCATAATGGTTTACGAATTAGATGGGTTATGGGTAAGATTAAACTCCCGTATTGCTTTGGGAAAATTCCGATTCTCATGGCCCGGCCTGCACAATTTTAATAATGCAAAGCGCTGCAATTCACTCAATGCCCTCCACTGTGCTATCTCAATTACACAATTAAAATCTTTACAAGATTGCAACAGTTGCACTGGAATACTATCCAATACCCTAAAGGCGGGTTGGGGATCAATCTCCAAGGCTGTGGCAATATTTCCTGTTTT
The DNA here is from genome assembly GCA_013297995.1 of Chitinophagales bacterium. Lineage (GTDB taxonomy): Bacteria > Bacteroidota > Bacteroidia > Chitinophagales > Chitinophagaceae > Sediminibacterium. Next base: position 3,408 of record JAAFJB010000076.1, on the reverse strand, counting down.
CATTTTTACCAGCGTGTTTAAATAATCATGATAGCTTTTTTTATCTTCCTCATTTTCACATTGTTTTAGTGCCAGCATTACCCGCTCTTCTATTGAAAATTTACTCCATTCGGCCAGTTTTAATTTGATGCCCACCAGATCCATTTTTAACCTTACAATCATGGGGATACAACGTATATTTTCTTCCACAAAATCTTCTTCAAAATCAAAATATTTTTTATCCCCAGCAGATTGATTCAGCTTATTCCTATAATTTTCTATTTCATAATCCATAGCTGTAAATTAGTTCAATTGTTTAGTTTAACCTAAACCAACGTTGCCGTTTCCAACAAATTTAATTTTACAGCACCCATGCTATTTTCTAATATATTTTTCACCTCCGATCGGCAACTGCCGCAACCCATTCCTGCACCACTGAGTTGGCATAATTGCAGATGATCTTTACATCCTTCTTTAATTTTATTCATTAAATTGCCTTCACCCACATTATTACAACTACAGATCAACCGCCCTATTACTGGCTCTGTTGTTTTACCCGCTCTGAGCAACTGCAATCTTTTCTCACTTAACTCCATCTTATTGTCAATTAAGTTTCTATATTCTAAGAACTCGCTTTTATCACCAATAAGTATGGCACCCACCAATCTATCTTTGTGTACAATACATTTTTTATAATACCGCTTTGCCTTATCAATAAAAACAATTTCTTCATAAGTTGGATCATCTGCGGGCACTTCTACTTGTCCCAATGAACACAAATCGGTGCCATGCATTTTTAGGATATTCATGAGTAAGCTCCCCTCGTAATATTTAGAAATATCACCGCACAAATACCTAGCTACTATTTCTGCTTGCTGCTCGGCTGCCGCAGTTATGCCATATAAAAAACCTTTGAATTCTGCTATTTCTCCTATGGCATAAATATGCGCATCATTGGTTTGTAAATACTCATTCACCAGCACACCTCGCTTGCATTCAATACCACTAGCTTTGGCAATTTCAATATTCGGAACAGTACCTATGGCAATTACTACGGCTTGACAATCAATGGTAGTACCACTTTTTAAGCGTATGCCTGTTACCGATTGTTCTCCCAGAAAACGATCTACTTCATCATTGTAAAAAATATCAATTCCCTTTGCTTTTAATTCTTCGTGAAGTAGTTGACTACCCAAAGGATCCAACTGCCGATCCATTAAACGAGATATACGTTGAATAATGGTTACCGCCACTCCTGCCTCCTGCAATGATGCCGCTAATTCAATACCTAGGAGTCCCCCTCCTACTAAAATCACCCTTCCTTTTTTTGCATCTATATGCCGCTTAAAATTATCGGCATCGGTGCGACTCCTCATGGTGAATATTCCGGCTAATGATGGTGTGTCTTTTAGCACAAAAGCGCGACTACCCGTTGCCAATAACAGAATATCATATTGGTGAACAATACCATTACTGTCCACCACTTTTTTACCAATTCGATCTACGGCTTCAATACTCACACCTCTATGCAGCTTAATCTGAAATTCACTTTCTTCTGCATCATTCATTTTTACCAAATTATCCCAAGCCAGCATTCCACTGATATAATCGGGCAGTAATACCCGATTGTAAAAGGGATAATTTTCTTTGCTGAATACTTCAATTTCGTCGCTTGTATTTAATGCTCGATAACTTCTTACAAAGCCACAAGCACCTGCACCTGCGCCTATTACAATAATTTTTTGTTTGGGTTTTTTGTACAATTCAATTTGAACAGCACTGAATTTAAAATCGGGCTCCTTACTTTTCGGATCTATTAAATTATTGGTAATATTATTCACCCTATTTAAATCGCTGTTCAATATTTTGCCCCAGTGCATGGGCATGAATACAACTCCTTGCTTTATATCGGTTGTTAGCTTTGCTTTTACCCTTACCGTTCCTCGTTTATTAAATACTGATACCAAATCGTTTTCGCCGATACTTCTTTCTTTGGCATCAATGGGATGTATTTCTACAAAAGATTCCCCAATATGCTTATTTAATTTATTTACTTTTCCTGTTTTGGTTCTGGTATGCCATTGGTCTCTAATTCTTCCAGTTGTTAATATCAATGGATGAATTTCAGTGATGGCTTCACTTTGATTGGCATCACTGAAAGAATGAATGATTGCCCTTTGTGATGGGGTATAAAATTTTTTATCGGTGAACAACCTAGGCGTACCCAAATAATTCTCCGCCTCAATACCAACACTGTTTTCGGGTTGGGTATACGGCCATTGTACACTTCTTTTGGTTTTTAAAATAGGATAATTTAAACTACTGATATCAATGCGAGTACCCTTGGTTGAAGCTGCGTGTTCTGCATATATTTCTGAACAATTATTGTAATTAAATCCATCATACCCCATTTTTTGTGCAAAGCGACAAATGATTTCAGCATCGGGCAATGCCTCTCCGGGCGCGTCAACAATTTTATTTAAATAAGTAATATGCCTCCCAGAATTGGTCATCGTACCTTCTTTCTCCGTCCACGAAGCGGCAGGAAAAACCACATCGGCATATTTTAAAGTTTCTGCTTTATTACTGATATCCTGTACTACAACAAATTTTGCGTTTTTTAATCCTTCTTCTGCTACTCGTACATCGGGTAGACTAATTAATGGATTGGTACATAAAATCCAGATGGCTTTTAGCTTGCCGGCTTTCAACGATTCAAACATTTCTGTGGCAGTCAACCCTGGCTTTGGTTGAATAGTGCCCAGTGGTACCTGCCAAAATTTTTCCATCTCATTGCGATGAGATTCATTCATTAAATCGCGGTGTGCAGACAATAGGTTAGATAGCCCGCCTACCTCCCTTCCTCCCATTGCATTGGGCTGCCCTGTTAATGAAAAAGGCCCTGCACCGGGTTTGCCTATTTGCCCCGTTATAAGGTTTAAATTAATGAGCGAAAGATTTTTATTAACACCTATTACACTTTGATTTAAGCCCATCGTCCACATGGTAATAAATCCTTTTGCATTACCAATATAACTGGCTGCTGTTTTAATATCATTTGATTCAACTCCACAAATAAGTGCAGCTTCTTCTATGGTTCTTTCAAATACTTTTGCCTTGTAATCTTCAAAGCCTTGGGTATGGTTTTGAATGAAGTCAACATCTATACTTGATTGCTCAATAATACACCTGCCGATTGCATGGTGTAATGTAATATCTGTACCCGGATTTAATTGTAAATGCAGGTCTGCAATGGCACAGGTTTGTGTTTTGCGTGGATCACTTACAATAATTTTAATAGCGGGATTTTTTTCTCTAGCAGCTTCCACCCTTCTCCATAAAATGGGGTGGCACCAAGCTGGATTGGCACCTGCTACAAAAATAACATCGCAATATTCTATATCATCATAACTTACTGGCACACTATCT
>JAAFJB010000075.1 GCA_013297995.1 Chitinophagales bacterium | reverse complement strand
AAGATATTAATTTTGAAGTAAAACAAGGCGAAGTATTAGGAATTATTGGTAAAAATGGGGCTGGAAAATCTACTTTATTAAAAATATTATCCAAAGTAACTTCTCCCACCAAAGGACAAATAAAAACCAAAGGCAGAATTGCTTCTTTATTAGAAGTAGGAACGGGTTTTCATCCTGAATTGACAGGCAGAGAAAATGTATTTTTGAATGGTGCTATTCTGGGAATGACCAAAAACGATATTAAAAGTAAGTTTGATGAAATTATAGAATTTTCGGGTATTGGTAAATATATCGATACACCTGTAAAACGTTATTCTTCGGGTATGTATGTACGACTTGCATTTGCAGTGGCAGCCCATTTAGAACCTGAAATATTGATTATTGATGAGGTTTTGGCAGTAGGTGATGCAGAATTTCAAAAAAAATGTCTTGGGAAGATGAAAGATGTGAGTGGGGAGGGGAGGACTGTGCTTTTTGTGAGTCATAATATGACAGCGGTAAGAAGTTTGTGCAGTCAGAGTTTATTTTTGCAATACGGAGAAGTGAAAAGCATTGGAGACACTGAGAGTATTTTAAATAACTATCTTCAAATTCAAGCCGATAGTGTGCTTATAAAAGAGTGGGACATTATTCAGAATTCATTTGGTAATGATATTGTTAAAATAAAAAAAGCTCAAATTGTATTAGAAGAAAAACAAGAAAAAATATTAGTAAGTACCAGTTTTAATTTTAATATAGAATTTTGGTATTTAGAAGACTATGGAAACTTAAATATCAGTTTACACATATACACAGGAGATGATAGTTTACTATTTGTTACGGCATCTAAAAAATTTGTGACCGATAAGTCTATATGTAAATTTTCCTGCTACTTTCCTGCTAATTTCTTCAATGATAATGTTTATTCTTTAAGTGTAATGGTTGTACATGAATCGGCACCGATTTACGTTTTTGAAAATGTAATATCCTTTGAAGTATTTGAAGAAAAGAGAGAAAGTGCTTGGTTAGGTAAATGGCCAGGGTTATTGAGACCTGTATTTAAGTGGAATTTTTCAAACGAAAAAATAATTTAAAAATATATGAAAACATTTAGTGAAGCCTTGTATAACGAAATGATAGGCAATTTTTATAATTGTCATACTGATAATTATGACTACCATAGATTTGGGAAGGTTACTGAAGAAAAGCCAAAAAAAACAGGTTTAAAAGAATTTATAAAAAGTAAACTACGAAATAAAAAGTATCACTCTATATATGAAATAGAGCAAGATATTGTTTATCCAATTTTTGGCTATTCTCATTATTTTGAATATTTATACGAAATTCTCAATAATACCGAATCTAAGAAATTATTAGCCCAAATAGTTGCTTATAGAATTATGGGGCATACAAAAGTTAAATTACCTCATAGTAATAAAAAATATTGGGATGATCTTCAAAAAGTAGAAAAATTAGAAGATAAAAATGATTCAATAAACCCAAATTTCCTTGATTTTATGCTTTATAAAATGGGTTTAGAATCATTGGGATATCCTATTACTATTTATTTTTCAGCAATTGGAATCTTGATTGACTATGTAATAAGACAATATGAGTATAAAAGCGAGGATAAAAAAATAGGGGTTAGAGAAAACGACTATGTTTTAGACGTTGGTGGTTGTTGGGGCGATACAGCTTTATTCTTTGCTCATGAAACGGGTAGTTTAGGTAGAATATATAGTTTTGAATTTGTACCTTCTAATATTGAGTTATTTAATAAAAATATATCCCTAAACCCTGAATTATCACAAAGAATACACCTTATAAAATCACCTGTATGGGACGAGTCTGAAAAAGAATTATACTTTAAAGACTTCGGACCTGGAAGTAGTGTTAGTTTTGAAAAAAGAGAGAATTTTGATTTAAAAACTAAAACTGTGAAGATAGATGATGTAGTTAAAAATCAAAATATTGAAAAGGTAGATTTTATAAAAATGGATATTGAAGGGGCAGAATTAAATGCTCTTAAGGGAGCAAAAGAAACCATTACGAAATTTAAACCTAAATTAGCTATTGCTTTGTATCATAGTTTAGAAGACTTTGACACCATACCAAGATTTATTGATAGTCTAAACCTTGGATATAAATTTTACATCAACCATAATACCATACACGCAGAAGAAACCATTTTATTTGCTGAATGCCTCTAAAAAAATGATTAACGTAACCAAAACCTATCTTCCACCGTTATCCGAATACCAAACCTATCTCGATCAGATTTGGCAAATTACTTGGCTGACTAATCGTGGGAAATTTGTTTTAGAATTAGAACAAAAACTTTGTCGGTATCTACAAGTTCCTAATTTACTTTTTGTGAATAATGGTACAATAGCTCTGCAAATTGCTATTAAAGCATTAAATTTAAAAGGAGAAATTATCACTACACCTTTTTCGTATGTAGCCACTACCTCAAGTATTGTTTGGGAAAATTGTAAACCTGTTTTTGTAGATATAGATCCAAATTCTTTGTGTATCAATCCTGATTTGATAGAAGAAGCAATTACAAATAAGACTTCTGCTATTATGGCAACACACGTTTATGGTATTCCTTGCGAAGTAGAAAAAATTGAAAAAATAGCCCAAAAGTATCAATTAAAAATTATTTATGATGCTGCTCATTCGTTTGGCGTACAATATAAAGGGCAATCATTGCTCAACTATGGTGATATTTCTACATTGAGTTTTCATGCTACTAAATTATTTCATACAGGCGAAGGAGGCGGGATAGTAACCAAAGATAAAGATTTGTTTCATAAAATAATGTATATGCATAATTTCGGGCATAATGGACCTGAAGAATTTTTTGGTGTGGGCATCAATGGCAAAAGTTCGGAACTACATGCGGCAATGGGCTTGTGTGTCTTGCCAAAAATAGATGAACTAATAACAAAGAGAAAGGAATTATCTGAATATTATGATTCTAATCTAAAATCATTGGATTTGAGAAGACCCACTATTCCAACAGAAACAATTTATAATTATGCGTATTATCCTGTTATTTTTGAATCAGAAGAATATTTACTGAAAGCCAAAAACAAACTCAACGAAAACAATATATTTCCAAGACGCTATTTTTATCCTTCTTTAAATACATTGAATTATGTAGAAAAGCAAACTTGTTTAGTATCAGAAGAAATCAGTAAACGAGTACTTTGTTTGCCTTTATTTTATGATTTAGAAATATCATTAGCAGAAAATATTTGTAACATTATCAAAAAATAGACTATGAAAATAGCAATTATGCAGCCTTATTTTATGCCTTATATTGGGTATTTTCAACTAATGAATATTGTTGATAAATTTATTGTATATGATAATTTACAGTTTGTAAAAAATGGTTGGATACAACGAAATAGAATTTTGGTAAATGGGAAAGATGATTTTATTTCACTAATGATTCAAAAAGATAACTTTAATTTAAATATAATAAATCGGTTTTTGGTTGAAGATTTTTTATCACAAAATAAAAGGATGTTAAGAAGAATAGAAGGAAGTTATAGTAAAGCTCCATTTTTCAAAGAGGTTTTCCCTTATTTAGAAGTTATATTTTTGTGTCCAAATAAAAATTTATTTGAATTTATTTATAATTCATTATTAGTTATCAAAAATTTACTGAATATTAAGGTCGAGTTTGTCGTTTCTTCTACAATAGATATTGATCATAATAATCTAAAATCTCAGGATAAAGTGGTGGCAATTTGTCAGAAACTAGAAGCATCTCAATACATTAATCCTATTGGAGGTACTAGTTTATATACGAAAGACTTTTTTGAGAAACACTCAATAAAATTAAACTTTATTAAGTCAAATGAACTTATTTATAATCAATTTGGTGACGAGTTCACTCCTTGGCTATCTATTATAGATGTACTGATGTTTAATTCTAAGGAAAAAATACAAGAGTTTTTGCAAGAATACAAATTGATATGAAAGTAATAGGCGGATTTTTTGAATTAGAGTTGTCCAAACGTTATAATATTCAAAATGAAAGAATAAATTTATGGTGTGGGAGAGCATCTTTTCACGTAATATTGGAAGAGATTAAACCCACTAGAGTATATATTCCTTTTTATGTTTGTAATAGTATTTTAGAACCGTTACAAAAATTAAATATAAAATATGAATTTTATGAAATAAATGAATATTTTTACCCTAAAAATTCATTTGATTTATTAGAAAAAGAATATATTTTGTATATTGATTATTTTGGAATACATACAAGTAATGTTGAAAAATTATTATCTATTTATAAGGAAAAGTTAATTTTGGATAATACACAAGCATTTTTTTCTGAAATTTATCCTCAAAATTGGGCGTTTAATTCGTTAAGAAAGTTTTTTGGTGTAGCAGATGGAAGTTTTTTATTTCCGCCTAAAGATATTACTTTCAAGAATGAAATAAAAGATAATAGAGATACTAAAATTGAACATTTGATAAATAGATTAATAGGAAATCAACAATTATCTTATCAACAATACCAAGAAAATGAAAATATATTTAACACTCAAAAATTATCTATGTCTGAATTTTCTAAAAAAATATTTGATAGTATTGATTTAGAAAATGTAAAAAAACAGAGAAAAGATAATTTTGAGTATTTACATAAATATTTAGAAAAATATAATGAAATAAAAAATATTGAAAAATTAAGAGAGCAAATACCTTTTTGTTATCCTTTTTTATCTAAAAAAATAAAAAGAATAGATTTAATTCAACAAAATATATTTGTTCCAATGCTTTGGGGTGATGTACTCACAAGAAAAGAGCAGGGGTTTAATTTTGAAAGGGAAATTTCTGAATATTTATTACCTTTACCCATAGACCAGCGTTATTCAATAGTAGAAATGGATTTCATACTCAAAAATATTATAAATTTATGAACATCATAGGCAAAAAAGTGGTTTTGAAAGCCATAGAAAAAGAAGACTTACCACAACTACAAATATGGGCAAATGATCCTGAAATACAATATATGCTGGGTGGCTGGCATTTTCCGACCAATGCACAAGACCAAGAAAAATGGTTTGGCTCAATTTCTTGTAATTCAATACATCAACGTTTTGCTATACACACTGAAGAATTGGGTTTGATAGGAACAGCAAATCTCGTAGAAATTGATTGGAAAAATAAAAATGCGTTTCATGGTATGATGTTAGGAAGTAAAGAGATGAGAGGGAAAGGGTATGGATTAGATACTGTTATGGCGGTAATGAAATATGCTTTTGAGGAATTGGGTTTACAACGTATAGACACTACCATTATAGAATACAATGTTGCTTCTTTAAATCTTTATGCTAAATGTGGTTGGAAGAAAGAAGGAGTGCAAAGAAAATGGTATTTTCGCAAAAATCAGTTTTGGGATAGAATTATAGTGGGTGTTACAAATGAAGACTATGCTGAACTAATACAAAAAAATAATTAATAAAAATTATGGAATTATTAAAAGAAAAAGGTTGGGAAATAATTCCCCAAGTTTTAGAGGTAGATTTTTGTGATAAAATAAATCTATCTGTTGAAAAAGCGTATCTGCTCTGTAGAGATATTCAGCAAAAAAATGGTATAGACCAAGTAACCGATGGTACTATTCATCATTTATTAGCTGTGAAAGATGAGATATTTTTGAAGGCTTTAGATACAATTTTCAGTGAAAGTATTTTAGAAAAAATTGCCCAGTATTTTGGGAGTAAGTTTATCTTAAACTCTTATGGTGCTGTAAAAAATTTGAAATCTAAACCTTCTTATGTGGCTAATATTCACCGAGATATTAGATTTTTTACTGAAAATCTGCCTTTTATGCTTAATGTCTTGATAATGCTTGATGATTTTACGATAGAAAGGGGGGCAACCTATTTACTTTCTGGTTCACATCTCAAACCCGAAAAGCCTGAAGAGAATCGTTTTTATGAAAATGCTGAAAGAGCGATTGGTAAAAAAGGAGATGTATTGCTCTTTGATTCTAATCTTTGGCATGCTGCAGGAATAAATAAGACAGATGAAGAAAGAAGGGCAATCACTATTACGCTTACCAAGCCCTTTATGAAACAACAATTAGACTATTGTAGGGTAATTGGTTATGGAAAAGTAGAAAATCTATCCGAAAAAACACAACAATTATTAGGTTATTTTTCAAGAACACCTACTAATTTAGAAGAATGGTATCAACCACCTCACAAACGTTTTTATAGACCTCAACAAGATTAACTTTTTTAAAATCATAATCAAAATACTATTAAAATGGAAAATAATAGAAATTATAATCAAGAACTTCTTGATACCAAAGATCACAAATATGCCTATAATTTTGACTTTGACGTAATGCACAAATATATGTTAAAGTCTTTTGAACCTTTTTTTCAAGGAGGCAAAGCCTTAGAATTAGGTTCTTTCAAGGGAGATTTGACATGGCGATTGTTTCCTCATTTTCGAGATATTACTTGTGTAGAGGCTTCTACTGATGCTATCGAAGTATCTAAAAATAAATACGCTGATAAAAGTATTCAATTTAAACAAGGCGTTTTTGAAAATATAGAACTTGTTGAAAAATATGATGCTATTTTTCTTACACATACTTTGGAGCATTTGGGTAATCCTGTTTTTGTATTGGAGAGAATTAAAAGTTGGTTAAGTGACACTGGAAAACTATATTTAGTAGTTCCTAATGCTAATGCTCCATCTCGTCAAATTGCCGTAAAAATGGGTTTGATAACTCATAATTCTGCTGTTACACCTTCTGAAAGGGCACATGGACATCATATTACCTACACACTTGATACTTTGGAAAGAGATGTAAAAGCATCAGGATTAAGAGTTTTGTACAGAAATGGTATATTTTTTAAGGCTTTAGCGAATTTCCAATGGGATAGGCTACTTGAAACTGATATTATTTCTGAAGCATACTTAGATGGGTGTTATGCTTTGGGGCAGCAGTATCCTGATTTGTGTTCGAGTCTATTTTTGTTGTGTGATAATGGAAAATAAAACGCCTTTACTAAGTGTTTGTTTGATCACCTACAATCACGAGAAATTTATTGAACAAGCCATAGAAAGTGTATTAATGCAAAAAGTGAGTTTTTTGTGGGAATTTATAATAGCAGACGATTGTTCTACAGATAATACGAGGAATATTGTAAAGGCTTATGCAGAAAAGTATCCTGATAAAATTAAACTGATATTACAAGAAAAAAATGTAGGAGCTGCTAAAAATTGGTTAGATTTGATAACTGCTCCCAAAGGTAAATATGTTGCTTATTTTGAAGGTGATGACTATTGGACAGACGAAAATAAACTACAAAAACAAGTAGATTTTTTGGAGGCTAATGCTGGTTTTGTTATTTGTTTTCATAATGCTTTGATAGATTATGAAGATGATAAGTCTAGAAGCTATTGTTTTCATGAAAAAGGGTTAAAGACTACCTTTAGTATTAGTGAAGTTATCGAGAGAATATGGTTTATGCCTACTGCTAGTCTAGTTTTTCGTAATATTCTAGAGGGCATAGATATACAAGCATTGATTAACTGGCAAAGTGGCGATATTCCTCTGTCTATACTTTTAGCTGCTAAAGGAAATGTATATTATATAGATCAAATAATGTCTGTATATCGTAAGCACTCAAGAGGAGTAAGTAATGAACATACCATACATTGGGAAAAGACTTGCAAGGATAGAATTTTAATGTATGCTTTTCTTGATAAATACTTAAATTACCAATATAGTGATAGTTTTCAAAAGGTTATTTTTTCACATATAGAAGATGCTCAAAACTTCTCATCTGGTGATGTGGAGTTACTAATTATTTTATATAATCAGTATAAAAGTTTATTTGATAAATTATTGATAGAACATAGTATATTGCAAAAAAAAAATGCGTTGATTCCTAAATTTGTATTTACATTATTTTCTCTAATACAAAAAATCAGACATAAACTTCGAATTCGTACTCGCCTTAAACGTCTCTTGGGAAAATAAAAATATGAATGTTACTTGTACTATTATCACAGCCGATTATCTTCATTTTGCTTTAGCTTTAAATGAATCATTATTAAAGTTTCACTCTACGCTACTTTATGTTTTGATTGTAGATGAAGATATTGCTGAGTCTGATATAAAAAAAGAATTTTTAAACATTCATTTTTTATATCTGAGAGATATTAAGCATATCACTATCGCAGATAAAATTATCCGGAAATACCAAGAGAATAATAAAGATGCTTTACGGTGGTCATTAAAATCTGTTTTGATTGGTCATTTACTCACGCTACACGAAAAGGTACTTTTTTTGGATTGTGATTTATATTTTTACAATGATTACCAATTTTTATTTGATGAGTTAGAACATAATAAAGTGATTATTACGCCTCATTGGCGGAATTTAAGTCCTTATACACCTTATAATAGTTTTGAGTTACTTTTTACAAGTGGACTATTCAATGCAGGGTTTATTGGCTGTAATCAATCTGCCTTAGATGTGATGAACTGGTGGGCTACTTGCTGTGAATATAAATGTGAGATAAATATTCAGAAAGGACATTATGTTGACCAGACTTATTTAAACTTGATGCCTATTTATTTTGAAAATGTGAAAATATTGCGTCATAAAGGTTGTAATGTATCAGAGTGGAATTACGAAGAATGTAAAAGAACTCAAATGCCAGATGGTATTGTACTTATAAATGAAAAATATCCTATTATATTTATTCATTTCATAAAATATTTAATACAAGATATTAAAAGTGGCAAAGATGGTCTTTTGACAAAACACTTAGATTCTTGGACAGATTCATTAGAGAAGTACAAGTATCTTTCTCAACCTTACAGAATAAATAAAGCAGAAATAAAAACTGAAATAAAAACTGAAATAAAAACTGAAATAAAGCGAAAGCAAATAAGTTTTTTACAGAAAATAAAGCAAATAATTAGAATAAGAACTCGTATCAAACGCTTTTTAAAAGGCTAACATATTATTTATGAAAACCTACTTAAACTTAGGTTGCGGTAATCGCTACCACAAAGATTGGACAAATATAGACTTTGTCAGTAATTCAGATGATGTGCAAGCACATAATCTTTTGCAAGGTATTCCTTTTTCTGATAATACGTTTGAAGTGGTTTATCATTCCCATGTTTTAGAACATTTTTCTAAAGTTGATGGGAAGGATTTTATTAAAGAATGTTATAGAGTGCTTAAACCTAAAGGTATTATTAGGATAGCTGTACCTGATTTAGAGCAAATTGTAAAAGAATATACCACAAGTTTTGAATTAGCCTTACAAAACAATCCAGAGGCTCAACAACATTATGAGTGGATTATGTTGGAATTATATGACCAATTAGTAAGGAATAAAAGTGGTGGGGATATGGTAAAATATATTTTCCAAGAGAATATTCCTAATGAAGAGTATGTATTTTCACGCATAGGTGAAGAAGGACGAAATTTAAGAAATTTATATTTTAATAGCCTGAATCAAAAACATGATTCTACACCAGAAATATATAAAGATAAAAGAAATTTCGTACAAAAAATACTAAGTAAACTTAAAAATAGACTTAAAAACTTTTTATTCAAAGATGAAATAGCTTTTTATGAACAAGAAAAAGAACATGTTACTTTGGGCAAATTTCGTTTGGGTGGTGAAATCCATCAGTGGATGTATGATAGATATTCATTATCAAAATTATTGCAAGAGGTAGGATTTGATCAAATTGAAATAAAAATAGCTTTTGAAAGTAACATACCTAATTGGAATAACTATCAATTAGAAACTAAAAATAATATTATATTTAAACCAGATTCATTGTTTATAGAAGGCATAAAATAAATGAAAATTACCTTAATCAATACTTACGACTTTGGAGGGGCAGCAAAAGCCTGTTTACGTTTACATGAGGGGCTTTTGAAACAACAAGTAAATAGTAGAGTATTGCTGAAATCTAAAAGCCAAAATCTAATTGAAACCTATCATTTTCAATCCTTGGCAAAGCTTTCTCAATTAACCAAACGGCTACAAGATAAGGCATTTAGAATAGCTTTAGAGCTAAAATTAGCTAAACCAAAAAAAAATGTCGTAGATACTCAGCAAGATTTTACAACAAAAAGACCACAAGGTTTAGAACATTATAGTTACCCTACTACTACTTTTGATATTACAGAAAGTTCTCTTTATCAGGAGGCGGATATTATAAATCTACATTGGGTAGCTGATTTTTTGGATTGGCAAAGTTTTTTTAGCAAAAATACCAAACCTGTAGTATGGACTTTGCACGACCAGAATCCTTTTTTAGGAGGTGAACATTATGCTGAACGGTTTTTAGGCATAGATAATAATGGTTTTCCTATTCCAAGAGAATATACCAAAAGAGAAATTGAGGAAGAGCAAAAGTTAAGGGATATCAAAAGAAAAGCCTTACAGAAAGCCAATAACTTATATATTGTTGCTCCATCTTGCTGGCTCTTAGAAAGTTCTCAAAATAGTGAACTTTTTGGTAGATTTCCGCATTATCATATTCCTTATGGTTTTCCTACAGATATTTTTAGACCTTATAACAAAGCTTTCTGCAGAGAAATATTGGGCATTCCTCTAAATAAAACTGTCTTGCTATTTGTGGCAGATTCTGTAGATAACTCACGCAAAGGCTATATGTATCTACAAAAATCGTTAGAAAATATTTCAAAAATCTATCAAGAAAATATTTTTTTGGTAGCTGTTGGAAGTAAAAGTAACGTCAATAGTCAAAAAAATAATATACTTGAGTTGGGTAAAATTATAGATGAAAGAATAATGTCAATAGCCTACAATGCTGCTGATGCTTTTATAATACCTTCGCTTGAAGACAATTTACCAAATACAATGATTGAATCGATTTTATGTGGAACTCCTGTTTTAGGATTTCCTACAGGTGGTATTTTAGATGTGATAAAAAACAGTGAAAATGGTTATATTTGTGACGAAATAAGTGTACTTTCTTTGATAAAAAGTATAGAATTATTTTTAGATAATCCTTATATTTTTGATAATCAAGATATTGCCCAGAAAGCAAAACAAAAATACTCACTCCAACTACAAGCAGAGTCTTATACTAAATTATATAAAAGTCTATTAACTTAATATAATATTTTTAGCTATCTATAGCGAATTAGCAGAAAAACATCAAAAAACTTTTAATCTTATATCAAAAATAACAAAAAGAATGCTAACTTTACATTCATTATACTAAAAAAAATTAGTTGGTTTTATTTTTTATTTATAAACAAAATACTATCTTTGCACTATGAAACTAAACGAAAAGGAGTATCAATTACTGCGTGAAATTCAGCGTAATGAAAAGCATAAAAAAATTATGCGAAGGTAAATGTAAGGATATAAAAATAAATTATTGAATGAAAAATTAGAAAATAGTAACATAAAACAAGTGCTTTTATCAGATTATTCTCCTGATTAAAATCTTTATTGAAAGGCTTTGGGAGTTTATAAAAAGGAAAGTGATTAACACACACATTTATCGTAAATTTGGTGACTTAAAAAATCTATTTTTTATTTTTTTGAAAATATTGCGAATTTTAAGACAGAATTAGAAACCCTAATTTCTTGAAATTTTCATATTCTGAAAAATAAAACCAATTTGTAACAAGTATGTAATATTAATACAAAACAACAAAAAAATGCTCAAAGAAGACTATCCAAAAATATCAATAGTAACTCCTAGCTACAATCAAGGAGAGTACATAGAAGAAACTATTTTATCAGTTATCAATCAAAACTATCCTAATTTAGAATATATTATTATAGATGGTGGAAGCACAGATAATAGTGTAGAAATTATCAAAAAATATGAAAAATATTTGGCTTATTGGGTAAGTGAGAAAGATAGAGGACAAAGTGATGCCATCAATAAAGGGTTGGCTAAATGTACAGGAGATGTTTTCAATTGGTTAAATAGTGATGATTGTTTGAATGAGGGGTCTCTTTATGAAATTGGTAAAATATATGCTGCACAATCCCCAGATTTGATATGTGGAAAGCTTCAGCATTTTGGTAATACTGATGGTGTGATTAATCCCTTATTTGAATTTGATTGGCATCAAACTCTTGTCGAAAACTTGTATTCAAGATCGATTGTACAGCCATCAATGTTTTATAGGAAATCTTTAATTGATAGTTTTAGTGGGGTAAATGAAAATCTACATTATACCATGGATTTAGAAATATGGATAAAGTTTTCTTTTCTAAACCACCAGCTTAATATTGTTAAAAGTGATTGTCTTTTTTCTAGTTTTAGATTACATGATAAATCTAAAACTTGTTCTGAGTTTATTGAATTTAAAAAAGATGTTTATTCTATAGAAAGAGACATCTTAAAACAGTGTAAGGTTACTAATGGTCTGTTAAATTATTGCTTAAGCAAAGGAGCAGACAAAGACTATAAATTAAATTTAAAATTTAATAATAAAGATGATATTAAGGCTTATGTAAAGCGTTTTTGTATAAGAGAATTAAATGAACATATCGATGTATTAACCCTTAAACAGCGATTTATTTTAGTGTTAAATTATATCAGAGTTAGAACCAGAAAACAAATATATAAAGAATTTAAGATGTTATTAGGCGATTATTTATTAAAAATAAAAAAATTAAAATAATCAAAAATAAAATATGTTTTTTACAAGTAGTTTAGGTTTATTAAGAGCATAAACTGCTTTGTATTACTATGTTTTAAATATGTCCCAAAATATAGTAATCTTACTAAAAAAAATATAAATCAAATAATATTTTTACTAATATTGTTAAAAAAACATTCATAAAGATAAATATTTTAAAAGACTATTTAAAATATTTATCAAGTCGTTGCTACATTGGCAAACTAAAAAATAAAATGTCAAAAAAGAAAGTTCTAATTATTCCTTCTTGGTATCCATCTACTCCAAATGATATGGGTGGTTCATTTTTTAGAGAACAAGCAATATTATTGTCTAAAAACTTTGAAGTTACTATTTTATGTTTTAATTATTGTTATGAATATAAAAAAATATCATTATTACAAAAATTTTTAAATAAATTCAAAATAATAAATATCAATAACAATAAGAAGTTTAAAGCAACCAGATTAGAATTAGCTAAAATAGATGATATAATCTCAACGGATATAATTACTTGTTATAATAATTCTCACGATAATTATACAGAATGGTTATTATCAGATAATTTTTCAAAAGATATATCAAATTTATATTTTACGAAAAAAAATTATATTCCTGATATTATTCATGCACAAAGTACAGTTTTTGCAGGCTTTTGTGCTCAAAAATTAGCGAGTCATTTTAATATTCCTTATATGATTACTGAACATTATGGTCCTTTTTTAATACATAAATATACATCTAAAATTAGACAAGATATTCAATATGTAATCGAAAATGCCAATTTGATGGTGGTAGTAAGTCATCATCAAAAACGTTCTATTTTAATGCAAGAATTTAAGTGTTATCCAGAAATAGTTGGAAATCTCCTTGATGAAACTAACTTTTTTGCAAGCGATATACTTCAAAAAAATGATACTTTTAATATACTAACCGTTGGTAATAATAGTTTCATAAAAGATGCCGAAACTTTTGTTAAATCGATTAAAATATTGTTAAAAAAGT
>JAAFJB010000074.1 GCA_013297995.1 Chitinophagales bacterium | reverse complement strand
AAAGACAGCTACTTCGTTTTAAAAGGCTGTATTCGAACATATTATATAATAGATGGTGAAGAAAAAACGACTTCTTTTTATACAGAAATGGATGCTTTAACACCTCATTGTGTTATCAATAATGCCCCTTCTGATTATTTTATTAGTTGTGTTGAAAACAGTATTATTCTAGTTTCAAATGCTGATATGGGAGATGAAATAAACAGTAAATTCCCAAAGTTTGAAATCATGTGCGGAATGTTGTCGGCAGAATTATTAGCCAAACAACAAATTGACTTTAACGAGTTTAAAACCTCCTCACCTGAACAAAGATACCTGAACTTATTACAAAAAAGACCCGACTTAATACAACGCATTCCACAATACCAATTGGCAAGTTTTTTAGGTATAAAACCTCAATCATTAAGCCGACTAAGAACAAGGATTCTTGAAAAAACAAAGGAATAGAATTCATTTCTTAACTTAAGTGAACGAATTGAAGCTCCCAGCCTATCTACTTTTGCATAATCACCTGTGAATATAAAGTGATGCAAAAGAAGATTTTATGTACACAAAAAAAGTATCAAAAAATTTACTGGAAGATAGCAATATCTATTTGAAATTGAAACTTGCTTCACTATGGACGAGTTTTATGTTTTTCTATATCTATGTAGATTATTTACACTTATATATGCCGAATACAATAGCGGATATTCAGAAAGGGAGGGTGTTTGTAAATGCAAAAACATGGCCTCGCATTAAAGCATAAAATTAGATGCATTCGCATACAGAATGCTTTCACCCTTTATTAACGTAAGTAATTTTTTCCTTCACTACAAATTATTTTAGCAAACCCAAAACTATAACTATTTAAACAAGTATTATAAATTATGACAATTAGAAAAACAATGAAAGCACTGTTATTGCTTTCTTTATTCAGCCCAGCCCAAAAAATATTTGGGCAAAAAAACTACACAATTAGTGGTAGTATTAAAAGTAAAAATAATGGAGAGTCCATTATTGGTGCTAGTATTAAAGTGTTAAATAGCCATTTTGGCACAACCACGAATGAGTATGGATTTTACAGCATTTCATTAGTACCAAATACTTACCAAATTGTATACAGTGCATTGGGTAAAACGCCAGATACTTTGCTCATTAATTTAGCAAGCAATATTGAAAAAAATATTAGTCTTTTAGAAGCTAATTACGAGTTGTCAAGTGTTACAGTTACAAGCAGCAAATCTTCAGGTCGTTCTATTACTGGTTCACAAATGGGTATTGAAAAATTATCAGTACACGAAGCCAAAAATATTCCAGTGATTTTTGGTGAAAAAGATTTATTAAAAACCATTCAGTTGCTTCCAGGCATTAAACCCGCTGGCGATGGCAATAGTGGTATTTTTGTAAGGGGTGGAAGCACTGACCAGAATCAAATAATTTTAGATGAAGCCAATATTTACAATGCAGCCCATTTGTTTGGTTTCTTCTCTACTTTTAATAGCGATGCTATAAAAGATATTGCAGTATATAAAGGAGGCATGCCAGCACAATATGGAGGAAGATTAAGCAGTGTGTTAGATGTAAGAATGAATGAAGGGAACAATCAAAATACCAGTGTTAGTGGTAGTTTGGGGCTTATTAGTGCTAAACTAAATGTGGAAGGACCATTACAGAAAAACAAATCCTCTTTTTTAATTTCTGGTAGAAGAACATATGCTGATATGTTTTTGAAAATGGACCAACAATACAAGGATAATCAATTGTATTTTTACGATTTTAATGCTAAACTAAACTATGAGCTTGGTAAAAAAGATAAGCTTTACTTAAGTGGATACTTTGGAAAAGATTTTTTAGGATTTAATAATCAATTTACAACCAACTGGGGCAATGGAACTGGAACATTGCGCTGGAACCATATTTTTAACAGTCGCTTATTTTTAAATACTTCACTAATTTTTAGCAATTACAACTATGAGTTTAAAGTTAAAAATGGCACCAACGATATAAAAATATTTTCTCAAATAAGAGACTGGAATTTGAAGCAAGATTACCAGTATAGCATTAACAATACAAATAATTTACGTTTTGGATGGTCTAGCATTTATCATATTATACGTCCGGGAGAAATTACTGGCAATGCCACTTCTAGCATCAACGATAAAATTCAAGATAAAAGATATTCTTGCGAGAATGCTGTATATGCAAGTAATATGTTTAAACCGAATAAAAACTTAAATATCACCCTTGGTGTAAGATTGAGCTCATTTGATGTGCTGGGGGGAGGTAAGTTTTTTAACATAGATGATAAGGGCAATATTAAAGACACTATTAACTATCCAACAGGAGAGGTTGTAAAAACGTATTATAACCTTGAGCCGAGAGTTTCCATAGGCTATATGTTGAATACAAATGCATCTATTAAAGCAGCATATACGCGTAATGCTCAGTATATGCATCAAATTACCAATTCAAATGGTGCCAATCCTTTAGACAAATGGGCAAGCACAAGTAATATAATTAAACCACAAATTAGTGATCAGTTTAGCATGGGTTATTACGCAAATATATTACAAAATGCGTATGAATTTACCGCTGAAGTTTACTATAAAGAAATGGAAAACGTGTTAGACTATAGAAATGGTGCCGACTTATTTTTAAATGAATCAGTAGAAGCCCAGTTGCTTTTTGGCAAAGGCAGGGCTTATGGAATTGAATTTATGCTAAAGAAAAAAACCGGAAAGCTTACAGGATGGGTTAGCTATACTTTAAGCAAAACGGAAAGAAAAATTAATGGTATTAATAATAATCAATGGTACAATGCAACACAAGATAGAACACACGATATATCAATCGTTGGAATATATCAGTTAAGTAAAAAGTGGACGCTTAGTGGAAACTTTGTTTTCTACACCGGTAGCGCTGTTACATTTCCTACAGGCAAATATCAGGTTAATGGACAAACTGCCTATTATTATAATAGCAGAAATGCAGATAGAATGCCTAACTACCATCGTTTAGATTTTAGTGCAACCATGCAATTGAAGAAAAGGAAGAAATGGACTAAAGAATTGGTGTTTGGTTTATATAATGTATATGGTAGAGAAAATGCTTTTGCCATTAATTTTAAAGACAATAAAAACAACCCAAATAGTACAGAAATAAGCCAAACCAGCTTATTCCGTTGGATTCCATCTATCTCATACAATTTCAAATTTTAATTAAAAATAATGAAAAATATACATTCAATTATATACATAGCTCTACTCGTTTTTGGCTTATCTAGTTGCGAAAAAGTAATAGACCTAAATTTAAATACAACTGATCCAATAGTAGTTGTTGACGCACAAGTAACGAATAGTTTAACAATAGGAAGTATTGTTAAACTATCGTACACAAATAAAGTAAAATCTGATAATAGTGTGTTGCCCTTGCTTGGTGCAATAGTTACTATTCAAGAAGATAATGGAACAGTATATTCTTTGCCAGAAGTAACAAAAGGGAATTATCAAAATATAGGATTGGTAGGTACTACAGGTAAAACATACCATCTTAAAGTAGTAACCAATGGTATTACACTTACGGCAAGTTCTACAATGCCAATTATGGTAAATTTAGATTCTTTGGTGGTAGAAGCATTTCCAAATTTTGGCAAGACTGTAAAAGTGGTTACTCCTTTTTACAACGATCCAAAAGGATTTGGAAATAACTACAATTTAACTATGTTTAAAAATGGAAAGTTAATTAAAGATATTTTTGCTTACGACGATTTATTTATTGACGGTAAAAAAGTAACTTTTCCCTTAATTTATTCAAGAGAGGAAAATGAATTTAAAAAAGGCGATATTATAGATGTTGTGATGAATTGTGTAGACTATGCCAACTATAAATATTGGTTTAGTTTATCTCAATCTTCAACGGGTAGTCCCCAGGCCGTTCCAGATAATCCCATAAGTAATATTAAGGGTAAAGCAATTGGTGTATTTGGTGCAAATACTTACCAGAAAAGAACTATAGTAATACCTTAAAGAAAATACTGCCATTAATATTCTTGTCTCACTAAAAGTAGCATACAATTAGTCACGAATATTAATGGCAGCATTTCAAGTGAGTTTTTTTATTTGCCAAATATGTCTCGTCATATGTGCCAGATAAAATCCAATAGCATCTCCAGATTTTAATCGTATAAATGAAGCTAATGAAGTAATTACTGAAGTATGTACCAAATCTACTTTGTGAGCCATTTGTAGGATAGATTTTAAGTGATGGAGGTGTTGCTCAAATTCTGCAAGTACTTCCTCTACATTTAAGGCGGAAGCTGGAATAGCATTTTTGGGCGATTTCATTTTTTTAGTGATAGAACCATCGCTTTGCGGCTGCATGATTCGAATAAAGTAAGCTCCCAACCAACCGGATTTAAAGTATGGTTGAGAAGCCAGATTTTTTCTACTACTTTGTTGAAATGCAGTCTCCAATTTAGGTAAATACCACCGACTATAACAGTTTAAATGAGCAAGTATTTCTATCACCGACCACCCACCTGTATTGGGTTTCTGTTGCAATAGTTCAGGATCTGCAGTAAAAATATATTCTTGAAAATAAATACTGGCTTCCAGCAATTGCTGATGAAAACTCTTTATTAACGCTGTTGTTGTTTGCATATAAATAAATGTATAAAGCAAAACTGAGCTTATTCGTTGGTATAAATCTTGGTAACTGCCAAGATTTATACCATTATATTATTCAATAACTTACTAAATGTAGTGGCATCAATTCCTAAATAAGAAGCCAAGTATTTATGAGGCACTAGGTTTAACATATGAGGGCTTCTGGTTAATAGTGACCTGAATTTTTTTTCAGCAGAAAAAATCATCACTTCAGCTTGTCTCTTCATTACACCTTTTAGTGCCGCAGCGGTAGCCAATCGCACAAATCGCTCAATATTGGGATATTGATTGATTAATTGCAAAAAGGCTGAATAAGAAAGTCGCAACATGGTAGAATGGGTAATTGCTTCGAGACTAAGATCACTGGGTATTTGAAGCTGAAACGAATCTGGAACTCCACTAAAAGAAGGGGGATAGGTAAATACAATAGTAACTTCTTTATTATCATCAAAATAATACGCACGTTGCAAACCATCTATTACAAAATAAAGGTATTTCTCAACCTCCCCTGCTCTAGTAATGATTTCCCTTCTTTTAAATTTTACTTGCTGCCAGCAAGCACTGAATGCCAACCATTCCTCATAAGAAAGTGGATGAATTTTATTCACCATTTGCCTTAACCCTTCTAAAGAAGTTTGCTCCATTTGCTAAATTATTCAAAAAAAACGAATAATTAAAGGCAAGGATTCGCCAAAAACTGCAGAATAGCATATCCTATTTTTAATCAAATAATGGAAATGCATCTTTAAAAGGCAGACCAAATTCCATATCTCGGATTTCAGATTCTGTACAAAGACAATTGGTAATTTCTTGGTTAATAAGTTCTTTGTCCATTGCTTGCCCAATTATTACCAACTCATTCAACCTATCTCCAAATCTTTTATCCCATTTACCTTCAATGAGCAACTGGTTTTCTGCAAATGCTGGGTGTTGAATTCTGTCTCCGTAAGGCATGCTACACCACCAAACGCCCGCCTTATCTGCTTTTAAGCTACCGCCTGCTTGACTCCAATTTAAGGCATCATTTTTTCTGGAAGCAATCCAGAATAAACCTTTACTGCGAATAATATTGGTATGCCAATCTTTATTTAAATAATCCCAAAATCGCTGTGGATGAAAAGGTCTTTTATCCCTAAATACAAAACTACTAATTCCATATTCTTCCGTTTCTGGAGTATGTTCATTATTGAGTTCAGCAATCCAACCCGCACTTTGAGATGTTTTGTCAAAATCAAACCGTTTGGTATTTAGTATTTTATTAAGGGGAACTTTACCCATAGCCGAAGTAATAATTTCGGCATCAGCGTTTAACTTTTGAATGAGTTGTTGAATCATTCCTACTTCTTTAGGATTTACCAAATCGGTTTTATTCAAAATAATGGTATTGGCAAATTCAATTTGATCGGTTAATAAATTTACAATGGTTCTATGATCGCCATCCATATCACTTAGCTTACGCTGCTGCAGGGTTTCAATAGATGAATAATCTTTCATGAAATTATAGCAGTCAACCACTGTTACCAGCGTATCAAGTGTAGAAATTTTACTCAAGTCAATATTATTTGCTTCATCTTGGTAAGTAAAAGTTTGGGCAATAGGAAGCGGTTCACTTATACCCGTACTTTCAATAAGCAAATAATCAAACCTATTTTCATTGGCAAGTCGTTCTACTTCTCGCAAAAGATCTTCTCTAAGTGTGCAACAAATGCAACCATTACTCATTTCTACTAATTTTTCTTCCGTTTTGCTGAGGGTATTTTCATTTTGAATGAGGCGTGCATCAATATTTACTTCACTCATATCGTTCACAATTACAGCAACACGCATGCCTTCTTTATTGTGTAAAATATGGTTTAATAAAGTGGTTTTTCCAGCTCCAAGAAAGCCACTTAAAACGGTTACGGGTAATTTTTTAATGTTTTCCATATATGTAAAATAATTAATTATTATAATGAGGGAATCACAATTATCTCAGCTTTATTTTTCAATATTTGCTTACTTTTTTTGTAAAGCCTCCCATAAATCCATTGCTTTTATACCTGCCGTAGAAATATATTTTTCGCGTATTAATTTATATTTATCCAATGTAATAGCTGCATTTTTATATAGGCTGCTGTCTAAATTATTAGGCTGATAAGTTTTGGGCATAGCATAGGTAAAATAACCTTGGTTACCCGCATAAACTGGAATGGAAAAAAAGTTTCTAGCGATCATTTTTTTGTTGGGATCTGCTTCCTGCATTTTATTGGCTTCAACAAAAAAGTCTACTGCATATGCTGGATATCCAAATAAATATCCGTAAGCCCGATTCCTATCCCATTTAGTTTCATACTCAATAACGGGTAATACTACTGCTGCATTGGTATTGGGAGTAAATCCCCATTGGCCAAAAAAAGATTGATACTGTTGAATTTTTTTAGCAAAAACAGATTTTCGAACCACATAAATTTCCATGTTTCGCATACTCTTTTCAGTTCGTTGAAAGGGCATTAAAACAAACTGCCAGTCGCCTTTACTCAAGGCAGTACAAACCTGCTGATACGCATCAATTTTTTGTAGCAAAGAGTCCTTAGTGGTAATGAGGTAGTCGCCATCTTTCTGGCTGGAATCTTTTGCAATTGCAAAACGCAAAAATTTTACACTACTGATTGGTTTCAGTGTATCAGCAAGTGTAAATAATGCTTCATGGTCTAGCGCATAAGCCAAGATAGAGTCAGCCAAAGACCGATCAAAGTTATACTGGGAAAGAATTTGTGTGGTTAATGATTTGTTAGTTGAACATGCAAACAGGCTAATGGAGCTAAGTAGTATCAATACATATTTTTTCATTTAAAAAATAATTGAGTAGGTGAGTTGAATATTTGATCTCGTACTAGACTTTAGCGTTGTGAACCTATTATTTGTACTCAAATAAATGGAATGAAT
Source organism: Chitinophagales bacterium (assembly GCA_013297995.1). Lineage (GTDB taxonomy): Bacteria > Bacteroidota > Bacteroidia > Chitinophagales > Chitinophagaceae > Sediminibacterium. Next base: position 6,521 of record JAAFJB010000074.1, on the reverse strand, counting down.
AACTGATTGTATACTTTGTGAAATATCCATCCCAATTTTTGCATTTACTACAACGCTGTTGGTTGCATGAAAAGAATAATTGGGTTGCACTAATAAAGTGGTTATAAGATTGGGTCTTGAGCTAGAAAAATAATCATCAACAACAAAACTATATCCAGCATCAATGCCAGCATATATTTGAACTTTATGAGCAGATTTATTTCTATAATTAATACCGCCAACTGTTTCTAATACACTGGTAGTGAACTGTGTTAAAGTAGCCTGATCTGTGTTGTCAATGAATGTAAATACTGGAGATAAAATAAATTGCCACATATTATTGGTAACCGTATTCAAGCGCCACTTACTAATATGTAGGGCTATTTTTTGATACACAGATGATGCGCTTTCTGCCCTGAATATCATATCATCTATATAGCCATTTTTACTACTGGATTTTATAGTGATGGATTTACCCATATTACTATTGCCTTTGTATAAACTTATTAAACCACCCAATTCAATGCCAGTATAATAGCCTGTTGTTACTGGCTGTGAAACCCCTTCGAATATTTCATCGTCTCTTTGTGCTGCATTTAAAGCAAATAATAAACTATAATCTTTCCAACTTTTATTGTAATGTAGGTTTACGCCTAAATCGGTTTGCTCACGTCTTCTTTCGCCACTAACAAATGGTGTTTTACTAAAAGTTCCATAGCCCCTGAATCTATATAATAAAACGTTATTACCAGTATTATTTAAGAAACCTAATTCGTTTTCTTCTTTTGCAAAGCCAATAGTACCAGTAAAGCCAAGTTCTTGTTGATTGGGTAACTGATATGTGATGCCCGGTTGTATTGCAATATTACGGTAACGAAAAAAAGGTTTAGGTTCACTTAACCTTGCACCAGAAGCTATATTATAGCTTATTTGTAATCCTATATTTATTTTTTTTGCAATAGTTGGTGCAGTTATACCTACTAAAGCCTTTACTTCATCCTTTTCCCAGTTGCCACTACTACTGTCGGCCCAAATAAGCGGGTTGTCATCATAAGCAGTATAAACACCACTCCATGCCACTTTATTTTCGAATATTTTTTTGTAGGTAAAATAACCATTATAGCCCCAGTTATTTATCTTTTTATAGCCACCACTTGCCATGCTCAATTGTGTGATTTGTGAAGCTTGCATGGGTTGTTTGAACCTACCAAAAGTACTTATAGCATTTGCCTGTGCATAACCAACTGATGGTGTTAAAACACCAGTATAAGCTGCGTTATTAGTAAGTGTGTACAAATCTAAGGCTCTGCTATCTTGCAATACTTGTAGGCTGTCTAGTGCTGTTTTTTGAGCATTTAGATTTAGTGTACAAATATTTATAAATAACAAGCCGATTATAGCTTTTATACCCCATTCTATTTTTATTGTACCCACTATTAAACCAATTGGAGGATTCATCATAAATATTCTATTTAAACGCATCTAAAATCCTTTAGGTGTAGGCAAAGCAATTTTCGCAAAATCAGCGGTACTATTATTACTATCCTGTAGCACTCGTCTACCATTGATGGTGGTAGCAGTTTTTCTTCTTACGCTTTGCTTGTTATAGGTATCGTCTACAAAAATAAAACCAGCATCTAGTGCTATAGGTATGCGTTTAAAATTTCCGCTACTACCATCCTTAAGGGCCTCAAATGCATCAATGATTACGTTATTTGGCACTTTAATTCTTGGGGCAGTGGTTGGCGTTGCACCAGGTATAGCCACTTGTTGTAATGAAGCAAAATTTGCTTTATAAATAATTATACTGGGGCCAAAAACTGGTAGCAACCAATCAAAACCACCCGTAAAATAGAGTCTGGTTACATTAGGAACGGCTGGTGCGTCTGCATCTCTATTGTCTGATCTTTGGTTGAAAGTTTCCCATTCAGCATTTGATAAATCTACAGGACTACTTGGATTAAGTGTTGGGTCTTTGTGATTCACACCATCCTGTGCAATTATTATACTTTTCCCAGGGGCAAGTGGATAGTCTCTACCAGTGCCAGGTATTTGCCAGATACTGCTCACATAAACACTTGTGTTGTCGGTATTAAAAGGCGTAGGCAATGAAGTTGCATTAATTAATCCAGCATTGCCAAAAGCATCAGCTATGCATAAGCTGTCTAAGAAAGTTGTATCCGTTGAGTTATTGTATATTTCCACAAACTGGTCACTAAAATAAGTACCGCCGCTCGGGGTTCTGCTGCCTGTATAATATACTTCTTTAATTACCAATCCGCCAACAGCACTGCCTTGCAATTGCAATTGAAAAGTAATATTTTGCGAACCTACCACTGTAGCCGTATTCTGTACCCCATTCAGGGTAACCGCACTGCTGATACCTGTTAGTGCTAAAGCTTCTGCAGCTGACAAATTTTTATTGGCACTAATGGTATAACTACCCGGTAATACATCACTAAAAATAGCATTGCCATCACTATTGGTAGTAGCCGTTTTAATACTTCCATCGGTAATATTGGTGAGGGTTATATTGGCACCACTAGACAAAGGTTGACTGTAAGTGGTAGGATATTTTGCCTGTATGGTAACAATTGATGTTACCAATACGCCAAACCTATTTTTTCTACAACTGGTAAAAACGCACACAATCATTATTAATAAAACGAAACTTTTTTTCATGTGTTAATATTTATTTTTTTAATGGCCACATGGAATTCGCTAATTAACATTTTGGTCACTAACAAATTCTTATTATGGCTTATTTCATTTAAGGGTATTTTTATTTAATTGAAATATTGAATTCCGCACCAAAAAATAAGGGCTCATTTCTTCGTACCAAGCCTCCTGTGTTTTGATCGGCGTGTAGGGGTCTGCTGTTCAGAAAATTATTGGCATAAAAAGAAAAGCCAAAGCCCTTAATCCATTCTTTAGTAAGCCTTATATTTAATAAATGAAGGGGTGGAAAATTATTTGGAACTGCATTACTTACGGTTCTAATTAAATCATTGTTTAAAGGCTGTTTAGCCTCTTGTTCATTCAGAAAAGTGGTTTCACCCTTTCTATTTATAAAGCCAATGGGATATATATTTAGGGCATCACTGGTACTTTTAGTAATCCATATAGTTTGCCAAAGCGCAGAAATAATCATATTTAATTGTGGTATTCGATGTATGAAACGAATGCTTGTATTAAGCCGCTCAGCTGTAAGTTTTACAGATGATTGATAAATACCTACTCTGGTTGGTGTTGTACTATTTGAATAGGCTTTAGCTGCATCTGTAAACGCGCCATCATCAAAACTGGTAGTTTGTATATAAGCTCCTGTAATATTGAAAGCAGTTCTTATGGCTTTTATTTCAGGCAAATCAATACTATATTCAACCCCTATATTTTGTATGAACCTATTGTTGACGGGAACATCATAAGCTGCAAAAAAAGTATCAATACTTACTGGAATTGAACTAATGATTGGTGGCTGATTGGAGGGAGTACTACTGGCTTTAAATTTTGCGTAAGTAAATGGTTTTACTTCTCGGTTGATGCCGATTGCTCCAGTAGTAGTTTCCTTAAAAAAAGAAACGTTTGTGTTCACTCCTTTCTTTGTGATATCAAAACCCAGTTCCCATTTTTTTGATTGGTAGGGTTTTAAATTCATATCATCTAAATTAATGGTGCGGGTTGTAACTATCACCAAACGTTCGGCTGGATTAGCGGCAAAATAATTAAAGTTAACTAGGTCAAAATATCGAATACCTGGGTATAAATAATTTAACGTAGGTGCTTTTGCTGCAATACCATATCCAGCTCTTATCCAAAATCCATTGGCTATTTCTAGTGCCGTATTAATGCGTGGGGCAGCTACTAACCCATATTTACTTTTAAAAACAGCCGTTGGAGCTATATTGTCAATTCTTAGTCCCGCTTGTATTATCCATGTTTTGTTACCCATTCTCTTAGTAATTCTATCTTCTATATAATATCCTAATTGGTGTAAGCCAGGTATATTACTAAATGATCTTGGCCTTTCGCCAACGCTGTAGTTTTGTCTCGGTGGTGTTAATACATCAAATTGTCTTCCGCTGCCCTTATTTACATCGTAGCGCCATTCAGTACCAATGACTAATTTATGTTGAAATTGAAAAATACTTTTTACTAAAGTGGCTTCTATTCTCACATAACTATTAAAAGGTTTTCCTTCTACATTTGTTCTATTGAGGTATTCGCTTTTACCATAAACCCCGTTTTGCGTAGTATCAATTATGGCGTTGGAAATTGGAAATAGATCTCTAGTTATCAAGGATTGGTAAAAACCTTGCTGCTCAATATAATTTAGTGAAGCTATATAGTTAAAGCTAGTAAGCCATTTTTTATTAGCGCGCCATTTACCTTCGGTACTTAACTTGATTCCTTGATCATTTGCAGTATTTTTATTTTGATTCCTGAGATCTTCAGGATTTTGTTTTAAAGCATCCACACTTTTATAAAGCGATGCAATAGTGGTGGTGGTAAATTTTTTATGCTTATCCCAAAATTTCTGCCACGCAAGTTGAGTTTGAACTCTTGTGTATTTATTAAAATTATCTCGGACATCATCTCGTGCATTCAAAATATCTACTCCAAGATTGTACGTATTATTTTTTTGTAAATTGGAAAAACCAGTAAAAAAAGCTGTTTGTGCTAAGTTCGGATTGACCCTTACCCTAAGTTCTGGGGCGAAGGTTCCGATTCTGGAATTAACTATTACCAAACCAGCAGTTAAATCACCATAACGAGCGGATGGAATACCTCTTATTACTTCAATACTTTCAATATTATCTGCGGGTATTTGCCTTAAATCGTTTCCTCTACCTGCTACGGAGGAGAATGGCGGTAGTGCATTTACATTAGAATTTAAGATGGTAATATCTGTTTGCAAATTACCATTGTTACTAATTGGTACACCGTCAACAATAATTTGAGTACCCAAAGCATTTGCTCTAGCTGCTTCGGTAGTGCTGGGTATTTGTCTTAAATTTATTTGTTGTGCTGCTCCTAAATTAGGGTTAGTGGCCAATTGTCCCGGAATCAGTTGTAACACATCAGCCAAGCTGGTGGGCTGTGTATGAATAATGGCTGTTTTCTCAATGGTAAAAAACGAACCCAATATTTTTGGCGTTGCGGTAACTATAATACTTTGTAGGCCAACAATACGTTCTGGCAAATAAATGGTATCGGTTTTATGATTGCTTATTTCTGTTAGTTTGGTTGCATAGCCTACCATTTTTACAAGTATAGTATGCTTTGCTGCTGTGGTTTTACTAAATTCAAAAAAGCCTTTTTTATTGGTAATAGTATATAAATCTTCGGGTAGTAAATGTACGGTTGCGTTTTCAATAGGTTGTTTTGTTTGCTCACTTAGTATGTGTCCTGATATATTCATCTGTGCACTTAAAGCGCCATATATAAAAAGGTAAACTATTAAAATGTAAAATTTCATGAGTTAATTTATATTGTTTTTAATGGCCACATGGAATTAGCTAATTAACAGTTCGGTTGGTAACAAATTCTTGTTATGGCTCATTTCATGCGTTAATATTTATCAGTATTTCTTGTACTACTTATTGTTTGATTCTTGGAAGTATGCCAATTATAAATATGAGCTGCTATTATACATATAGCTCCCAATAACTTAATTAAAACTTGGTTTACTTGCGCTGGTAAAAAATCACAAATAAGAAATATAACAATACCGTGCAAAAACAGAAATACGATTAATATATTCCTATGATGACCGATATATCCTTTGTAAATAGCCCGCCCGCCTACTATTATCGCGACTAAAATGGAGGAAAATTCAATCCAAACATTTTCAATCAACTCAATACCCAATAATGGCAGCGTTGAAAAAAAGATGGGTAATAGTATGCAGTGAATAGCACATACTATTGAAGCAGTTACACTAATTATATCCCCTCTTGATGTATAATTCACCACTATTTTTAGTTAATATATTGCGAAGATAGTAAAATGCAACAACGTTGCATAATATATTTTTGCACTTATTTATTCAGTTCCCTATTTCGTAAATAGTTTTCCCGCTACAGCTTCGTTGTTGCAAAGCGTCCCGTTAGTTTTGCAGCTTTATAGCAATTATTATGAGAATTATAGTATTACTGTTAGCATCGCTTATCGGCGGAAATCTTTTGGCCCAAAAGAAAATTAAAGGTGAAATAGTCGATATCAAAACCGAAGAGAAAATTATTGGAGCCACCGTTTCAATCGGAAATAAAATGGTTATTTCTAATAACAATGGTGAATTTGAAATCATAACCTATACAAACACGAGTGAACTGACTATTTCAGCCCTTGGTTATGAACCCAAAAAAATAAAAACAGTAGGCTATCAGCAACTATTGCGTGTTGCACTAAATCCTGCCGTAGAAATGTTGCAAGAAGTGGTAATCAGCGGCACACAAAAAGAAGTGAGAAAGATGGAAAGTCCCATCCCTGTTGAATCTTACGCTGCTAAATTTTTTAAGAAAAATGTAACGCCCTCTTTT
>JAAFJB010000073.1 GCA_013297995.1 Chitinophagales bacterium | reverse complement strand
AGGGTATGAATGGTTTGCTTACGATCCCAAGGACATTGTTCGCGCAATTCATTCATAATAGTAACCAATCTAGCAAATGCAGCAGTAGCAGAGGTCATACAATTTTTACCGAAAATACGGAATAAGTAGATAAGGTGAAAAGAAGAAGGAAGAAGTTGGGATTGTGTAAAATAATGTCTATTTTGTTATCAAACCTGAAATTTATGCATAAATCAGTCGCTTTTACCATCCTATTACTTGTACTAGGTACAAGCATACAAGCCCAACAAAAGAAAGACCTAACCCCAGCCGATTATGGTAAATGGCAGAGTTTTGGGGCCAGCGACTTATCGCCCAACGGAGCTTGGATTGCCTACCAAATTATAGTGCAAGAAGACAACGACACTTTATTTGTGGTGAATCGCAGCACCAACAAAACCTATAAATTGGCATTTGCCAGCACACCAGAATTTTCTAGAGACAATAAATGGTTGGCTTATAGAATAGGACTTCCCTTTAAAGAAGCAGAAAAATTGCGCGACCAAACCAAGCCCATTGAATTTAAAATGGGTTTACTGAATTTAGAGTCGGGTAAAATAGAATCTATTGCCAACATCAACAAATTTGGATTCTCTCGCAACGGTAAATTCTTAGCAGCTTATTTGAATGCTCCTAAAGAAAACAAAGATAAGGGCAGTGTATTGTTATTAAAAAATTTAGGGGATGGAACCACCAGAACTATTGGGAATATAACTGAATATGCATTCAACAAAAAAAGCGATTATCTATCCTATATAGTAGAATCGGCCAACACCGCAGGAAATTCAGTAGAACTGTTCAACCTCAACACTTATTCACTTAAAATTATTGCAAGTGATACACTAAAATTTTCCAAACTCAACTGGCAGAAAGAAGGGAATGGATTCTGTTTTTTTAAGACCATAAAAAAAGATGATTTTGAAGAAGAAAATGCAATCGTTTATAGTTATACCGATTTGTACCAGGCGCCTCAACTGAATATTTTTGATCCAATGGTTGTGAAAGCATTCCCAGTAGGCATGCGGGTACACAATGAATCGAACCTTAGGTTAAGCGACGATATGACGGCGCTGTTTTTTGGAATTCAAAGCTGGACAGCCAAGCCCAAAAAAGATGAAAAAAAGCCGAGCGACAGCACAAAAGCAAAAACAGATACTACCAAATTAATAACAGCAAAACCCCTATTAAAATCTGACGATAAATTGGTGGACGTATGGCATTGGAAAGATGCAGAAATTCAACCACGTCAAAAAATAACATACGCGCAAGATAAGAATGCAAGTTATTTATCGGTCTGGAATATAGATAGCAATAGCTTTTACCAGCTGGCATCATCATCGAGTCCTAATGCGCTTTTATCAGGTAATCAAAAAGCGGCCATCCTCTCAACCGATAAAAAATATAAGCCAGCATTTAAAGAAGACTATGCCGATTTTAACTTGGTAAATACCAAAACGGGAGCGAACAAATTATTGTACACAAAAATACAAGCAGGATTTTTTACAGGACCTCAATCTTCTCCAGACGGAAAGTTCTTAATTTATTTTAAAGATAAAAATTGGTTTACCTACAACCTAGCAACAGAACAGAATACCAATATTACCGCAGCAATCAAAAGCAATTTTTGGGATACAAGAGACGACCATCCTGCTACCAAGCCTCCTTTTGGAATAGGCGGATGGATAAAGGGCGATAAGGAAGTTTTATTGTATGATGAGTATAATATTTGGGCAGTAAAGCCCGACGGAACTGCTGCTCGCAAAATTACAGATGGTGAAAAAGAAGAAATCGTTTTCAGGGTTACAAGAGTAGATTTTGAAGAACCCTATTTAGATGATGCAACACCTATTTATTTTTCAGCTTATGGCGATAAAACCAAAAAGTTCGGTTATTATAAATGGGAAAACGGAAAAGCCGATCAATTGATATTTGAAGACCTTCAAATAAATAGACTAGCAAAAGCCAAGGATGCCAGTGTATTTAGTTATGTAAAGCAAGACTATGATGTATCACCAACATGGTATGTATCAGATAATTTCACCAATGCACAAAAAGCCGCCACTACCAATCTGCAACAACAAAACTATTATTGGGGGAAAAGCAAGCTGGTTTCATTCACCAATAAGTTGGGTAAAAAAATGCAAGGTGCATTATATTATCCTGCAAACTACGAAGCAGGAAAACAGTATCCAATGATTGTGTATATATATGAACTGCTTTCAAACAATGTACATGGATATAGTGCCCCTAGCATTAGGAGGGCATACAATACCACCAATTATACCACCAATGGTTATTTTGTATTTCAACCAGATATTGTTTACGAAACAAATGACCCCGGAATAAGTGCAGTAAACTGTGTGGTACCAGCCGTAAAAGAGGTGTTGAAAACGGGCATGATAGACGCTGGAAAAGTTGGCATTATGGGGCATAGTTGGGGAGCGTATCAAACGGCTTTTATAGTTACGCAAAGTGATATTTTTAAAGCCGCCATTGCAGGGGCACCGCTCACAGATTTAATAAGTATGTCGCTCTCTATTTATTGGAACAGCGGAACACCAGATCAAAAAATATTCGAGACCAGTCAAGGTAGATTTGATGGCCCTTGGTATGAAAGAACAGAAGCCCATATTCGTAATTCGCCCATGTTTAATGCCACAAAAATAAAAGCACCGTTGTTGGTAACTTTTGGTGATAAGGATGGTGCAGTAGATTGGCATCAAGGCATAGAAATGTATGGTACCATGCGAAGAATGGAGAAGCCACATGTAATGTTGGTATATGCTGATGAGAACCATAATTTTACTAAAAAAGAAAATCAAATAGATTATCAAAAAAGGCAGAGAGAGTGGTTTGATCATTATCTATTGGGAAAACCTGCGGAGAAATGGATTACGGATGGAGTGAGTTATTTAGATAGAATGAAAGAAAAGGAGAAAGAAAAAGAAGCTCCTAAAAATTAAGCATTACATTCAACTTAGCCATGCATATTATAAATACAGTACTGTTATCATTCGGCATGTCGGGTCGTGTTTTTCATGCACCTTTTATTCAATTACACAAAGGGTTTAAGTTGAAGGGTGTGTTGGAAAGAACGAAAGAAACAGCCCTTCAATTTTACCCAACTATTCATATTTACAAAAGCCTAGAGGAAGTATTGCAAGATGAAGAGGTTGAATTGGTGGTGGTGAATACACCAACCAATACGCATTATGAATTTACTAAAAAGGCTTTGCTTGCGGGCAAGCATGTGGTGGTAGAAAAAGCGTTTACCACAACGGTTGAAGAAGCCATTGAATTGAAGGAATTGGCGGCCTTAAAAAACCTTACTTTATCGGTTTACCAGAATAGGCGATGGGACAGTGACTACAGCACTGTAAAAAAAATAGTAGTGGATGGATTGCTGGGAGACGTGGTAGAAGCGGCTTTTCATTTTGACAGATACAATGAAAATTTAAGTCCCAAACAGCACAAAGAAATGCCAGGTCCAGGGGCGGGGTTACTAAATGATTTAGGGCCGCATTTAATAGACCAAGCCTTGCATTTATTTGGAATGCCTCAAGCGGTATTTGCAGATATCAGAATCATGAGATCTATTTCTCAGGTGGACGATTATTTTTCAATCCTTTTGTATTATGCAGATAAAAGAGTAATACTAAAAAGCAGCATATTGGTAAAGGAAGCCATTCCAGCATTTGTGGTACATGGTACCAAGGGATCATTTTTAAAAGTGAGGGGCGATATACAAGAGGCGGCGCTGGTAGCCAATCAAATACCGATAGCTGAGGATTGGGGAGAAGAGCCAGCAGCAATGATGGGCATACTACATACCACTATTGAAGGAAAAGCAATTAGGGAAAACATCCCTACCCTACTTGGAAATTATGGTGCTTATTATGCCGCTATACATCAAGCTATAACCCACAACAGCCCTGTACCCGTAACCCCTCAGGATGGTATTCATGTGATGCAGATTATTGAAGCTGCAAGAAGAAGTGCGGAAGAGGGAAAGCGAATTCTAATTGAGCCTTAACAAATAGCTCTGTAATTATATTTTCTAATACAAGTTGCCTAAATTTTATCACCCCCTATAGCTAACCAAAGAAAAGCATGACCAAACTACTAATTCCATTTCTCACCATTTCATTTTTTGCATTTAGCTGTACTGCTCAAAAAACAAGCACTCCTAAAATGGAGAAAATTCACCTTGATCAATCCGATACAACAAAAAATTGCTATACCATAATATATCCACCCAAACTACCTTGGTTAGGATATATATTTCTACTACCAGGTTTTGGAGAATCGGCTGAAAGAGTTTTACAACAAACTGAATTACCAAAAAAATTGGCATTAAGTGGAATTTTAACCATTATTCCCACTTTTCAAGATGGGGTTTTATCTTTTGGAGTAGACAGTTTAAGTCAACTTAGCTTTCACAAAATATTAAAAGATGTAACTGCTAAACACAAATTAATAAACCAAAAATTTTATGTTGGTGGATACTCCATTGGAGGCAGTTGCACAATAAAATATGCGGAAAACGCAACCATCAACCCAACAGCTATTTTTGCCATAGACCCGCCGCTAGACTTTGAAAGAATCTATTATTCAGCAAAACGAGATATTAGGCTCGCGAAAGACGGCGAGCCTAATCAAGAAAATAAGTATATTGTAGAAAGGCTGGAAAAAGAAATAGGTGGAAGTCCTGCCACCCATTTATTAGCATACTATAAATTTTCGCCCTATTCTTTTACAGACACCACACAATCTGCCATAAAAAAACTAGGAAAAATTCCCTTACGCATTTATACAGAACCTGATATTAGCTGGTGGATGAAAGAACGCAAAGCAGACTTTACCAGTATGAATTCAACGGAGTCCTCTGCATTCATTAACGAATTAAATAGGCTGGGAAATAATCATGCTGCCTTAATAACCACACAAAACAAAGGTTTTAGAAAGCCCGATAATATTAGGCATCCTCATTCTTGGAGTATAGTTGACAATGATGAGTTAATTAAATGGCTACTCAACCAGAAATAATACAAGTGTACTACAGCTATTACACCCCTTTTAATGGAATAGATCCTTGCTATAAAACCAATAGTTGTTAGAATAATCTACCTGAAAATCAGATCCACAAAAAATTAAAAGCGCTTTCCAATTGAGAAACCCAACCAAGGCACTAGTCCATCCCTGTTGGCAACTGGTGTAATACTAATTCTCCACATGGTATTATTTGCGCTATGCTTTCTGTAGCCAATGCTGGGAACAAAATTCACCAAATGATCTGCATTATTTTGCTTGCCGCTCCCAAACAAATCACCATTAATTTTTGCAAAACTCATTGCTAAACCTGCATCTATAAAAGAGGTATTATTTTTTAATGCAAATAAATAATTAACCCCTACTGGAAGGGTTAAGTAAAAAGCTTTCTCGGTATAAAACCCTAGCCCTACTCGTACCCCTATTCCTGGCTTGTTGGTTAACTGCCTTTCATAATTCACAGATGCAAAAAGACCCGTACCACCTGCTTCTACATAAATATCATTCTTTTTAAAATCAGACTGTCCACGAACTGCTGATAGAAACACCGTTAAGAAGCAAAGGAAAATAATTGTTTTCATAATACGGGAGATTGAATTTTAATAAGCATGAAATTATATAAAATAATTCAAATAATATTTCAGGTAATTATTTGAAAGCATTATATGGTTTTGGGAACAGCTATTTTTTTTCTAAAGCCGCTTTCAACATTTCGTAAGCAACAATCCCTTGCTTTCGCCAGGTTTCTTGTCCATTTTTATACACTATAAACGTAGGAAGCCCTTCTGCTTTGAGGTATTTCATCACTTCTATATCAATACCCCCATCTACTATTACCAAAGTATAGCTGGTACCCAATTCTTTTTGTAACTGCTGCAATACAGGCTCCATTTTTTTACAAGGCGGGCACCATTCTGCCCCTATATCTACCAATACAGTGCCCTCAGATAAGAGCGCACTAAAATTTTTCACGCTCATTTGTTTGGGCTCAATTAGAACCACCAAAGGCTTAGCTGCTAATTTCCAAGCAGTAAGTCCGCCCTTTAAATTAGCCAAAACTTCAAATCCCTGTTCCTTCATCCATTTCATAGCTTCTCCACTTCTTACACCCGAAGCACAATAGAGCAGTACTGGTATTTTTTTATCAAGGTGTTGAATACGATCAGCAAATTGTTTTTGATCAAACCAATCTGCTTGCAATGATTTTTTCAAATGTCCCATTTTGTATTCCCCTGAAGTGCGCACATCTAATAACTGTATGGATGGTTCACTCATTTTTTGCTCAAAATCTACAACCCCAATCGTACTCATTTGAGCCTGAATACTGGCCCCACACAAATATATATTAATTAGTAAAAAAAATTTCAATTTCATTTTATGGAGTATAATAAACAGTTGCAGAAAATACAGCATCAAAAATACCGAGCGCAGCAGCAGCCGCATTGCTGATGCGCATTTTTAACGATTCCATTCCTTTGATTTCTGGTAGTGGCCCCAGTACTCGTGCACAGATAGATTTATTGTTGGAAGCAGTTACACGTACAATAGTACCTGGCATAATATCATTGATTAAAATATAATATTTTCTGTCAGTAACCCCACCCAATGTTTTAAAAATGCCTACTTCACCTTGTTTGCTTTTATACTGCTTTTCCCCTACTTCCATAGCATAAATGGCACCAAAATAACCTTCATCATATTGTTTGGGTATATAATGAATATCCTCTTCAGTAATTTTCACCTCTTGATTAATAGGCGTTTGTATCTTTTCTCTAAAGGCTTCTAAGGTAACCGGTGCTGGTACAATAATAGCAGCTGCTTCTGCCGCTTTTCTAGCTTTTTCATCCGCCGATTTTTTAAAGTATTTATCACTTTCGCTCATGGGCTTCATTTCCCCTTTTAGCTCTCGGCTACCATCAGCAACAGCATCCATAACATTGGGATCTTTCAATGGAGGTGGGTCTGCATTTGCAGGCATCAAAACTGGTGGTTGAACAAATACCTGTACTTGCTGGGGTGAAGCTGAATTCATGGCAGTCCATTTTGCTCCACCTATATACCCAACAATAATAGCTTGCCCTTCTTTTACGGCATCGGTTTTTAAATCGTTCCAATTTCTAAGTAAACTAACAGGTACTTTAAAGTAACGTTGGCTTAACCGAAAAAGATTTTCACCTTTTCCAGCAATATGATAAATGGGCTCACTGGTTTCATGTTCAGCACTTTGAACAATATTATCTGCTGAAACAGGAATTTTTATGGTAGTATTCATTGGCAATACCGCTTGCGGATTGATTCCATTATAGGCCGCCAATACTCGGGCAGTGAGTGCATAAAATCGTCCAATGCTTGTAAGCGACTCTTTTGCGCCAACAGAATGAGTGAGATAAAAATCGTTTCCGGATCCCGCAACAACCAATTTCCGCTGGGCTTCTAATGTAGAACTTACCAAAAGACTAATGATAAATAGCAGGATCTTCCCATTCATAACAATATAAATTATAACAAAGTTAGTATTTTAATATTCTCCATTCAGCAGGATAATAATTATTGATCCGATTGGGTAATACCTTTATCCAACCAATCGGAAGCCCTTGAAAACATGCTAGAGTCCAACCCTTTGGTAAATCATCTCCGCTCCATTCTTTTCTTCGAAGGAATTGCAGCGATTGATTCAAATCTAGTTCAGTTGTAGGGTATTTATCTTTATTCAATATAGATACAGCCCATTCATGGGAAGGGATAAAGTCTTTCCCTTTAAATACGCCCAATTCAACCCCAGCTTTTTTTATATAGAGTTGTTTAGCCAATTGTGCTAAGAATTTATCATGCATTTCAGGTAGAATGCGGATGGCATCATGCTGTTTAAAATACTGGTATGTATTTGCAAAACCAATATAAGCACTTAGTTGTTCCAACTCGGAGCGGGTGGGCTTGGGCAAAATATTTTCTTTGCGTGGCAAGGATTCTACTTCACCTATTTTTTGAAATGCTGCAATATAAAACCCTTCTCCTTGCAAAAGATGGGGGTAGAATCTAAACCCGGTAGCTCCTGCTTCGGGAGACTGGGTTGCAACAATATTCCATGCTTCAGGCAAGGGAATATTGAGCGACTGTAATGGTTGGTTATGAATCAGCCAGTCGGCTATACCTTCGTTTTCCATAGTAGAATACGAACAAGTTGAATACACCAATATTCCTCCTTCTTTCAAACAAGGTAAAATGGCAGCTAAAATATTTTCTTGCCGAACACTGCAATGGGCCACATTTTGTAAGCTCCACTCTTCAATAGCTTTGGGATCTTTGCGAAAAAGTCCGCTTCCACTGCAAGGGGCATCTACTACAATCACATCAAAAAAGCCTTCTAATTGCTTAAAATGTTCGGGGTTATTATTGGTAATAATGATATTGGGCAAACCCCATTTAGTGATATTTTCTATCAATACAGAAGCCCTAGATTTATTAATTTCATTAGCAACCACCAACCCATCCGAGAACAGCGAAGCAAGTAAGCTGGTTTTACCACCTGGAGCAGCACAGAGGTCGAGTACTTTTTTCTGCTGAACCCCTTCTTTTAAAATATTCTTTAATAAATAGTGCAAAAACATAGAACTGGCTTCTTGCACATAGTATGCGCCCCCATGAAAGAGCGGATCAAGTGTAAAAGAAGGACGCTCATCTAAATAAAATGCTTGCTCGCACCAAGGAATAGATTGCCTTATTATAGAAGCGTGTGGGATGGCTTTTTTAAATGGATTCGAACGAATGGAACATACTTGCTCACTCGACATATGTACAGCTTCAAAGGCAATTTTGTTAAAGCCTTTTACAAGTTCTAAGCTGGAAAGAAGTGGTTGGGGCAGCACCAATCTGTTCATTTTATTATTTATTCTTATGCCGCGCAATCCATATCACTAGGGCTTAAGCTTTACAATTAAAGAAGCTAATATAATTGGTAGGCTACCACTTGTTTCTTGTAAAAAGTAGGAATATATACAATTCTTTTTACTGGATCATAACCAATATCAGCGGTATTAATTTGCATGGGTCTTGTGTCAAGCAATTGCTGATTGGGCAAATTGGGCTTAATTAGGTAAACTGCCCCCATCCAGCTTGAAACAATAAACTCGCCTGGTATTACTTCTTCTATTCCATCTGTGCTGGTATCCATTCCTGTAGCCAAAACCTTTGTTTTGCCCATTTGATCTGCCTCTAATAGTTCCCCATTTGCTAAAATGTATAATTTCTCTTTTTTCACTAACACACCATTGGGTTTTTTTAAACCACTTACCACTGTGGTTAGTTTCCCGTTTTTTAATAAGTGGATTTTACCCGTTTCCGAATCAGAAATATATATGTCCCCTTTTGAACTCACCGCAATATCATTTAAAAATCGAGCTCCTTCCACAGGAATTTTCTGCAGTATTTTTGCTTCTTGGATATCTATAAGTACCACTTCTGTTAAATCAGCCACATAAAGTGTATTCTTATACCTACCCATTCCTTTTGGAGCATTCAATCCACTTACCCAATCCACATTAATAATAGTACCATCTAGGCCTAACTTGGCAATGGCACCTTTTCCGTCTTTGGTACTATAATGCCCATCAATTAGAGAAACGTAGAGCAACTGATCTTTTGCATCAAATAAAACCGATTCTGGAATAGCTAATACAGTGTCAGTAGACCAAAGTTTTACCAATGAATTTTGAGCCGATACCGATAGGGAAAAAAACAAGGCAAGGTATAAAATAGAATGCTTCATATAATTATTTTATTATTACACAAAGTAATTCTATTAAGAGTAGAACCTGTGAAAAAAACCAAAAATTTTTACGCTATAAAACAGGGATGATACCAAATTTGCTATCCAAAAATATTTCTCACTTTTTGGAGCACGCTGGATTGTACCATTTGAGGCGTTTCTGCAAATAACTCCTTTACTTGATCAATCAAGTGAGCCCTTGTCCAGTCTGGAAGACCTTGGTACCAAATCAAGTCGTCTTTTGACAAAAGCTTTGATTTCAAGGTCTGTAAACTATAGGGACCTCTAATCAATTTTCGATTGCGTAAAATATAGATTTTCTGATCCATAAATAGGTTATGATGGAATTTTCTATGCTAAGTTTCAAGAAAAGATTGCTTTTCTTTGAAATGCTAAGGTAAATCGGAAAATTAAAATCCCTTCAATCCCACTTGTAGTTATTTTATAGTTTTTAATGCTTTTTTAAATGCCAAATCGGACTCATTGACTACTATAAAATACCCATTAGACCTCCATATTTGCCTAGCAATCAGTGCTTTAATTCTATTTAATATAAATAATTTATTGTCTACTCCTACAGAATCCAATACCATACCTTGCTTTAATAGAAAGCGCAAAAAGTGTTTCCACATTAAATCATCTGGCCTGAACTGGGCATTAAATATTTCGGCCGATTTGAAACTAGAGAAATAGGCTTTTTTTCCTAAATACAGTTCATAAGCATATTCACTTAAAGTAGATCCCATAAAAATCTGCATGATAGCAGCATTATTGTAAAGGGCAGAATCTAACTGCACCGTAGTATCCGGAGTAATTCCTCCGCCGCCATACACTTTTTTACCCGAAGCAGTTTGGTACACTTTGGCTGTAAGCAATTGTAGGGAATCTTTTTTTCTAGTAGTATCAGTAGCATGGAACCTAGCCGACAATTCCTCTTTGTACTTTCCAATGCCCTCTAGATAAGGCTTTTGAATATTTCTTCCCAGTGGCGTAAAATACCTAGCTACCGTAAGCCTAACTGCCGCCCCATTACTGAGTTGAAACTGTTGCTGCACCAACCCCTTTCCAAACGACCTCCTTCCAATTATTGTTGCCCTATCCCAATCTTGTAGTGCTCCTGCAAGTACCTCGCTTGCAGATGCTGAGTTCTCATCAATTAACACCACCAAAGCCCCTTTCTCAAAAAGCCCAGGTCGCTTTGCCCTGTAGTCTATCCTTGGCGTATGCTCCCCTTCTGTGTACACAATCAACTTATCATCGCTTAAAAACTCATCTGCAATAGCTACTGCTTCTTTCATGAGCCCCCCACCATTTCCCCGTAAATCTAGTATCAAAGATTTCATTTTAGCAGCCAGTAGGGTTTCTAATTGCCGCATAAATTCCTCATAAGTTCTTTCTGCAAATTTGTTAATCCGAATATACCCAATATCTGGCGTTGACATATATCCAGCGTCTATAGATGATACCAAAATAATATCTCTTGTAAGCACCGTTGCACCGATTCGTCCATTTCTTCGGTATTTTACTTTAATCTTTGAACCTAGTTCTCCTCGAAAAAGCTTTCTAATTTTGAGCGCATCAACTTCTTTGCCTACTAAATTAATGGAATCAGATACAAATAGAAGCTGATCCCCCACTTGCAGTCCCCCTTTTTCTGCAGGCCCTCCTGCCACTAAATTCATGATATGAACCGTATCTCTAATTTGCCTAAACTCAATTCCAATGCCATGAAAATTTCCCATCATATCTTCATTAACAAATGACAATTCTTCCGATGGAATCAACACAGAATGTGGATCTAAATGTTGTAATAACTGATTAGATACCAAATCATTAATACTATCTGACTGAACTTTATCTACATATCTATTTTTTATCAATTCGGTGAGCTCTTGTAAGGATGACCGTTGTGAAAAACTGAAAAAACGAGCTGACATAGTCTTCTCTTTCAACTGAAATCCTATTGCCATTCCTATCACCATTACAACCGCAAAAACCAAGGGTAACCCTACCTGCAATTTTTTAGAACCCATAATTAATCACTTATTATATTCCTGTGAGTTAGCAAATATCTATATTTATATCCAAAATAAACCCTTTCTATGTCTTCCTTACTCATTGCCGATAGCGGCTCTACTAAATGTGAATGGTGCCTATTAGTAAATGGCAAGAAAAAAACAATTGTCACTTCTGCAATCAGCCCCTATTTTGTTTCTGCGGATGAGATGATTACTTTATTATCCTCCAAACTCCTCCCTAAACTGGGTAAAATCAACGTAAAAAACCTCTTTTTCTACGGCACGGGCTTAAGTGATCCTGCCAATATCACTATCATGAAGAAAGTATTCAAACAGCTTTTGCCTACAACTAAGGTAGAAGTAAATACCGATTTACTAGGTATTGCCAGAGCTGCCTGTGGTAAGAACAAAGGCATTGCCTGTATTTTGGGTACGGGTTCTAATGCCTGTTATTTCAATGGAAAAAAAATTGAAAAAATTAGTCCCGGTCTCGGCTATGCCCTCGGAGATGAAGGCAGTGGCGCTTACTTGGGCAAAAAAGTTATTCAATACTATCTTTACAAAACTTTTGATGAAGATCTAACGTTGAGGTTTGAAAAAAGATTTCAAGAAACACATGCTAGCATCTTAGAAAACGTGTACAAAAAGCCACTACCAAACCGTTACCTAGCAGGATTTGCCCTTTTTCTGGCCGAAAACAGAGGTCATTTTATGATTGAAAATATTATTGAAGACGGCTTAAATGATTTCTTCTTCACCCATATTTATAAATTTCGAGAAAGCTGGACCCTTCCCATTCATTTTGTTGGTAGTGTTGGATTTGGTTTTAGAGATGTTTTGAAAGACCTTTGCACTACCTATGAATTGCAACTGGGTAAAGTGTTGAAAACGCCCATGCCCGGATTGATTGCTTTTCATCAATAAAAACAAAATATGGCAGAATTTATTAAAGTAACAGAGCAACCATCTACTTATCGCCACTTAGAAAAAATGTCGATTCAAGAAATTCTTTTACATATTAATCAAGAAGACAAATCGGTGCCCGAAGCGGTAAATGCAGCTTCTCCTCAAATAGAAAAATTGATTGCTGCCATTAGCGATAAAATGCTAGAAGGTGGTCGCTTATTTTACATGGGCGCTGGCACAAGTGGTAGACTAGGCATATTAGATGCTAGCGAATGCCCGCCCACTTTTGGTGTTCCTTATGGCATGGTGATTGGCCTAATTGCTGGTGGCGAGAAAGCCATTACCCAAGCCGTTGAATTTGCAGAAGACAGTACCGATGAAGGGTGGAGCGACCTACAAAAACATTTTATAAATGATAAGGACGTAGTAGTGGGACTAGCAGCAAGCGGCACTACCCCCTATGTAATTGGCGCATTAAAAGAATGTAGAAAAAGAGGGATTGTTACGGGTAGCATTAGTTGCAATCCCAACTCTCCAGTTTCTGCCCAAGCTGACTTCCCTGTAGAAGTAATTGTAGGCCCCGAATTTGTTACGGGAAGCACCAGAATGAAAAGCGGCACCGCACAAAAACTGGTGCTGAATATGATTTCTACCACGGTAATGATTCAACTGGGCAGGGTTGAAGACAATAAGATGGTTAATATGCAACTCAGCAATATCAAGCTGGTAGACAGAGGCGTAAAAATGGTAATGGATCAACTGTCTATTAATGATTACGAAAGCGCAAAAGACCTACTCCTTAAACACGGTAGTGTGAAGCGGGCTGTTGAGGCTATGACTAATTAAGACCAGAACTGTATGCACAATATTGAACCCTTTTTTAACTGGCGACATATTTATATTGCTGAAGATGATCTCAAATCACCCTTTTACGGCAGAACCTACAGTGAATTTGAATTTTCACAAACTGTTTATAACTATTATATCCACCCCCAATGGGACGATTTTGGCAGCAGAACACTCTATATTAAAATTATTTATGTGGACTATGAGCTGCATTTCGCCATCATTGAAATGATTGGAGAATGGAATGATGCCATTGAAAACGATATCATGGAACTTAAACGGGAAATTATTGATTTATTAACCAAACAAAACATTGTTAAGTTTATACTTATCACCGAAAATGTACTCAACTTTCACAGCAGCGATAAAGAATATTACCAAGAATGGTTCGACGATATTAGCGAAGAAAATGGATGGATTGTCGCATTAAATATGCCCGAAGCCACCCAACAGGATTTTAAAAAAAGGAAATTGAATTATTATATTGAGCTGATGGAAATAGGCGATTGGCGAATTTATAAACCCTACCACCTGTTCCGAAAAATTGACGATGAGCTGAATAAACGTATTGCCTTTTAAATTACCCGGCCAAATCATCTATTTGCACCTTCACTTTATCGCCCGCATGATATTGAAATATAGCCGTTTGAACCT
>JAAFJB010000072.1 GCA_013297995.1 Chitinophagales bacterium | reverse complement strand
TGATTACCGGTTGCAGCTGATGAACTCAATACGGTGCTGTCGCTAGAACAAAAAGTCAACGGTCTGTTATTGCTAATCGTTGGTATAGCTGGTAAGCTGTTTACCACTGTGGTTGTTGCTGATGATATTGCATTACATCCACTAGCATTGGTATTAATTACAGTGTAAGAACCAACTGTTTTAACCACCAATGTTTGACCAGTTGCACCCACCACATTACTCCCATTTAATAACCACTGATTACCTGTTGCAGCTGATGAACTAAGAACGGTGCTATCGCCAGAACAAAAAGTTAACGGTCGGCTATTGCTAATAGTTGGTGTTGCTGGTAAGCTATTTACTACTGTAGTGGTTGCTGATGATATTGCATTACATCCACTAGCATTTGTATTAATTACAGTATAAGATCCAGCTGTTTTAACCACCAATGTCTGAACCGTTGCACCCACCACATTACTCCCATTTAATAACCATTGATTACCTGTTGTAGCTGATGAACTCAATACGGTACTATCACCAGAACAAAAAGTCAACGGTCGGCTATTGCTAATAGTTGGTATAGCTGGTAAACTGTTTACTGTACCGTTTACCGCTATATTTATTGTAGTTACCCCTGTACTTGCTACAGTAATATTACCACTAGGTGTTCCAGTAGCATTAGCTGCAACACGTGTATAAATAGTAGTTGTAGCTACCGTGCCCCCTGTTTGTGTTAAGGTTAGCGAGCTGCCAAAACCACTACCACTGGTAGTGCTTATTTCAAAGCCTAAAGGTGCAGTAATCGTAATATTATTTGTAAGACCTGTTCCACTTGCTGTAAAGCTTTGCTGTGTACTTACTGAACCGGCACAAGTGCTAAATGCTGATAAGCTAGTTACTGAAGTAGTAATATTAGTGGGCAAGTCTGCATTTCTTAATATAGAGGCTCCTAATATTTGCTCTTGAACTGCAGTAGTTAATTCGGGTCTACCATCACCATCCAAATCGCCTATAGCAACCAAATGAGGCTGTGTTCCTGTTGTAAAATATTGGATTGAAGCAAAGCTTCCATTACCAATACTTCCAACCGAAGATGTATTGCGTAATACACCAATGCTGTTTGAAAGTGTATGTGCAAAAGCCAAGTCTAGTTTACCGTCTCCATCCAAATCACCAATGGCTACTGATTCAGTAGTGCCCCCTATCGAAAAATTATGTATGGCAGCAAAACTTATGCTTCCGCTCGTGGTGGTATTACGTAATATGGAAACATCATTTGATGTATAATTGGCAACGGCCAAATCGGGTTTACCATCCCCATCCAAATCTCCGATGCCAACAGAGTAAGGATGAACACCAACTGAAAAATCCTGTTTCGCCGCAAAATTTATAGACCCGCTGGTAGAGGTATTACTAAATAATGAAATATTGGTTACAGCTGAATTGGTAACAACCATTTCGGGCTTACCATCCCCATTTAAATCACCAATAGCAACCGAAACAGGTTGTGACCCTGTAGTAAAATCCTGTTTCGCTGCAAAACTTATTAATCCGCTGGTAGAGGTATTGTGAAATACTGAAACGCTATTTGAATAAAAATTTGTTACAGCCAAGTCTGGTTTACCATCCCCATCCAGATCGCCGATACGTAATTCGCCTGGGGCAATAGAGACAGTTTCAAAATCTTGTTTCGGATCAAAATTTATACTACCGATAGTAGAAGTATTGCGAAACACTGAAATTTTTCCTGTTGTTTCATTAGCAACAGCCAAATCGAGTTTACCATCCCCATCTAAGTCGCTAATAGCCACAAAAATGGACATATTGCCACCCATTGCAAAATCTTGCTTCCCTGCAAAGCTGCCACTTCCAATACTTCCGATTGTTGATGTATTGCGTAGAACCGAAACTGTAGATGAACCGTAGTTTGCAAAAGCTAAATCAGGTTTACCGTCCCCATCTAAGTCACCTATAGCCACTGAGCGAGGATATTGTCCAGTTGTAAAGTCTTGTTTAGGTGAGAAATCAGTAGCCGTTATTCCTGTTTTGGCGGGACTATATATGGGCGTAAAGCTGGTACCACTAGCTCCCGCTAAACTTGTTGCAGCATTTAGGACTGTGATGGGGGCAAATGTAGCTCCAGTTGGTACAGTCACTGTTAAACTCGTGGCTGATGCAGCATTAACCGTAGCTCTCGTTGCACCGAAGAATACAATATTGTTTGCTTGGGTTGTATTAAAGTTGGTACCAGTAATGGTTATATTATCTCCTGGCTTAGCACTTAATGGTGTAAAAGAAGTGATTGTGGGTTGAGCCAGTACTTGAAATGAACACAATAAGCCCAAAAGCAATAAAACCAATGATTGCTTTGAAATATAAACCGAATGAAATAAAAATTGGTATGATTTTTTTGGGGTTACCCCCTTGAGACAAATAGGCATAAATAGTTGGGGTAATCTAGAAATATTGGGGGTTATTTTAGTTCATAGTAGTTTTTATTGCATATCAAATATAATAGAAAATATATTAGAAAAATCAATAAAAAGACATACAAACTCTATTTGCCTATAAAATTTTACACTAAATCACGCAGAGTCATAGACCCAGTTGGGGATTAGCATAGTAATTTAAAAGAGGTACAGTGGCGTACTTAAATCAAAAAACGAATAATTTCTACTTCTTCTCTTCCAATCAATTTATATCCATAATCATAACAACAGGTATAGGTTCCGAATTTTATATGCTTCTGTTGATGGGTAAAATGTGCCAAGTTAAATCCCTGCAAAAAAAGTGTATGGATGGGTACTTTTTTTTTGCGAGGATATGATGCGTATATATTAGCAAGTACCCGTCTATTTTTTTGCAATAACAAATTGATTTGTCTGATACAATTATTAGTTGATCCATTTTGTGTATTGTGAAAACCACTGCGACAGTAGCTGTTACAGAATTTTTTATCGGTTCTGCCAATAATTTTTTTTGCGCAGTAAATGCACTGCTTTTCGGGCATTTCCATATGAATTGTTTTAAGGGGTAGATCATATAAAATTAGCTCCCTTACTAATAACCCGATTAGGTATAAATACGGAATTTGGCGTGTAAAACACGGTATTTTAACGCATTAGACTACTGAATCCACTAAATTGATCGGTCAATTTGTTTAAGCGATTACAAACGTTTACTTACACCTATATGCGTTTAAAATAGTAATGCTGTTCAAATAATGGTTCATATTTGACTTGTTAACGGCAGTACCGCACTGCTTCTTATTCAACTCAAATAACTGAACCGTTATGAACGCTGTAAAAAACAAAGTACAACTCATTGGCAATCTAGGACAAGACCCGGATGTTAAAACCATTGGAGACGACAAAAAAGTGGCCCATATTAGTGTGGCTACCAACGAAAATTATCAAAATGCCAAAGGTGAGAAAGTAACCGAAACCCAGTGGCATAGTGTAGTGGCCTGGGGCAAATTGGCTGATATTGTTGAGAAATACTTGGTTAAAGGAACCGAAGTGGTGATTGAAGGAAAGCTAATCAATCGCAACTATACGGATAAGCAAGGCGTGAAAAAGTATATCACCGAAATTCAAGCCAATGAAATACTCATTCTAACCAAAAAAGCATAGCTGCCCCCAGCAGCACCCTTACCATATCAATAGACAGGCTTGTTCATACCCTGTACTATTGATAGTAAGGGCTGATCATCCAATAGACAATTGGGCCTGTAACTGCCACATAAAACCAGAGCGGCCAAGTAATTCTTGCCAGCTTTTTGTGCTGGGGAAATTCGGCGGTTAATGCCCGGTAAGCTGTAAGTAAAATGATGGGTAGTATGATGGTAGCTAAAAAAATATGGCTGATTAAAATAGCATAATATAAATTTCGAATACCGCCTACTGCCAGTTTTTCTGCTTCTGTTACTATGCCATCATGATCTGAATCACCAAATTTTGCATCGCCAGCAAGTAGGTGGTGTGCAATATACGATACCAAA
Organism: Chitinophagales bacterium; assembly: GCA_013297995.1. Lineage (GTDB taxonomy): Bacteria > Bacteroidota > Bacteroidia > Chitinophagales > Chitinophagaceae > Sediminibacterium. The sequence continues at coordinate 10,293 of JAAFJB010000072.1, read as the reverse complement.
AAAAGAATGGAAAGTATCAATGCTCCCATCATTAATTTCTTGTGCAGTAAGTGATTATTTTGTTTTACAGCTACCAATGCTGCTACCAATAATAAAGCAATAGTTGTATTGATATATGCATTGGCGGCAGCAAAAATATGCACATTGAATCCGAGATCTAGCTCCAGTTTTACACGACCCAATAGGATGATTACTGTAAATACTATTGCGGAAAATACGCCAATAATCCAATAAGCTTTTTTATCGTTTTTGTTGATACTTGCTGTTAACATAGTCCTTAACTTTTTGTTGGTTAATACTCTTTATAAAAAATGCTACCTTTTATCCATTGATTTTTCGTCTCCCTTGCATATAAAATACAAAGAAGCTAGTAGCCAATGCAATAATTAGCCAAAGCCAGCTCAAATCAATTATTTTTTTAAAAATACCGCTCTTCTTTTTTGGGTCTTTTTCTAACAGTAAAACACCAATATCTTGAGATAGTTTTAGCATTTGAGTAGTATCTAATCCGTTGTAATAGCCTCGAACAACATAGTCTTTGTCAATCAACACAAATCGGCTGGTATGAACAAAATCGGGAGATATGGGTTCCTCACTAAACTGGTCTACTTTCATTTCTTCAAATGCAAATTGGTAAATATCTTTTCTATTTCCAGTAAGCATCCACCAGTTGTTGTGGTTTACCCCAAAGCGATCTGCATAGTTTTTTAATACTGAAACAGAATCATTTTCAGGATCTACCGTAAACGATACAAACTGCACAATGCTGGTATCTATTTTATTTCTAACATTACCTCCTTTCTTAAACGACTGTTGAAGCTTTGCCATATTGCGGGTAAGGCGGGGGCAAATACTTCTACAACTGGTAAAGAAAAAATCGGCCACAATAATTTTACCTTGCAAATCGTATAAACTTACCGTATCTCCCAACTGATTAACTAGGCTAATATTTTTGGTTTTATGCCAGATACTATCGGTACTAGATTTTCCATTCTCCACTTTAGTGAGTACCGTGTCTAGTAAATATTTACGAGGCATGTCTACCGCAGTCTTGCTCGCATATTGTAAAATGAGGTAACATGTGAGCGGAATTCCCAATGCTACTAATAAACCCAATATTGCTTTTTTAGTCATGCCCTATAGATTTTAAAATAAATAAAAAACCATCCCAAATAGTGCGGGATGGTTCGGTTACTATCAGAATTATATTTAAATTCTTCAATTAGCGCATTATTCCGCTGCTTTCTTTTCTACTTGTGCATCTTGGTGCTGTTCACCATGCTTTTCATCTTTTGCGTGTTCTTTTTTCTCTACTTTAATAGTGCTTTGTTCTTTAAAGTGGGGATCATAGGTATTGCGAAGATTTCTGAATGAATTGCCATCGTATAAAAACGCAGCAATAAACCAAATAAATAATGCCAATGGAACGCAGATGGTCATAATCAGGTTCTTAATTTCATGCTTTAAGTGCATAAAATAGGCAACAATATAAAATGCTTTGGCCATCATTAGAATTATAATGGTTCCTTTAATAGCCATTCTTACCCCTGTACTACTTAATGGAATACCAATCATCCAAAATCCTAAAATTAATTCTATAATGGTGAGTACGGTTAAGATTACCGTTACTTTAATAATTTCTTTGGTACCTCCACCTGCGTGCTCTTCGTGTGCTGTTGAATTTGACATATAAGGTTGTTAACGTGTATAAAGCGAATAATTTAAATCAAGTAAAAACAAGTGAATACAAATACCCAAACTAGGTCTACAAAGTGCCAGTATAATCCAGCTTTTTCTATCATTAAATAATGGCCTCTTTTCTCAAACTGATTGGTGAGGGTCATTATTAGCATGATAATATTAATAATTACCCCAGAGAAAACGTGAAAACCATGAAACCCTGTAATGGTAAAAAAGTAATTGGTAAAATTGGTTGAAGAAGCCGTTCCATCTGCGTTTAAGAAAGGATTACTACCCCACCATGCGCCTTCGTGGTGAAGATGATTCCACTCCCAGGCTTGGCATCCTAAAAAAGCAATACCTCCAATGATGGTCCATATTAGGTTGGAACTTACTTTTTTCTTATCCATATTGTGACCCGCCTGTACAGCAAGTACCATGGTTACAGAACTGATGATGAGAATAAAAGTCATCACACTCACAAATACCAAGGGTGCATTGGCTCCTTCTGGTGCAAATGGAAAACTTTTAAATACTTCATTGGGGTCGGGCCATCCATTGGTAGAAAATCGAATGGTACCATATGATATTAAAAATGCACCAAATGTAAAGGCGTCACTCATTAAAAAATACCACATCATTAATTTGCCATACTCAACATTGAAGGGACTTTTTCCGCCACTCCATGATTTGGTGATTGGTGCTGTTGCAGTTGTTGCCATGTTTATCTCTAATTTCGTTTACAAAAGTATTGGCTGGAATTGAAAAAAGGTGCAGAAAATTCAAGTTTTTTCTAATTAACCAATCCAATTGTAAAATATGAATAAATACACCCATAATATATCTACAAAATGCCAGTAAGTTCCTATCATATCAATGGGTAAGCTACTGTAATTTTTAATGCGGCTGCTATAAGCTTTAATAAAGATTACTAAGATAGCAATTACACCTCCTAATACGTGCAGCATATGGAGTCCGGTAATTACCAATAAAAAAGAAGCAGCTGAATTACTTTTCGCACCTGTAAGTGCAATATTTCTTGCTTCCAGGTCTATAAAGCCCATCACTTGCATACCCATAAAAAGCAAGCCCAGTACTGCGGTAACTGTAATAAGGGTTCTATAACGAGCCATTTCCCGAGCTTTAAAAGATTTAGCAGCTAAGTGAATAGTAATACTACTTATAAGAATTACTGCTGTTGAGTACCCAAAAACCACTGGCAAATCAAATTCCAACCAGCTACTTTGATTTTTCTTTACAATATAGGCACTGGTTAGTCCCGCAAACATCATTATTATACTTCCCATTGCTACCCACAATGTAAATTTTTGTGGATGAATTCTTTTTGATTCACTTGCTTTCACTATTGCTTCCATTTTTTAAAACTTTACATTATTATATCTGATCGTCATTCGTCTGAGCGTCATTCGTCAATCGTCTGAGCGTCCGACCTCCCGACGTTCTGACCTTCCGACGTCCCGACCTTCCGACCTTCTCTCGTTTACCTAACCTTATCTGCCAACAAAGCCAACAATACGATGGGCAAATAAATATAACTGCTGAACATCACCCTACGAGCGGCTTTTACGCTCATCTCCTTATACAGACGCGCACTCTGCATTACCATAAACAAATTACAAATCACCACTACCCACATACTCCACTCACCAGTTAATCCAAAATAATTGGGCAGAATTCCCATTGGTATCATCAACACTGAATACATAATAGTTTGTAAGGCTGTAAACTGAGTGGGGCCTTTTTTTGCTGGTAATAACTTAAAGCCTGCTGCACTATAATCGGAATGAGCTACCCAAGCAATGGCCCAAAAATGTGGAAACTGCCACAAGAACTGCATGCCAAATAATATCCATCCACCTGCGGAAAAATCATCGTTCCCAGCAACCCAGCCAATTAAGCAGGGCAGCGCGCCTGGCAATGCACCCACCAATACCGCAATAGAATTAATTTTTTTAAGCGGGGTATAAATAAAAGCATATAAAAATAAACTAAGAGCCGAGAGCAAAGCCGAAGACAAATTAAAAAAATACCACATCATCAGTACGCCTACCAAACCCGCAATAAAAGCAAATAAGTAGGCTTCTTGTTGGCTCATTCTGCCACTCGCTACAGGCCGCGTAGCCGTTCTTTTCATGAGCGCATCGGTATCTTTTTCTGCTGCTTGGTTAATGGCATTGGCACTTCCTGTTATTAACATGCCAGCCAAAAAGAGCAGAACAATCATCGCCCAATTGTATTCAACAACATTGGGTGCAATGAGGTAACAAATAACACAGGAAAATACAACCGTAAAGCTCAAGGTGAATTTTACCAAGAGAAAATAATCTTTTACTTTGGCAGCAAGTGAAAGAGAACCATTGCTTGTTGCTGTATCTGAAATATTCGTCATGCTGCTTGGTATTTAAAAACAATGCTCCCATTCATTTGGGAGCATTGTAGTATCGTTTAAGCTGAATAAAAAGTCAGCATTGCAATATTAGTGATGTGTTTCATCAGCTCCCACTGGTGTAGTTTGACCAATGAATTCTTTTCCATCCTTGCCATAGTCGTAAGCCCAGCGATGCACTTCTGGAATTTCGCCAACCCAGTTGCCATGTCCCGGATTGATGGGTGTTGTCCACTCCAAAGTATTTGATCCCCAAGGATTTAATGTGGTTACCTTTCTTCCTTTAAATATGGAGTAGAAAAAGTTAAACAAGAACAAAAGTTGAACAGCAAATACAATCATGGCGACTGTACTAATAAATCGGTTCAATTCGGTAAACTGCTTAAAACTCTCCCAAGCGCTATAATCGTAATACCTACGAGGCATGCCCGCCAATCCTTGGTAGTGCATTGGCCAGAAAATTAGATACGCACCTGCTAAGGTTACCCAAAAGTGGATATAGCCCATGGTATTGTTTAAGAAACGACCATACATTTTAGGAAACCAATGGTAGATGCCCGCAAACATACCAAACATACTGGCTACACCCATTACAATATGAAAGTGTGCTACTACAAAATACGTATCGTGTAAATGGATATCCAGTGCGGAGTTACCCAACCAGATTCCTGTTAATCCGCCTGAAATAAAGAGGCTAACAAATCCAATAGAGAACATCATTCCCGGTGTGAAGCGAATATTACCTCTCCACAAAGTAGTAAGCCAGTTAAACACTTTTATGGCAGAGGGAAGTGCAATTAATAGCGTAAGTAGTACAAACACAGATCCCAACAATGGATTCAACCCTGTAACAAACATATGGTGCGCCCATACCAAGAATGCAAGTATAGCAATGGCAAACAAAGAGCCAACCATGGCCATATAACCGAAGATGGGTTTTCTGGAATTTACAGATAATATTTCAGAAACCATACCCATAGCTGGCAAGAGTATAATATATACTTCTGGGTGTCCTAAAAACCAAAACAAATGTTGGTATAAAATAGCACTACCGCCTTCATTTGGCAAAGCACCTACTCCATTAATAAAGATATCAGATAGATAAAAGCTGGTTCCAAAATTTCTATCAAAAATCAATAAAATAAATCCTGAGAATAATACGGGGAAAGACAATACGCCCAATACTGCGGTGAAGAATAGCGCCCAAATAGTGAGCGGCATTCTAGTCATGCTCATACCCTTGGTACGCATATTTAAAATAGTAGCTATATAGTTAAGCCCTCCTAATAAAGAGGAAACCACAAATAAAGCCATAGAGATCAACCACAGATCCATTCCAGTTTTAGAACCAGGAGAAGCATCGCCGAGAGCACTTAATGGAGGATAGGCAGTCCAACCACCACTAAAAGGCCCAGTTTCTACAAATAAAGAAGACAACATGACCATACTAGCGGCAAAAAAGAACCAGTAGCTGAGCATATTCATAAATGGCGATGCCATATCTCTCGCGCCAATCTGCAATGGTATAAGAAAGTTGGCAAAAGTACCACTCAACCCTGCTGTTAATACAAAAAATACCAGCACGGTTCCGTGTGTAGTTACCAACGCATAATAGGCTTCGGGCGTAATTTTTCCTCCTTCGGCCCATTTACCCAACAAATCTTGTAGAATGGGAAATGTTGAATCTGGATAGCCCAATTGAAGGCGAAACAACACACTCATTAAACCACCCAATACTGCCCATACCATACCCGTAATGAGAAACTGTTTGGCAATCATTTTATGGTCTTGACTGAAAACATACTTACTGATGAATGTTTCATGATGGTGGTGTTCATGGTGATGATCACCATGTGCATCCTGATGTAAACCTGCTTCAGCAGGTGCGTGTAAAACGGCTTCGTTACTCATACACTTACGCTTTATTAATTAATACAACCTAGCGTGAACTTGGTTGATGATTGTGCTACAATTTAGCCATTTGTTTGGTTGCTGCTTCAACAGGCTTGGCCGCTAGTTTTACACTGTCTGCTGGCTTTGCCATTGCTGGATCTTTATCAGGGAACGCAGTAAAATAATAGGGTTTGGTGCTGGCCATTTTTGCATCATACTCTTCTTGATCCAACACTTCTATAACCCCTTTCATAGCATAGTGACTATTACCGCACATTTGATCGCAACTGATTTCATACTGGAAATTGGGATTTTTTGTTTTTTCCTTCATTTCAGTAGTGGTATACTTAGGCGTGAACCAAAGTGTAGTAGGAATACCAGGCACAGCATCCATCTTCATTCTAAAATGAGAGAGACCCACATCGTGAATTACATCCCTAGACCCAATGATTAATTTTACAGGCTTTCCTTTTACCAGATACATGGTTTGTTCCATTACTAAATCGTCGTGAGACAATTGATCTTCCCAAATAATACCCAGTGAGTTAGAAGCATTGTCAATATTCTTAAAATATTTTTTACCAAAAGAAGCGTCAGCTCCTGGATAGCGAAAAATCCATCCAAACTGTTTTCCCGTTACTTCAACTACCATGGCTTCTTTGGGAGGTTCTCCTGTAAACAGAAACCAGTTCCGCAATCCTATTACTACCAATACGGTGAGCGCGATGGCAGGAATAATGGTCCATATAATTTCAAGGGTATTGCTATGTGCAAAAAAGTAAACTTTTCTTTTATCGCTTTCTTGGTATTTGAATGCAAACCAAAACAAAACAATCTGGGTACCAATAAATACAATTCCAGTAACCGCAAGTGTAAGCCATAACATGGAATCTACTCTTTCTCCTTCTACACTTGCAGAGCCTTGGGGAAGCAATGTTTTACCATAGTACAATTCATTGCAGTACCAAACGCCTAATAAGCCTAGTACAAGAAATGCTACCATTAAAAAGCCATTTATTTTATTGTTTTGTTTACGGCTCGCCTCTTCTCCTTTCAAGACTGATACATACTCACTTGCTTTGGAAATCTGAAAGATTACCACAAATATGAGTACTACTACTGCGCTGATTAAAAAAACTGTCATATTCTTATCTTATTATCTTATTCTAACAATCAAATGAACCAATTGGTTTTATTAAACCTGGTGTATAATACTTTCTTTTAAATAAGGATGGTATTTGGCTATTAGTGGTTTTTTTGATAAAGCTTTCCCCACAAATAAAATCATAATCCCAACAAAAAAAGCAAGTATGCCAAAGTCTAGCCAACCCAATTCAACATGCTCTTTCATTAAGGATCCCATCACCATCTGGTAAAAATCTATCCAATGCCCAAAGATGATTAATACTGCCATAAAAGTTACCAATGTATAATTTCTTTTTGCTGCCCGCTTCATCAATATTAGTAAGGGACATAAGAAATTAACAATCAAGTTAAAGAAGAATATTCCTTTGTATGGCCCCTGTACTCTGTGCTTAAAATAAACGGTTTCTTCTGGAATATTGGCGTACCAAATAAGCATATACTGTGAGAACCATAAATAGGTCCAGAAAATAGAAAAGGCAAACATGAATTTTCCAATATCATGTAAATGTTCTTGCCCCGTCAACTCCAAATAGCCCTTATTTTTCAAGTAAATCAGCCATAATGCTATCAAAGAAATTCCTGCTACAAATGAACTTACAAAAGTGTACCAACTGTACATGGTTGAGTACCAGTGTGCATCAATACTCATCATCCATAACCAAGGTATGGTAGAACCCACGGTTAGTCCAAACCAAACCGTAAACATGGCGGTTCTTACTGTGCCCCTCTTAATAAAGCTTGCGGCAAGCGTTTGATCCATAGGCGCTTGGTCTGCTTCCTCATTTAGTTTTCGAATTCTCCATCCTAGAAAACTCCAAAGTGCAATGGTGAGGGTAGTCCATATTACAAAGAAAGTGGGATTTAAAAAACCTGCTTTCCCCTTTAAAATTGGATCAGCAGCTACCGCTTCCGCATCCAACCAATGATAAATATGGTGTTTGTGGCCTAAAATAATATACATCAATACCGCAAAAGTGATGGTACCAAAAATAGGTACCATAGTAGAAATGGCTTCTGGAATTCTACGAAATGTTTGTGTAAATCCTGCGTGAGCAAGTGTAGTAACAGAAATAAAGAACATGCTGGCATTACATATCAAAGTCCAGAAAATAGAATTATACATTAAAGTACCCCAGAAATGTACTTGCTCATGCTCATCGGCACTGAAGCCTTTGGTGAACATGCCGTATAATAATGCAACCAAGCCTGCACCCATAAGGGCATAAGACCAAGTTTTCATTTTTCCGGGAACTTCAAATTGTGTTCTTAAAGATGCCATTGTTACGCTTTTAGTACGGTTAGTATTTGCCCCTATTATTAGGGCTCAGTTTGTTTATTTATTTTGCACCTGCTGTGGTAGCAGCAACTGTTTTTGTTTTTCCAGCTTGTTGTTTTGATTTTATATATGCTATTATCATCCAACGTTGTTTGCGACTGAGTTGTGACGCATAAGAGCCCATAAGATTTTTGCCGTATGCTACAGAATAAAACATTTGTCCCGCTGGCATTGCCTCATATTTTGCATCTCCTATTAAAGCGGCTGGCTTGGCGGCATATGGCCCAGCACCATCTTTGTAAAGCGGTCCATTCCCATTTAATTTATCGCCGTGACAAATAGCGCAATTAATTAAATACAAACGCTCAGATTCTTCCAGTTCTTTTGTGGTTAGGCTATCATAGGGATTCGGCACTAACTTAGACGCAATATATTGGGTAGTATCTCCAGCCGGGTCTTTGGGAATTTGAAAAGGCATTTCTTCTTCACGGGAAATGGTTCCAGCTACTGGCATATTGGTATAGTTAATGCCTTTGGCAGCTAAATTACTATGGTCAGCATAGGATTCATAGGCGCGGCTATACGCCATATCTGGCATATAAATACTTCCTGGTTTACGCTTTACATCGCTGCAAGCACACACAACTAATAGTGCAGTTAAACAAGCTATGATAGATCTATTCTTCATGATTCAATTAATTCTAAAATTCAATAATTAAGCTACTACAATATCTGCATTTTCAAAAGGCATTTCATCCTTATCATACCTGCCAAGCCACCAGCCTTCTTCTGCAACTTGAAAATTAGTTTCTAATGCTCCTTGATTGGTTAGAAATGCTTTCAAATCTTCTATATTGGTTTTATCTGTACACTCAATTACCATTACAAAATAATCATCGGTTGCACGAGGGTGAAAATGATGTTTTTTTACAAATGGAGCTAACTGACAGAGATAACAAAAAGTAAGTACCATTCCTACTGCAGCAAATAATACGGTCAACTCAAAAGTAATAGGCACCCAAGCTGGTAAAGCAAAATGAGGTTTTCCGCCAATATTCAAAGGCCAATCTCTGGTAAAAATCCAACTGATACAACTAAGTGCTGTGGTAGTTCCTGTAATACCATAAATAAAGCCAGCAGTGTGGAGACTGGTTTCTCTTAATCCCATGGCATGATCTAATCCATGCACCGCAAATGGAGTGTATACATCGTGAATTTTATATCCAGCTGTTCGCACTTTTTTAACAGCAGGAAACAACACGGCTTCATCATCAAAACAGCCTACTACAAATTTCTTTTTTGCCATACTTTATTTTTTTCTGCAGTGTGATATCTCCACCACAGTAAGTAATTATATAATTGCCCAATTCATTATGCTTAGTGCGCGTGTTCATGCACAAACTCTTCTAACTTCTGCTCTTCTATTTTTCCCATTTGGTTTTTATACCCTTCTCCCGTTGTTTTCAATACATACTTAATTTCTGCAATGGCAATCACGGGGAAGTATTTAGCAAATAAGAAGAAGCAAGTAAAGAACAAGCCAAAAGTTCCTGCATAGAATCCTATTTCCCAAATAGTGGGACTATAATATACACTCCAGCTACTCGGTAAATAATCGCGGTAGAGTGAGGTAACAATAATTACAAAACGCTCAAACCACATACCAATATTTACAATCACACTCATGAAGAAAGTAACAAAAATATTTCTTCTCATTTTGCGGAACCAGAAAATTTGGGGACTCAATACATTACAAGCCATCATACCCCAATAACTCCATCCATAAGGAGAGAAAAGATAAGCGCGACTGTACCAGAATGTGTATCCTTCGTATTTATTTTGACTGTACCAACCCATAAACAACTCAGTGAGGTAGGCAATACCTACAATA
>JAAFJB010000071.1 GCA_013297995.1 Chitinophagales bacterium | reverse complement strand
TTTGTAACTGATAATGATGGTACTGAAACCAAGAAGTACACTATTAATTTATTAGCGGGTCAAAATACTTTTAGGGCAGTGGCATTAAACAGCCAGCGAACAGAAAGTGAACCAGATGAAATTACCGTAGCTTATCAGGTAGGGAACCAGCCCATAAAAAATACTCCTAATAATGCTGTAGGTGTAACTGCGATTGATGCGGTTGACAAAAATGCTACCCTTCATTTATTGGTTGTAGGTATTAATAAATACCAGAATACTAAGATGAGCCTTAACTATGCATTAGCCGATGCAACAGCTTTTAAAGATGAGATAGAGCGCAGTGTTAAAACGGTATTAGGCAATGTAAAAACCTATTTTGTAACCGATGATAAAGCCGATAAAAATGGCATTACTGCTGCATTTGCAGAAGTGCAGAAAAACGCCAAAGCACAAGATGTATTTGTATTTTATTATGCAGGTCATGGGGTGATATCAGAAAAGAACAAAGAGTTTTATTTGGTACCTACGGATGTAATTGATTTGAAAAATGTAGATGCGGCATTGGAGGAAAAAGGCATTCCATCTAAGCTATTACAGCAATATGCAGTAGATATTCAAGCGCAGAAGCAAGTGTTTATACTAGATGCATGCCAGAGTGCAGGGGCATTTGAAACTTTGATGAGTGATAATGGAAATCAACAAAAGAGTTTGGCGGTAGTAGCAAGAAGTACGGGTACGCATTGGATGGCAGCGAGTGGAAGCAAACAGTTTGCCAATGAGTTTTCATCACTTGGTCACGGAGTATTTACCTATGTGCTATTACAAGCATTAAAAGGTGATGCAGCAACCAATAAAATGATTACGGTAAATGGACTAAAGAACTTTATTCAAGTACAAGTGCCTGAGTTGATGAAAAAGTACAGTGGTACCCTTCAATACCCCAGCAGCTATGGGTTTGGTAACGATTTTCCGGTGGAGGTTTTGAAATAAACTGGGTTAAATAATTACTATAAACACCCAAACAAGCATTTTACTTGCTTAACGGCAAGAGTCTATACAAATGGGATTGAATTTTTCTGTTTCAATATACCGTACGGACGGTATTGTATGAGAATGTACGTCCCATACTTTTACTCAATAAATTAAAATTAAAAAGTACAAGTATGAAAAAAATTTTATTCCTCGCATTCGCATTGAGTACAATTATTAGTTGTAAAAAAGAGGAAGTAACCAATATTATTGGCGGCGGTGCCAGTGGTTCAGCCACCACTTTGTTTGCTTATGTAGATAGTGCCCAAATTTTTACAACCGACCTTACGGGAGGTAACCGAAAATTAGCGTTGGCAGCTGAAACTACAACGGTAAACGAGTATATAGGCGATGTTCAGTTTAGTGCCGATGGTACAAAATTTATTTATAGTCACAACCTTAGCGGCTCGGCCAATGTACGCACACTTAAAATTTGCAATTTAGATGGTAGTAATAAAAAAATATTGAAAACATTTGGTGCAAATGAAAATAATAACTTTTTAAAAGTATTGGCCAATGGTAAAATTTTACTGGGTACCAATACATTTTCTGGTGGTGCAGTAGCCAGTAGAGTGTTTACCATAAATGAAGATGGTACTGGTGAAGCAGCTTTTACGCAAGCTGGTTTTAATGTATCTTATGCCAACAGCGCAGATCTGTCTAAAACAGCACGGGATATAATTTTTTATTCAGCAACTCCCCCCGCACAGGGAACTGGTTATATGGGTAGAACGATTAGTTATTTGGGCTGGTCAGAAACAGGGGTGCTTACTGGCGAAAGAGTAATAGAAAATTCAACGGATGTATTTAACGATGCTACTAAAGCTGGGGCTGTTACCTTATCAAATGATGGTAGTTTGGTAGCTTTTGCCGTACTATCTAGTGCTACTAAATTTGATATTTATACCAAAGAAACCAAAGCTGGTGCTGCTGCGCGTAAGTTGGTATATACCATTACTGTACCAACCGATATCACAGGTGTTAGGTCAAATGAACTTAAATTACGGTGGTTAAATGGTACCGATAAATTAATTGCCTATATAGGCAAATTCACCGGCCCGCGTGGAGCTGCTACCGATTATACCCAATGTTATTTAATTACTATTGGAGCCACTGCTTCAACCGATGTGAATTGGAAGTTTATGGGTGATGATATTTACGATATTATTCCAAATTTTTAGAAAATAAAACTCGCTCTTATATTTTCATAATACTTCACAATGCTAAATTTTATATGATTATCGCTTTGTAGTGCTGTACTAATCTAAAATGCTGAATATAACGCTGTAGTAGAATTATATGGTGATACCGATCAAACCAAATTGGGGGTATAGTATAGTTTAACACAATAAACTATACTATACCCCCTTTTAATATAAACTGTATTTTTGCCTTCTATGGCCAAACAAACCAATTTAAGAAGGGAGCAAGCATTGGAATATCATTCCAGTGGCCGCCCCGGAAAAATAGAAGTCATCCCCACCAAAGAGGCAAAAACACAGCGCGACTTATCGCTCGCTTATAGTCCCGGTGTTGCAGAACCTTGTAAAGAAATTCAGGATAATCCTGAAAATATTTATAAGTATACTGCCAAGGGTAATTTAGTAGGGGTAATTACCAATGGCACTGCTGTTTTGGGCCTGGGGGATATAGGAGCCGAAGCCAGTAAGCCCGTAATGGAAGGTAAGGCGGTACTCTTTAAAATATTTGCCGATATTGACGTATTTGATATTGAGATCAATGAAAAAGATCCCGAAAAATTTGTGCAAATTGTAAAATCACTGGAACCCACTTTTGGTGGGATCAATCTAGAAGATATAAAAGCACCCGAATGCTTTTATATTGAACAACAGTTGAAGGAGCAGATGAAAATTCCGGTAATGCACGATGATCAACATGGTACTGCCATCATCAGCAGTGCTGCCATGTTGAATGCATTGGAATTGCAGAAAAAGAAAATAGATAAAGTCCGTTTCGTCATCAACGGCGCGGGTGCAGCAGCAATGGCTTGCATACAATTGTATGTGGCATTGGGTGCACGGTATGAAAATTTTATTGTTTTTGATAAGGATGGAGTATTGCACGAAGCAAGAACAGATTTAGGGCCAATTCGAACAAAATTCGCTGTTAAAAAAAGCGATTGGACATTGACCAAAGCCCTTAAAGATGCCGATGTTTTTTTGGGACTAAGTGTGGGTAATGTAGTAACCAAAGAAATGGTAAAAACAATGGCTAAAAATCCAATCGTTTTTGCCATGGCCAATCCCGATCCTGAAATTACTTATGAAGACGCCATAGCTGTTCGTAAAGACATCATCATGGCAACTGGCAGGTCTGATTATCCCAACCAAGTAAACAATGTATTGGGCTTCCCTTATATTTTTAGAGGTGCATTGGATGTGCGTGCAACGCAAATTAATGAAGCCATGAAATTGGCTGCCGTAAGGGCATTGGCGGAGCTTGCCAAGACTGCAGTTCCAGATATTGTGAATATGGCTTACAATCAAAATAATATGTGTTTTGGGTCGCAATATATTATTCCCAAACCACTTGATCCACGCTTGCTTGCTACCATTGCCCCTGCTGTTGCTAAAGCAGCTATTGACAGTGGGGTTGCACAGAAAAACATTGCCAATTGGGACGCCTATGCGCTGGAATTGAATAAGCGGCTTGGCCTCGATAATCAATTGTTTAGGGTAATCAGTAGCAAAGCCAGAAAAGATCCAAAGCGATTGGTTTTTGCTGAAGCAGACAATATTAAAATATTAAAAGCTGCCACCATTGTTTATGATGAAGGCATTGCCTATCCAATTTTATTGGGAGATCCTGAAAAAATTAATCGTATTGCTGAAGAAAATAGCATTGATTTATCTGATATTCCCATTGTAGATCCTCGTAGTGATGAAATGGAGGAAAAAAGAGAAATTTATGGTGAGCTTTTCTTTCGCAAGCGCCAACGAAAAGGATTCAATCACCACGAGAGCTTGAAAATTATGAAAGATCGCAACCACTTCGGTTGTATGATGGTGGAGACCGGTGATGCCGATGCAATGCTTTCTGGGCTTACAAAGAATTATGCAGAAGCCATTCGCCCCGCTTTGCATATTATTGGTACCGAAGATGGGGTAAAGAAAATTGCGGGTATGTATCTGTTGCTCACTAAAAAAGGACCTTTGTTCCTTGCTGATACTACGGTAAACTTTAATCCTACCGCAGAAGAGTTGGCAGATATTACTATGATGGTTGCAAAAGAAGTGCGCAACTTTAATCTCACGCCAAGAATTGCCATGTTAAGTTACAGCAATTTTGGAAGCAGTGATTCGCCCGAAGCCAAACTGGTGGCGGCGGCAACCAAAATTCTGAAACAACGCAACCCTTCCTTAATTGTAGATGGTGAAATGCAGGGTAGTCTAGCTTTTAACAAAGAAATATTACGCGATAATTACCCGTTTAGTGAGTTGGTAGATGAAGAAGTAAATGTGCTTATGTTCCCCAACCTTACTTCTGGTAATATCACTTATAACTTACTAAAAGAATTGGGTGGTGCAGACGCAATTGGGCCTATTTTATTGGGACTAAAAAAGCCCGTTCATGTACTTCAATTGGGTAGTAGTGTAAGAAATATAGTGAACATGGCATTGCTTGCCGTAGTAGACGCACAACTGAAAAACAGGGTGGATACTGCTGAACAAGTAAAAAAAAGTAGTTGGTGGAAGAGTAGGCGGAAGGTAGAGGGTGGACGATAGACGATAGACGATAGAATTGTTTAATAAGATTAATATGTACCTTTATTCAATATTAAAGATCGATTATTTGGTCAAACCCAATTTCTAATTTTAGATTCCAGCTTCAATGAATTTTTTCACCCACTTAGGTTCTTACTTACTCATGCTTAAAGGTATGTTTTCCAAGCCTGAGAATTGGCGTATGTACTGGAAAGAATTCATGCATCAATGCGTAGAGATCGGACTGGGAGCATTGCCGATTGTGGTTATTATTTCTTTATTCCTAGGTGCAGTAACTACGGTACAGACTGCTTATCAACTGGTGAGCCCACTCGTTCCCCAGTCTACCATTGCACAAATTGTAAGAGATAGTATGATTTTGGAATTATCGCCCACCGTTGTAAGTGTTGTTTTGGCTGGTGTGGTAGGCAGTAAAATAGCCAGTGAACTGGGTAATATGCGCATCAGTGAACAGATAGATGCGCTGGAAATTATGGGTATTAATACCAAAAGTTATTTATTAATGCCCAAAATATTGGCATCACTGGTAGTAGTGCCCTGCCTGATTGTTATTTCAGCAGTATTGGGTATTTGGGGTGGAAGAACCGCTGGCAGTATGGCTGGTATTTTACCCGCCGATATTTTTGATATTGGACTACGCCAGAACTTAAACTTTTTCAATATTAACTTTGCGTTATACAAAGCCTACACTTTTGCATTTATCATCAGCAGTGTTCCTGCTTATTATGGGTATAATGTAAAGGGAGGGGCACTCGAAATTGGTCGCTCCAGTACCAGTGCTGTGGTAGTAAGTTGTATTCTTATTTTGGTAGCCGACTATCTGCTTGCCGCCTTGTTGCTCTAAGAATTTTGTGTATCTTACAGGTATATGAATCCTCAATTTGACCGGTTTAAACAAGTAATTACTCACCCAGTAAAGTTTGCTTTTTTTAAGCTTACAAAACTACCTGCTGCATTTATTGCAGGATTAAAAATTGGGTATATTGATGCCCATAAAACCACTGTTACGGTTCGCCACAATTGGTTAAATCAAAACCCTTTCAAGTCAATGTATTTTGCAGTGCAATCTATGGCCGCAGAAATGAGTACTGGTTTATTTGCAGTGGGGCAAACCTATAAGCGAAATCCGCCAATTAGCATGCTGGTTGTAAGTGTAGAGGGCAAGTTTTTTAAGAAAGCAACGCGGCTTATTTCTTTTACTTGCAACGATGGTATATTGGTAAGTGATGCTATTGATGAAAGCATTGCAACTGGGGTAGGTAAAACAGTTGTTTGTAAATCAGTTGGCACCAATGAAGTTGGAGAACTGGTGTCGGAATTTTTAATTACCTGGAGTTTTAAAGTAAAGCAATTATGAATATTAGTTTTCATGGCGCAGCGCGCACAGTAACAGGTTCCAAGCATTTATTGGAATTAAAAAGTGGAAAGAAAGTATTGCTCGATTGTGGACTTTTTCAAGGTATGGGCAAACAGACCGAACCACTGAATGCCGAATTTGGCTTTGTGGCTTCGGAGATCAGTTATTTAATATTATCACATGCTCATATTGATCATTCGGGACTCATTCCTAAGCTGGTAAAAGAAGGATTCAGGGGTGCTATTTATGCCACACCAGCTACCTTGGCATTGGCAGAAATATTATTGGAAGACTCTGCTGTAATTCAACGCGATGATACCAAGTTTATTAATAAACGAAGAGCAAAAAAGGGACTACCACCTTATGCCCCTCTATACGATATTGCAGATGCCGCCTTGGCCATTGATTTGTTTAAAAAAGTGGCGTATAATGAATGGACAGAGATAGACGAAGAAATATCGTTGTTGTTTACCGATGCGGGACATATTATTGGCAGTGCATCCGTTCACCTTAAAGTGAAAGAATTGGAAAATACAACACATATTACATTCAGCGGAGATGTGGGTAGATATAATGACGCCATTCTACGTTCACCTGCCGAATTTGATCAGGCAGATTATATTATTCTGGAGAGTACCTATGGCAACAAATTACACGATGAAGTGGTTGGCATTGCTGATAATTTAGAAAAATGGATTCGCCATACTTGTATTGATAAAAAAGGGAAATTAATTATACCTGCTTTTAGCGTAGGTAGAACGCAAGAGGTTTTATACGCACTCAATCAGTTAGAATTAGAAAATAGATTGCCTGCTGTACCTGTATATGTTGATAGCCCCCTTAGCAGAGAGGCAACCGAATTACTAAAACAATTTCCAGAGAATTTTAATCAAAAAATTCGAAAAATTATGGAGACCGACGCAGATCCATTTGATTTTAAAGGGTTGAAATTTATTAAAACTGTTGAAGAGAGTAAGTTTTTAAATGAGCTTCCCCAGCCTTGTGTAATTATATCTGCCAGCGGCATGGCCGATGCGGGAAGGGTTAAGCACCATATTATGAATAATATTGGGAATACCAATACCACCATTTTGATGGTGGGTTACGCCGATCCTTTTTCATTGGGTGGAAGGTTAACGAATGGCGCAAAAGAAGTAAAAATATTTGGTGAATTGTACCCAGTAAAAGCTGAAGTTGGTGTTATGCGCAGCATGAGTGCTCATGGTGATTATGATGATCTCTGCCAATTCCTAGCTTGCCAAAATCCTGGTAAGGTAAAGACTTTATTTCTAGTGCATGGTGAGTACAACGTTCAGCAAGATTTTGCCAAACGATTAAGTAGAAAGCATTTTGTAGATGTACAAATTCCAGCCATGCATCAACGATTTGAGTTGATATAGCCAAATTGTTGTATCTTCTGCTTACATTGTTCTACATGCTGAAAGTTTCTACTATACAATTGCTGCGTTTTCCTTTTTCTTTTTTTCTAATGCCCGTATTTTGGTTTGCCCTAAGCCTACAATCCACTATTTATTGGCCTGCTGTTTTATTGTTGTTTGTTATACTTCATTTATTGGTGTACCCATCTAGCAATGGATACAATAGTTATATGGACAGGGATGAATCTAGTATTGGTGGTATTGAAAAACCACCCCCACCCGAAAAAGAACTTTGGATGGTTACAATAATCATGGATGTATTGGCACTACTACTGGCCTGCTTTATTTCATTTACCGTAGCAGGATTGTTATTGATTTACATTATTTTCTCTCGCTTATACAGTTATAGGGGTGTGCGACTTAAAAAATATCCCATCATTGGTTACCTCACCGTTGTACTAAACCAAGGGTTATTGGTATTTGGTATGGTTTGTTTTGCAGCAGGAAATAATCCATTCACTGCTCAACTATTGCTGCCATCCATTGCTGCTGCTCTATTAATCGGGGGCTTTTATCCTATTACCCAAATTTATCAGCATGAATCGGATACAGCAGATGGCGTAAAAACCATTTCTATTTTATTGGGAAAAAAAGGGACTTTTATATTCTGTGGATTAATTTACTCAGCGGCGTTTGCTCTGCTATTTGCCTATTTTTCTAAATTGAACCAACAGGGCTTATTTTTTCTTTTGCAAATCTTTTTCCTTCCCGTTATAGTATATTTTATGATATGGGGTAGGTTGGTATGGAAAGATGAAAAGAAAGCCAACTTTAAGCATACCATGCAAATGAACTGGCTGGCATCATTTTGTTCAAATGCGGCATTTATAATGATATTAATTGTACAACAAATTGGCTAATATTATTTCTATTGCAACAGCAAACCCAGCATATTGTCACCAACAGTTGGATATACTTGCTTTTATGCAAAACGTATATCAGTTAAATGAAGTAGATCAGCGAAAATTAAAATTTCTTTATCACCAAAGTGGTATTCATACAAGGTATTCAGCAATTGCCGATTACCATGGAGGTGAAGCAGCCAGAGATTTTATTCCTGCCGATATAAATACCGATTTTCCGTTGCTAGAAAAAAGGATGGAATTTTTTGACGCCCATGCATTAAACTTATCCATAGCAGCTATTCAGAAATGTATTGAACCATTTTTGCCCATTAACCAGATCACGCATTTAATTACCATCAGTTGTACTGGTATGAGTGCGCCTGGGCTCGATTTGCAAATTATGCAGGCATTAGAATTGCCGACTACCATTTTTCGTACTTCTATTAATTTTATGGGTTGCTATGCAGCCGTGCACGGACTAAAATTGGCCAAAATGATTTGTGATAGTACCCCCAATGCCAATGTAGTAATAGTGGCGACAGAATTGTGTACCCTACATTTTCAAAAAGAATTTACCGAAGACAATGCTGCCAGCAGTTTGTTATTTGCAGATGGATCTGCTGCAGTATTAGTGAGCAATTGCATCAAAGCCTCAAAATCACTTTCTATACAAAATTTTTACGCACAGGTAGCATTTAACGGTCAAGAAGATATGGCATGGAATCTCAGCAGCAAAGGATTTTTGATGAAGCTAAGCAGCTATATTCCACAGCTTATTGAAGCCGATATTGAAGCACTAATTTCAAAAGCTTTAGCTGCTGGTAACCACACCAAAAGCGATATTACACATTGGTGTATTCACCCCGGTGGGAAAAGAATTTTAGATCTTATTCAACGAAAAATGCAGCTCACAGAATCTGATTTACAGTACGCGAGAAAGGTATTGTACAATTATGGTAATATGTCGTCTCCTACCGTATTGTTTGTATTAAAAGAAATAATGGATGCAATTGATCAGCCTGGAGCTGTGATTTTGGGAATGGCATTTGGGCCGGGACTCACCATGGAAACTTTCACTTTGAAAAATAGTTAATGACTGCTGCAAGATCATATAAATCTGAACTACTCGATGCCGATGAAATCCCATTTCAAGCCATTCTACTCAATATGCAAGAACTGAATACCATTAATACATTGCTGGGTGGGCATGCCATTACTATTAAAGGATTGAAGCAGTTAATTGGAAATAAAAAAACAATTACTGTATGCGAAATAGGTTGTGGTGGGGGAGATAATTTGGCTGCAGTTTTTAAGTATTGTCAAAAAAATAATATCTCAGTTCAATTGATTGGAGTAGATTTAAAACCATCCTGTATTGAAGTTGCCAAGCAGCATTCCTTATTAAAAAATAATACCCAATTTATTTGTAGCGATTATGCGTTGGTGCATTTTAATGAAAAGCCAGATATTATTTTCTCTAGTTTATTTTGTCACCATTTTAAAGAAACACAACTGGTGCAACAATTGCAATGGATGAAGCAGCAATCTAAATTGGGGTTTTTTATCAACGATTTGCATCGCCATTGGTTGGCATATTTTGCTATTAAATTACTAACGCAACTTTTTTCTAGATCTTATTTAGTAAAAAATGATGCGCCACTTAGTGTACAACGTGGATTTTTGCAACAGGAGTGGGAGGTGATTTTTAAACAAGCTGGTATGGCCAATTATAATATTAGCTGGCAATGGGCATTTAGGCATTTAATTGTTTGCAAACAACTAAATCATTCGTATGGCAGCAGATTATGATATTGGAATTGTAGGAGGTGGTTTGGGGGGTCTAACTCTGGCTATTCAGGCGGCGCAGCAAGGTTATAGTGTAGTGTTATTTGAGAAGGAGCAATACCCATTTCATAAAGTTTGTGGAGAATATATAAGCAATGAAAGTTGGAATTTTTTAGAACGTTGCGGCATACCATTGGATGAATGGAAACTGCCTAAAATAAATAAACTTACCATATCTACATCATCTGGTAAGCCATTTAATTTTCAATTGCCTTTGGGCGGCTTTGGTGTTAGTCGCTATAAACTGGACAATAGCCTGTATCAAAAAGCAGTACGTTTAGGGGTAGTAGTGTACACAGCAACAAAAGTAGATGATGTAAAAGAAATAGATGAAGTTTTTCATATCAGCTCAGATACTACAAAGGTCTCGGCCTTGGTGGTAGTTGGTGCATTTGGTAAAAAGGCAAACCTAGATGTTAAGTGGGGTAGGGATTTTATTCAACACAAGCCCACTAAAATGAATAATTACCTGGGTGTAAAATACCATATAGAGTATCCGCATCCAGTAGATAATATTTCATTACATAATTTTGCAAATGGGTATTGCGGTATTTCAGCTATTGAAAATAATAAGTGCTGCTTGTGTTATTTAACAACGGCAGAAAATTTAATAGCTGCTGGTAATTCTATTACAGCCATGGAACAGAATATCTTATCAAAAAACAAACAGCTTGCTGCTATTTTTGCTGATGCACATTTTTTATATGAACAGCCCATCACTATTTCGCAAATAAGTTTTCATAAAAAAGAGCAAGTGAACAACCATATATTGTTTACAGGAGATGCAGCAGGAATAATTCCGCCATTGTGCGGCAATGGAATGAGCATGGCCATGCAATCGGGTTGTATGGCATTCACGCAAATTGAATTATACCTGAACAAGCAAATTAGTAGGCAACAGATGGAATTGAACTATCAAAAAAACTGGCAAAAGCAGTTTGCTTTTAGAATTGCTACGGGTAGATGGGTGCAACAGTTTTTCGGTGGTGCTAGTACAGGAGCTTTTTTACAGATCATGAGTAAGTCTGCTTACTTATCTAAAAAACTCATACAATATACACATGGAGAACCTTTTTAATCACCTGTAAGTTAGAAGCTGATAAATTTGAAAAATATTAGCTTAGATCCTGTAAATAATGGGTAATATTCCTCAAATCCCTCCCCACTTTTCACCACACATTTGCTTAATAAATATTCACTTCTCGTTCTAATACTATCTCAAATTTATGTTGAACCGTTTGTATAATCTTTTCGGAGAGATTATAAATTTCTTCACCTGTTGCTTTCCCATAATTTACCAATACCAGTGCTTGTAAAGCATAGCATCCTGCGTCTTCTTTTCTATATCCCTTCCACCCACATTGTTCTATTAACCAGCCAGCGGGTAGTTTGGTACTTGCCCCATCGGCATAACCGGGTAGGGTAGGGTAGGGTTTTTTTAATTGCAAATATTTTTCGGTGGGTATTACTGGATTCTTAAAAAAACTTCCCGCATTGCCAATTTGCTGCGGATCTGGTAGCTTACGCTGCCTAATGGCTATCACCGCTTTTGCTATGGCAGCTATACTCAACTCTTTTACTCCCTGCTTTTCCAATTCCATTTCTATGGCTCCATAACTGGTATTGTATTTTGGTAGTTTCGGCAATTCATAAGTTACACTCGTAATGATGAACTTGTTTTTCAACGTCTGCTTAAATATACTGTCTCTATAACCAAAATTACAGTCGCCTTTTTTAAATACTACTAAGCTTTGCGCTTCTATATCTACCGCCTCTAGTTCATAAAAAACATCTTTTATCTCTACCCCATAAGCACCTATATTTTGCATGGGCGTTGCGCCAATATTTCCTGGTATAAGAATCAGATTTTCTACTCCTGCATAGTTTTGTTTTACACAGTATTGTACAAACTCATGCCAACTTTCACCCGCCATAGCTCTCACATAATAGTAGTGTTCGCTTTCCCTTACCAATTCAATTCCTTTTAGCGTATTGTGCAATACCAACCCCTCAAAATTCTTTGTAAATAAAATATTACTGCCCCCACCCAATACCAATATTTGATGGTGTTGCTTTTTATTCCATGCCAGCACTTCCTGTAATGCTTCATTGGATGATATATTGCAATAGTATTTAGCTGAAACAGCTATACCAAAACTATTGAATGATTTTAATGCGTAATTTTCTAGGAGCTGCATAAGCTAATATACTGGATCTGTGTTTGGAATAATATGGACTGCTCTATACCGTTTATTATTTTGAATAATTGCTGTTTGCTGACGAATAGCTGTTTTGCATTGCTGCACCAAGCCAGCATCTTTGGGCAGTTTTAATAATAGTTCCCACAAATATTGGTTCCGTATTCTATCTACCACCGGCTGCGATGGGCCGTTTATATAGTTTCCGAATAATGGCTTTAGTCCCTGCCCCATAATATTGGCTGCTTCTTCTGCCACTTCTTTTTCTTTGTGCTTAAAAGTAATTTGTATCAGTCGTGTAAATGGCGGATAATTAAACTGTTTTCTATTCTCAATTTCAAAATTATACAATTGTTGGTAATCGTGTTGTTTTACAAATTGTAAAACAGGGTGTTGCATATTGCTGATTTGGATGAGTACTTTACCTTGACTATCTTTTCGGCCTGCCCTGCCACTTACTTGTTCCATCAACTGATACGCCCTTTCATTCACCCTAAAATCAGTAAAGTTGAGAATGCCATCGGCATCTATTATTCCAACGAGACTCACTTTCTCAAAATCAAGCCCCTTCACCACCATCTGTGTGCCTACTAAAATATCAATTCGGTGCTGTTCAAAAATTTTGATTAATGTATCATGATCGTTTTTTCCTTTAATACTGTCGTAATCCATCCTCGCAATACGTGCATCGGGGAAGGCTTCGGCAACCAATTCTTCGATTTTCTCTGTCCCAAAATTTTTCTGTACAAACTGGTGGTTGCCGCAGGCTGCACAGGTTTGTAAAACAGGATAGGTAGTGCCACAGTAGTGACAGGTAAGTTTATTTTTTGCTTTATGAAAAGTAAGGGTTACATCACAATGTTGGCAATGCGGAATCCAACCACAAGTATTGCAAATCATGTAGGGAGAATAGCCCCTTCTATTTTGAAATAGGATTACTTGTTTTTCTGCAGCCAATGCTTCTTTCACTGCTTCAATTAATGCGGCACTAAGTGGGGTGCTGCTTCGTTCTTTTGCACCTATTTTTTTTATGTCAACCAACTCAATTAGGGGCATAGCGATATCGCCAAATCTTTCCATCAATTTCACAAACCCATATTTTCCTTGTTGCACATTGTAATAGCTTTCTATGGAAGGAGTAGCACTACCCAATAAAATATGGGCGTTAAATAGGGATGCATAATAAATGGCAGCGTCTCTGCAATGGTATCTGGGGGCTGGATCTTGTTGTTTATAAGAAGCATCGTGCTCTTCATCACAAATAATGAGACCCAGATTAATAAAAGGAAGCAATAGGGCTGATCTGGCACCTAGTACTACTTTGGTTTCGCCGCTGTTTACTTTATTCCAGATCTCTACCCTTTCGTTGGGGTTGAATTTAGAGTGATAAATGGCAATATGTCCCCCCAAACTTTTCTGTAGCCTTCTAATCATTTGTGCTGTGAGCGCAATCTCTGGTAATAGATAAAGTACTTGCTTACCCAACTTAATTTGCGCTTCAATTAACTTGACATAGAGTTGCGTTTTACCACTAGAAGTAACGCCGTGTAAAAGGCATACTTTTTTAAGGTTGAATTGTTGTTCAATACCATCCAGCGCTGCCGATTGTGCAGCGGATAGGGTAAAATCCAGATCCAATATTTTAGGTAAAGAAGGCAGCCGATCCGCACTTCTTTTCTCGGCAATTAAAATGCCTTTATCTATCAGTGCTTTTAACTGAGCAGCACTGGCATTTGACTTTTTTAAAAGTGCTACTTGTTTTACTTCGCCTGCACTTTGTTTAAGGTGAAGATAAGCGAGTAGAAGCTCCATTTGTTTGGGAGCTTTGCCGAAATTATTCAGCAGCAATTCCAGTTGTTCATCACTGTTAAACTTTGGATGAAGTAGGATAAATATTTCTGTTTTTTGTTTGTATTTTTCTTTCAGTTCTTCCCAAATAAAGCAGACTCCTTTTTCAA
>JAAFJB010000070.1 GCA_013297995.1 Chitinophagales bacterium | reverse complement strand
ATTTTTGGGGCTGCAACTGCGTTGAATTTTTCGCCTTAGGCGTTTAGACTAGGGCTACAAAATTCGCCTTGTTTCGCTCCCAAAAATATCCATAATCTATTCTAAACAAATAACTCAAACAGCTTCTAAGATTCTAACAAAAACGGGTATCCGTAATGCACTGGCGGATTATAGGTTTCTTTAATGGTTCTAGCACTCAACCATCTGTAGAGGTTAAGCATACTGCCTGCCTTATCATTGGTGCCTGATGCCCTAGCGCCACCAAATGGTTGTTGACCTACAACTGCACCCGTGGGCTTATCGTTGATATAGAAATTACCGGCTGCATTTCTGAGTTTATCCGTAGCTAGTTCTACAGCTGCCCTGTCTTGTGAAATAATGGCACCCGTTAAAGCATAGGCAGAAGTATTGTCAACCAAGGTCAAGGTTTTCTCAAACTGCTCTGCGGGGTACACATAAATCGTTAGTACTGGCCCAAATATTTCCTCACACATGGTAACCGATTTTGGATCCTTTGAAACAATAATGGTGGGTTCAATAAAGTAGCCCTTGGTCTTGCTGAAATTACCGCCGGCAATAATTTTTACCTTTTTATTTTTCTTGGCATTAATGATATAACGAGTGATGCTGATATAGGCTTTTTCATCAATCACAGCATTAATAAAATTGGTAAAATCTTCTACAGTGCCCATTTTCATAGTGCCAACGGCTGCAACCAATTTCTTCAACACTTCATCAGCAATATTGCTGGGTATATACGCCCTTGAAGCGGCTGAACATTTCTGCCCCTGAAATTCAAATGCACCTCTGGCCAGTGCGGTTACTACGATATCTATATCGGCAGATTTATGCGCTATTACAAAATCCTTTCCTCCTGTTTCACCTACAATTCTGGGGTAGGATTTATAAATACCCATATTTTCTCCAATCACTTTCCACATATTATTGAATACACCCGTTGAGCCCGTAAAATGTACGCCCGCAAAATCTCTGTGCGCAAAACATACTTTTCCAATGGTAGGGCCATCCACATAAATCAGGTTAATCACTCCGTCTGGCAATCCCGCTTCCTTTAAAATTCGCATAAAAAGTTGGGCCGAATAAATCTGGGTATTGGCTGGTTTCCAAACCACAGTATTGCCACATAATGCAGCAGATGTGGGTAGGTTTCCACCAATAGCTGTAAAGTTGAACGGAGTTACGGCCAGCACAAATCCCTCTAATGGTCGCCATTCCATTCTGTTGTGCATGCCCGGTGCCGACACGGGTTGCTGCTGGTATATCTCGCTTAAAAAATGGACGTTAAACCTTAAAAAATCAATCAACTCACAAGTACTGTCAATCTCTGCTTGGTAGGCATTCTTACTCTGCCCAAGCATAGTAGCGGCACACATTTGGTAGCGGTATTTGGTACTTAGTAAGTCCGCCGCTTTCAAAAATATATGCGCCCTATTTTCCCAACTGGTGGCTGCCCACTGCTCTTTTGCTTGCAGTGCAGCAGCAATGGCTTGGTGGGCGTGCTTTTCTTCACCCGCATTAAAATAACCCAATATATGCGATAATTCATGGGGGGGACGAATGGCTATTTTTTTATCTGTCTTTACTGCTTTTCCACCAATATACATAGGAATATCTATTGGCCTCTTTTTTAGTTCAGCCAATGCTTTTTTAAGTGCTGCTTTTTCGGGTGTACCTGGGGCATAAGATTGAACCGGATCATTGATCGGCGCTGGATAAGAAAAAGTACCAATATTCATATCTAAAAAATATAGTTTGAGGCTGCAAGGTAAGGAGATTTCATTATTATGAATTCGGCTTACATTTGCACATGGGCTTTATACTTTACGACAATAAATTTCGGGCTAATTTATCACCCCTTTCTCTCACTAAAGCAGTTGCTGACTTTCACTTTGGATTACTTAGCATTAAAGAGCGATGGGCTTTGTTGTTAAAATGCCCTATTTTTATTCATACCGAACAGTATTTGCAGCCTCTTTACGATATGCCCTCCGAAACTGCCAGCAATACTTGGATTGATGCGGCTGTTTTGCCAACCGATGAACTGGTGCGCCAAATTCTGCAATTGAATGAGGGAGAGTCTTTAGTAGACGAGACTGGATTGATAGCGGGTAAGTCTTCCATACCTTTTGGCTTGTTTAATGCTACCACTGTTGATTTTGAAAAAAAGATAGTGGTAGAAAACGTCTATCGAATTGTTTTCCCTTGGGATATTATGCTTAGAAACGATGCACAAATTAAGGCTGATTTTAAATGGGTAACAGAAGGCAGAAAATCAGCGCCTATTTCTAACACCGTTCAGGTTTTTCAAACGGCTGATATTTTTATTGAGGAAGGAGCCAAGCTAGAATTTTGCACACTTAATGCTAGTACTGGCCCTATTTATATTGGTGCCAATGCAGAAATTATGGAAGGGACTTCCATCCGAGGCCCTTTTTCTATTGGCTACAATTCGGTACTGAAACTTAATAGTCGCGTGTATGGTGGAACTACCCTAGGGCCTTATTGTATGGGCGGAGGTGAAATAAAAAATTCAGTCATCATGGGCTATTCTAATAAAGCACACGATGGTTATCTGGGAGATGCGGTGATAGGTGAGTGGTGTAATTTAGGGGCGGGAACTACCAATAGCAACCTTAAAAACTCTGCCGGCACCATAAAAGTTTGGGCTATGGAATTGAAGGAATACATTTCAGTGGGACAGAAATGTGGACTTATCATGGGCGATTTTTCTCGCCTTTCCATCAACTCATCGGTGAATACTGGATCCGTTATTGGCGTGAGTTGTAACGTATTTGGGGCGGGACTCCTGCCGCGTATTATTCCTCATTTTAGCTGGGGTATTGAAGGAATACAATACCAACTTGAAACCGCTTTCACAGACATTAATAACTGGAAAGCCATGAAGGGAAAAAAAATATCTAATGCGGAAATAAGTATGCTTCAACATATCTTTCCCAACCAATAAACAATTAAAACAAATCTACAATACACAATTATGAGAAAGCAAATAGCAGCAGCTAACTGGAAAATGAACTTGACCTTACAAGAAGGTGAGCAATTATTAGAGGATATTATTTCCTTACCCCATCAACTTAGTGAAAACCAAGAAGCCGTATTTGCCGTACCAGCTCCTTATTTAATGATGGCGCAACAAAAACTTCGGGGAAAAGAAAATTTTTCTGTTGCTGCACAAAATTGTTACAGTAAAAAAAATGGTGCGTACACGGGCGAAATTTCAGTAGATATATTGGGATCTATTGACGTTCATTATGTGGTGTTAGGACATTCTGAACGCAGGGAATATTTTAATGAAAGCAATGCTTTTTTAGCAGAAAAAATAAATATTTGTCTCCTCAATAATATCACGCCCATTTTTTGTTGCGGTGAACCCTTAGCAATTCGTGAAGCTGGTACTCAAAATGAATATGTAGCCAAACAACTGCAAGAGTCGTTATATCATTTAAACGCTGACCAACTTCTTAAAATAGTAATTGCATACGAACCCATCTGGGCCATTGGTACTGGGAAGACTGCCAGCAGCGCACAAGCACAGGAAATGCACGCTGCCATTCGGGAACAATTGGCAAGCAAATATGGCAAAGAAACCGCTGATTGTATTTCTATTTTATATGGGGGCAGTGTTAAAAGTTCTAATGCAGCAGAAATATTTGCCCAGCCCGATGTGGATGGTGGCCTAGTAGGCGGGGCTTCATTAGTTGCCAATGAATTTGTTGCTATTATAAATGCGCTAAAAAAATAAACCAACCAGCTTCTAATTATTTATGAAGAAATTGTGCCCTGCCCAGCCTATCGTTGATGGCAGGGCCGATTCCTTTATTCGGAAATAATTCTGTACATATTAAATCGAAATTTCCGGCATCTACCATGCGTAGGGTCGCAAAAAGTAGGTTGGCTGCTTCTGCAAGATTTCCGCTGGGCGACAATACAAAATTTTCAACACCTTCGTATGTTTTCTGAAAACTAATACAAGCTATATTTTTCCCTGGGTTGCAGGCTATTAAATCCGAAATATCGCCTCTATAGAGTGGGGTATTGGGGGCATAGTGACTCTTTAATTGTCCCGCTGTTTCAACAGTTTTTTGATTGTTGGCAAGCACCACTTCTAGTGAACTCACTTGCTGTAATTCATCGGCACTTATTCCGCCAGTACGATGTACAATAATTTTTTGATGCAACACTTCGCAAATAGTAGATTCTAATCCTACGGCAGCTGTGCCCCCATCTAATATATAGGGAATTCTTCCATTCAACCCTGCTACTACATGGGCAGCGGTGGTGGGACTAATATAGCCCGAAATATTGGCACTCGGCGCAGCCAATGGAAAGTCAATAGAATGCAATAGCTCAAGGCAAAGTGGATGCTTGGGTACACGAATGGCAACTTTGTTACTGCCGGCAGTGGTAATATCTGGGACAATATTTTTTTTGGGCAATAGCAAAGTGAGCGGACCAGGCATGAATTGCGCTGCCAGCAATGCACTAATAGGGTCTACCATTGCGTATTTTGAGAGTTGGTCTATTCCTGAAATATGCAGAATCAAGGGATTGAATGCAGGTCTGTTTTTTGCCGCATAAATTTTACACACTGCGGCTTCATGCAGTGCATTTCCTGCTAGTCCATAAACGGTTTCTGTGGGTATGGCCACCAATTCATCTGCTGTTAATAATGCAGCGGCTTTGCTGATATCGGTGCCCTGTTCTGTGTTCATTTAATTGAATTGAAAGGGTAATTCCGCTGGAACAAAATCATTCAGCCGATTTATGTATAAAACGGTACGGGTATTGGCTGCATTGGGATGAAACATGGGTACAAATTTAGCACCATATATAAATTCCTCAAAAAAGTAAGAAGTTCTAGAGATTACAGTATTAGAAAAACTTTCATCAAAGCCTTGTACAAATACCAATAATTCAGCCTTGGCTGCTTCAATATCGGCTTTTGTGAATTGGTAAAGAGGACTCAATTCATTAATCACATGCACAATAGTCCAGTTGGCCGTCATAGTATTGGCTTTGGATACTTCTAATGGCAGATTATAAAATTTATTCTTCCAATGACCCTCTTCTTCCACCCTTAGTACTAGGGTTATTTTAACTTCTACATTTACCAAATAATTCTTGGTGTAGGGAACCATCCTGTACATTAATGCAGTTCCATCTTTAAAAGGGGCAAAAATGGCATTATCGCTGTATTTTATATAAGCACGGGGCCTTGCAAATCTACCGTATAAAAGACCCGTAGCAAGGGCAAAACTCATCAATCCTACCAAGGCTTCTAAGGAAGCGGTGAGGCTGGCAGCAAATCCTACTGGGTTAATTCTACCATAGCCTACCGTAGTAAAAGTTTGGGCACTAAAAAAGAAAGCCTCACCAAATTTTTCCCCAGTGGTAACGGCCGTTTCCATTCCACTTAAATGCTCGAGTCCTATCAGTAAATAAATACTCGCAAAAAAAAGGTTGATGCAAATAAAGAAGAGGAGAATGGTGCCTAAAAATTTCCAATTCGACATGGAAAGTAAAGAATGATAAATATTCAACCTGCCCCAACGAGGAGATCCCTTTACCTGAATATTTGCTTCCCCATTTTTATTAAAAATGCGGTTATTACTAAGATCTGTGTTGGAAGAAAGACCCGTTTCTTGGTTTTGTACCGCTCCTTTGTTTAAGTGTTGTTCTAACATGTTCCCTTATTCTTAGTTAAAGATAACCCATACAAGCCTATCTTTGCCCCTTATGAAGCAGATTAGGAATTTTTGTATTATAGCCCATATTGACCACGGCAAAAGTACGCTTGCAGATCGATTATTAGAACATACCAAAACAATTGGTGAACGAGATATGATGAACCAAGTTTTAGATGATATGGACTTGGAACGTGAGAAAGGAATTACCATAAAAAGTCACGCCATACAAATTAATTATACCCATAATGGCGTAGTATATGTATTGAATTTAATAGATACACCCGGGCACGTAGATTTCAGCTATGAAGTGAGCAGGGCACTTGCTGCTTGTGAGGGTGCGTTGCTATTGGTAGACGCATCACAGGGTATTCAAGCGCAAACCATCAGTAATTTATATTTGGCCATTGAAAACGATTTGGAAATTATTCCAGTGATTAATAAGATTGATATGGATGGGGCTAAAATACCAGAAGTAACCGATCAAATTATTGATTTAATTGGCTGTAAGGAGGAAGATATATTACTGGCAAGTGGTAAGTCTGGCATTGGCATAGAGGAAATTTTACAAGCTATTGTTGCGCGAATACCCGCACCAGAAGGAAATGTAGAATCTCCCTTGCAAGCTTTGATATTTGATAGTGTTTATAATAGCTTTAGGGGAATCATCATCTATTATAGAATTTTAAATGGGGTTTTGAAAAAAGGCGACAAAATACGTTTTGTTGCATCCAATCAAGATTATATTGCCGATGAAGTGGGCGTTTTAAAACTAACCATGACGCCAAAATCTGAAGTAAGAGCGGGCGATGTTGGCTATATTATTACAGGTATAAAAAATGCAAAAGAAGTAAAAGTAGGAGATACCATTACATTGGCCAGTAATCCAGGTGAAATGATTCACGGATTTGAAGAAGTGAAGCCCATGGTTTTTGCGGGGATTTTTCCAGTAGAAACTGATCAGTTTGAAGAGCTAAGGGATTGTATGGACAAGCTTCAATTGAATGATGCCTCGCTTACTTTTGAGCTAGAAACTTCACAGGCGTTGGGTTTTGGCTTCCGTTGTGGATTCCTAGGCTTGTTGCATATGGAAATTATTCAGGAGCGATTGGAGCGTGAATTCAACCAAACCGTAATTACTACAGTACCCAATGTGAGTTTTAATGCCTTTACTACAAGGGGAGAGAAAATTCAAGTAAATAACCCTGTAGAAATGCCCGAGCCGGTTAAAATTGATCGCATTGAAGAGCCCTTTATTAAAGCACAGATTATTACATTGCCAGATTATATTGGCAATATTATGACCCTTTGTTTGGGTAAAAGAGGAATCCTCATCAACCAAAGTTATTTAACACCCACTCGGGTTGAGTTGATTTTTGAAATGCCTTTAACGGAGATTGTGTTCGACTTTTATGATAAGCTTAAGAGCTCTACTCGTGGATACGCTTCTTTTGACTATTCACCCATTGACAATCGGGATGCTGATATTGTTAAAATGGATATTTTGCTAAATGGTGATAAAGTAGATGCCCTCAGTGCGCTCATTCATAGAGGAAGAGCTACCGATTTTGGTCGCCGCCTGTGCGAAAAATTAAAAGAACTTTTACCCAAACAACAATTTCAAATATCCATTCAAGCGGCTATTGGAGCAAAAGTAATTGCACGTGAAAATATTAGTGCAATGCGTAAAGATGTTACTGCCAAATGTTATGGGGGAGATATCAGCCGTAAAAGAAAGTTGCTTGAAAAACAAAAAGAAGGTAAAAAACGTATGCGCCAGATTGGGAATGTAGAAATACCGCAGGAAGCGTTTCTAGCGGTGTTGAAACTAGACTAGCGGGGTTCTTCTGCCGTATATTCTGGAATATATACCCATTTTCCAAACTCCCATTTAAAGCCTTCTACCGTACCGTAGGGCACTAGCGTGTGCTTTTTATTGGGTTCGTTGGTCTCGCTTACCAGTTTGGCAAAAACAATTTGATCTATAATGGTATTGAAATTGAGTTTAGCATTGGCTTGCTTCTTAAATTCAATGCAGAAGCGATAAGCAGGCTGGGCTGGCTTTATGGGATCTTTGGGATAACTAAAAAAGCGTCCCCCAAATCGAGGCTTTTCTTGCTCAAAATACAATACTTCCATCCATTTTTTGGTGCTGTTGGCATCGTTCTCATCATAGCCCAATAAGGTATAATAATTTTTATTATTGTATTTTTTTAAGATAATATTATAATACAAAGCCCCAATCCAATTTTCGTTGCTGCGAATGGAGTCGGTTGGGTTTTCAGTGAAATCAGTACCATCATACAATGGAATCAATTTCAAAGAACCGTCTTTGGTATTCATTTGAATGGCACCCTTGTAGCGGTAATAGCTAAAGTCTTTCATCAGTTGCCAAGTGATGATGCGGAAACTACTATCTGGCGCATATATGCGGGAAATACTTTTTAAAGAATCAAAAGGGTAATGAAAAGAATAGGGTGTTTTTAGTGCTTGCACCAGATTACGGGTAAAGAAACTATCTGCTCTAAGGCGTTCTTCAATATCATCGGTATTTATAATCGTAGTTGCATATTTACTCAATGCCAATTCAATGCTGTTCAATACTTTTTTGTTGGCATCCGTTTGAGCCATCCCTGCAAAAAAAGTAGGGGCTAGTAAAATTAGCAGCAAGCATTTTTTCATTTTATTTATTTGTATGGGTACAAGCCAGTGCAAAATGATAGAGGCTGTTAAAGCGAAGGTCTATACATTCATCTGGAAAAGGCGTATCGGGATGGGTGGTAGCTAAAAATACAGTAAACATACCCGCATTGCGACCAAATTTCATATCACTTATTCGATTGCCCACCATAATAGTTTTAGAGAAATCAATGCTGGCAAAATCTGCTTTTGCTTGAAAAGCCATGCCTGGTTGTGGTTTTCTATTGGGCGAATCATCAGCAAGATCGGTACAGTAATACACTTTTTTTATCAGCCCCCCTGCTGCTTCAATTTGTTGAAGCATGGGTTGGTGAATACCGTATAAATCTGCTTCTGTCATTAAGTTTTTTCCCACACCTTTTTGGTTGGTAGCAACCACAATCGTGCCAAAGCATTGATTGAGTAGGGGAATGGCTTGTAGGGTATCAGGATAAAACTCAAATTCACTCCAGTTGCGAATATAGTCCTCATTTTTTTCATGATTCAATACCCCGTCTCTATCTAAAAACAAGGTCCATTCACTGGTAATATCTGTTAATTTAAGCATTCGTATTGAATAAATTTTCTTCTACCAATTCACAAATAATATGTCCTAAAAGAATATGACTTTCTTGTATTCTTGGAGTGATATCGGAAGGAATATTGAGCAAATAGTTACTGAGCGATTTCATTTTTCCGCCGCTGCTGCCAGTCAGCCCAATGGTGATGATGCCCTTTGCTTGAGCGGTTTCAAAAGCTTTTACAATATTGGTAGAATTGCCCGAAGTGCTGAGTCCAATTAATACATCTCCTTTATCCATAGTGCCATCCACCAATCTTGCGTACACTTCATCGTAACCATAATCATTAGCAACAGCTGTAAGATAAGAACTGTTGGAGTGGAGGGCTTCGGAGGGAAGTGCTCTTCTGTTTTTATAGAAGCGACCAGAAAATTCAGCCGCAAGGTGTTGTGCATCTGCGGCACTACCGCCATTGCCACAGAAATGCACTTTATGATTTTGTTCAAATGCATTTGTAACAATGGTAACGCATTGTTCCAATATCTTCATCAAGTTTGTATCAAGTAGTAATTGCTTCTTAACCTCAATGGAATGGCTGATGAGGGAATGTATTTTTAGATTCATGTAATTAATTTTTAGCAAGGGATTGAATGGCATCGGTCAATGAATTCCAACTATATTTTTGTTTCTCTTTACGAAGGTGGAATAAAAAATTTTCTTCACCTAATTCATACAGAGATTGAATGCCATTTGCAATACTTTCTGCATTGGGTTCTACCACCCATCCACTTTTATCTTGTAAAATCATATCGGGTAAAGCACCAACATGGGTAACCAGCATAGGCTTTTCAAAATGATAGGCCAGTGGAGTTACCCCACTTTGGGTAGCATTGCGATAGGGTTGAATAACAAAATCACAAGCATTGAAATAATATTTCACGGCTTCATCGGGAATAAAATGGGTGAATAAAAAACACAGATCCTGCAGACCAAGTGAATGAATGAGTTGCTGGTAAAGCGTTGGGTTATCATAAAATTCCCCCGCAATAATTAATTTCGGCAAAACCACTTCAGCATTATAAGCCCGCTTATTTTTTAAGATGGCGAGTGCGTTTAGTAAGAGATCCAATCCCTTGTATTTGCGAATGAATCCAAAGAAAAGAATAATGGGTATATCGGCAGGTATTCCAAGCTTTTCGCGGGCGATGGTTTTAGGCATTAATGCTCCAAAATGATCGTAGAGTGGGTGTTGAATCACCAATGCTTTTTTGGTAGTGAAGCTACTGAGGTCGGATGCTACTTTTTCACTTAAAGTAATAAAAGCGTCCACTGGTTTTATAAAGTATTGGGTAAAAAATTGATCTCCCCATCTTTTTTCGTGCGGAATAATATTGTCGGCTATACAAATAATTTTACTGGTCTTGTTTTTTTTTACGAGCCGCAAAATAGTACCGAGACAGGGGCCTAAAAAAGGCAGCCAATAGCGCACCAATACAATGGAAGCATTTTGCTTGGCAATCAGGCGGCCGACTTTAATCCAGTTGAATGGATTGATAGAATTAATGCAAATATGAATGGTGAGGTCGTTGGGTTTGGGGGCATCACTATACTGTGATTTGCCAGGAAAAAGGAAAGCAGGATATTGCAGAGAAAAAGTGTAGATGGTAACGATAAACCCTTGCGACTGAAAAGCCCTAGCCAGTCTTTCATTAAAAGAAGCGATGCCTCCACTTCTGAAAGGCCAACTGGTTCCAATTAAAATCAGTGAAGGCTTCATGGCAGTGATGTTAAGCTGGAAGTCCCAGTTTTTCTTCAATCAAGTAAACGTTTCTTTCTGTGGCATTGCGCGCAATAAGTTCAGCAATAAAGCCAGTCAAGAACAATTGCATACCCATAACCATGGTAACCAATGCAATATAAAAAAACGGTTTATTGGTTAGCGCAATATCAGGGTTTAAGAATTTAGAAACAATTAGGTAGATGCTGGTAAGAAAGCCTATTAAGAAAGAGAGTGTACCGTAGAGGCCAAAAAACTGCATGGGCTTCTTGCCAAATTTACCGAGGAACATGATGGTGCCAAGGTCGAGGAAGCCGTTGATGAACCGCGACCAGCCAAATTTGGTGGTACCATATTTTCTGGGACGGTGTTCAACCACTTTCTCGCCAATTTTTCTAAATCCACTCCATTTGGCTAGTATGGGTATATAGCGATGCATTTCACCAAACACTTCAATGCATTTTACTAGTTTTTTGCGATAGGCTTTCAGTCCGCAATTAAAATCGTGCAGTTGAATACCCGAGCTGGCACGAGCTACGGCGTTGAAAAGTTTGGAAGGGATATTTTTGGTGAGGGTATTATCGTAACGCTTTTTTTTCCAACCACTCACCATATCGTATCCATCTTCAACAATCATTTTATAGAGAGCGGGAATTTCGTCGGGCGAATCTTGCATATCGGCATCCATGGTAATAATAACCTCACCCTGAGCGGCTTTGAAGCCTTCGTTTAATGCGGCAGATTTTCCATAATTGCGTTGAAATTTAATTCCTTTAATATGGGGGTTATTTGCAGCAATCAATTCAATGGTGTTCCAACTATTGTCGGTGCTGCCATCGTCAATCAGCAGCACTTCATAGCTGAAACCATGCTGGTAAACAACGGAATGAATCCAATTGCACAATTCAGGCAGTGATTCTTCTTCATTTAATAAAGGAATAACGATGGATAAGTTCATGCAAGCTTATTGGTCTTGAAATTTTTCTTCTTTCTTTGTAATAATAGAAACAATCAGCGCCTCAACAAATCCCAGTACAATGGTAATGCCTATTCCTAGAAAAATTTTCTTTGGGCCAGTATCTTTCATGCTAGCTTGGGTAGAAGCTACACTTTTCTCAATATCTTCTTCTGAAGCACCGAATTTCTCCATCATTTGACGGGTCTTTTCAATTCCTATATCAGCCATTCTTCCATTCAAGCCTTGGTCAATAAAATTTAACAGCAGAAAATTTCCAATGCCAACAATAACTGCTGAAACTGAAAACGCCAGAAAGCTGAATTTAAGTACTTCGGCAAAGCTTATAAATCCGCCATTTTGTTTTCTAATAGCAAAGGCAGCGAATAAAATGATGCCAAACATATAGGGGATAAATGAACCATACATCTGAACGTTGGCGTATACTGTATCTCCAGAAGCCCAACTGCCAAACATTAACAGCAGTGCTATGATTCCACAAATTAGGCCATACTTTAATCCTTCATTAATTAAATTTACTTTCATAAGTTGGTTGTTAATTAGTAATAAATTGTTGGTTGTTTATAATGCCGTATACTTTGCCATTCAGGGCTTTTTCAATGAATGCACTGTTAACGGATTTGCTTTTATTCTGTTCTTTTTTTAACAGGGTAATATTTTTTCTATGGTAGATGGTAAGTTCGGCAACAGCGCCTTCTGATATATTAGTGGTTGGCAAGTTAAAAATATTACGGGCGTTGAGTGAAAAAAGTTTCACCAGTTGGTCATTTGTGAGTTTATCAAGTAAATGGTTCACCACTGCAAATGAGGTTTGTAGCCCAATCATGCCGAAAGCGGCATATTCAAATTCGCAAATTTTATGATCCCAATCTTGTGGAAAGTGGTGAGAAGCAATACAGTCTACCGTGCCATCTAATACGCCGTATCTCAATGCCAACATATCGTTGATACTGCGAAGGGGAGGATTTACTTTTAAAAAAGTATCATAACTCTGTAAATCATCTTCACAGAAAAAAAGATGGTAGGGGGTTACGCTACAAGTAATTTGTAGGCCTTCTTTTTTAGCAATCCTTACAAGATTAAGCGATTGTTGGGTAGAAATACCTGTAACATGTAATTTAGATCCTGTATATTTCACCAGTTCTATATCTCTTCTAAGGATGCTTTCTTCTGCAATAGCGGGAATGCCAGGCAGGCCAAGTCTTGTAGAGATAATACCTTCATTCATCAGTCCCCCCGCCCCAATGCTATTATCAATGGGCATTTGTATGAGCACTCCATCAAAAGCTTTTACGTATTGCAAGGCTTTAATAAGTAGTCCCGGAGATTGAATGGGATTAAGTCCGTCAGAAAATGCTACGGCTCCACTGTGGCGCATATCGTACATTTCTGCCAATTCTTTGCCTTCGGCTTTTTGGGTGATGGCGCCAATGGGTTGAATTTGAACGGGACTATTTACAGAGTGTTTTGCAGCATATTCAACCAGTGACTTATTGTCGGTTACTGGTTTGGTATTGGGCAGTGTAAAAACCCGAGTAAATCCGCCTGCTGCAGCAGCTAGGATACC
Source organism: Chitinophagales bacterium (assembly GCA_013297995.1). Lineage (GTDB taxonomy): Bacteria > Bacteroidota > Bacteroidia > Chitinophagales > Chitinophagaceae > Sediminibacterium. The sequence goes on along the minus strand of JAAFJB010000070.1, from coordinate 1,299 downwards.
GCTTTGAATGGTTTCTTTAAATTCGTACCCAGGATCTGCTAAATGCGCAAAGCAATCTACCCAGCCAGGAGAAACGCATAAGTCAGGCTCATCAATGATAGTAGCGTTATCATGCGTTAAATTAGTGCCAATATTTGAGATGATAGAACCTTCTATGATTAGGTCGTAAACTTTACCATTAAAGGGAGAATTGGGGTCGGTAATCAGCACCTGCTTTAGTAGAATATTCATGCAGTAGTTGAAAATTTTATGCAATATAGCTTGATTTTTTCTTTTCACCCTATATTTGCAGCCCATTCAGAAATGAATGGAATAGAAATACAGTTCGGGACGTAGCGCAGCCCGGTAGCGCACACGTCTGGGGGGCGTGGGGTCGCAAGTTCAAATCTTGTCGTCCCGACTCATTAAAAGCCTTCTATCTAAAGAGGATAGAGGGCTTTTATTTTTGAGAGTAGGTTGAAATTTCAATCATGGCTTTGCAGATTTTACGCTTAAGTTTATAAAGACTTTTAGCAAGTACGGGGAATTTTTTGGGAATTTTTATTTCATCGAATAATAACAGTACCTAACTTACTGGTGATTTCTCTTTCAAAAACTTTTAGTTGCTTGTGTAATTCAATGAGTTTTAATTGATCTTCAAAAGAAGCGTTTTCCATATCACGCTGGTTTTGCTCAAACATTTTTTTAATTTTGCGAAGCTTAAAATAATTCATGGTCGTTTCTGCTTCTTGCACCGATACATCTCTATTCACAATATTCATATTGGGCAGAATTTTATCCCAGCGTTGGCTTAGCTCAAAAGGTGAAATGGCCATATTTACCAGCAATTGACGAACAGATTCGTCTTCGTGATAAAGCAATGTTTTGGTAGTAGGTTCTAATCCTTTGTTATACCAGTCTTTATAAATGTCTAAAAGTCTTTCGTAGGCACTATTTTCAAGGTGATAAAGTGTAAGCTCTTCAAATATATATGCTGCAATGGTTAGTGCTTCGTTATAAGGTTTTAATCCATATTCGAGCAAAACCTTCAAAACATTTTTTTCAACAAGGTCATCCTGTTGTAACAAAGATTGTACTTCATCCCATTCACTGGGTGGTGGTTCATTAGAATCTTCTTGAATAAATCTGGCTTCTTCAAAAGGAAGTTTTTTTTCTTCTTTTGCCAGTTTATCTCGTTTGAATTTATTAACAAGATTGGTAAATCCGGTCTCGTCAATTTTCAGCAGTGCGCTGCATTGTTTAATATAGTCTTGTTGTTTGGTAAAATCTTCTGCGCGGTTAATTTTACTAAGTGTTTCT
>JAAFJB010000007.1 GCA_013297995.1 Chitinophagales bacterium | reverse complement strand
TTGTTAACGGGATCAGCCGTTAGCCCATTGGTTTTTACTATATCAAATACGGCTATATTAGAAGACAATGCGCCTTTAAACCATTGAATTTTCACACCAATTTCTTTGTTAATACCTTGCTGGGGTACAAATTCATTGCCCGCAAAATCCCTGCCTGCTAGGGGTAAAAAAGTAGCGTCGTAAAGTGCATATAGGTTTAGATTTTTAACAGGGAAAATACTTAAGCCAAGTCGAGGTGAAAAATTTTTATCGGCTTTAAGCACAGTTGTTCCAGTCTCTATCCAGTTGAAACGCCCTCCCCAGTTGAGTTGTACGTATTTATTAAACTTGGTAGTATTGTATAAGTTGATGGCTTTAAAATGGGTAATTGCTGGAACTTGAAATGCAATATTAGCCACAGGTGGTAAAAAATTCTGAATATTTTGATTGGCATAAATATAATTTGGATTACGCAGGCTTAGTGGTACGGGTAAATTTCTTACGCTAGAATTGGCACCAGTAATGGCAAGCCGCTTAAAAGATTGTTCGCCCCAATCTACTGCTAAGTATACATTATTTTCTATTTGCTTACTGAGTTTTATAGTGCCGTTTAAAAAAAGTTGCGCGTTGTAATTAGAAGCGATATTGTTCCAATAGCGGGCTTCACGGGTGGCACTATCATTGGCCAATACCCTTCCCCTACTTTGGATATCAAAGCCACGAATAAATCCTCCGTTATAGGAAGCTTGCGCAGTAATTTTCCATTGGGGATTGATGATATGTTCTGCTTTAAAAAAAGCATATTGTTGCTCAAAAGAAAGTTTGGAATCCAATCCTGAAATATTAAAGTTTCTTGGCAATTCAAATTTTCCGTTGATACTAGGGATTGCCATATCGAGGCCATTTGTTTTTTGTGCATCATAATTGTACTCAGCAGTAAGGGTTGTATTTTTTGCAATTGTGTAGGTGAGTACGGGCGCAATGCTGAGTCGATTGTTTTTCTGATTTTGAATATGTGTATTATTATCCTGTGCCATTATATTCATTCTAAAAAGCAATTTTTTCTTTTTGTCTACCGCACCGCCAAAATCGGCGTGCAATCGGAACAAATTAAAACTACCCGTAGTAAGGTTTAGGTTGGCAAGGGTATAGGGCAGTGGTTTTTTGGTGACTACATTAAATACGCCTCCTGGTTCGCCTTGACCAATTAAAAAGCCCGAAGGGCCTTTTATAAACTCAACTCTATCGGTATAGCTCATATCTTCTTGCAATAAACCAAAGCTTGCAATACCCATATTCATACCATTTCTAAACTTACCTTGGGTTGCCCTGGTACCCCTAATATTAAAGTCAGTATACACACCCGGAAAAGGAAAAATAGAAGATACGCCACTCACATTTCTAGCGAGGTCTGTTGGTGTAAATGCTTGCTGATCTCTAATTAATTTACTGCTGATAACTTGAATTTGCTGGGGTGCTTCAAATGGATTTACAGCAGTTCTAAAACTACTACTTACCGAATTTTTTAAATAGCGATTACTGCCGTAAACCACCACTTCATTTAATGAATTTATGCTGGCTTTCATGGTAAAACTAACTACTGCTTTTGTGCCAGAAACTAGGGTAATCTTTTGTTCTTGTGCTTGCAACCCAATGGCGGTGGCATTTATGGTATAACTGCCATTGGCAATATTGGCAAACTTAAAATCTCCCTCTTCGTTGCTATACGTTGTAATATTTAGTGGACTCAGTTGGATGGTTACTCCTACTGCTTTTTCTCCATTGCTCAGCACTATATTACCATTTATTGTTGTTTGTGCATGTGCAAAAAATTGGCAACAAAAAAATCCAATCATTAAAAAAACGGTTCTCATCATGTTCATTTTAGTAGGTATTTATTAATTTTTATATAAAAGATTTTGGGGTGTTTTCAATATTTTTTTTAAACCGATGAACATCAAGAAATCTTACTCATTTGTTTGTTGCTAATGAATAGGAGCAAACATGAAATAAGGATTAAAATGGTGTAAGGAAATACCAAGGTTTTGTGATTTTGATTAGCTTGGTATTTAAAAATGGGCATTTTTTTATAGTCGCTTTTACTGAGTTGTTTTTCAAGAAAAAGGGCTGGGTAATAAATAGTATTAAGGCGACTATGAAAAGTTTTTGTTTGCCAAAAAAAATCGTGATTGGCTTGGGCATCGTTGTTTGCAAGTGAAGCAAAAATACCATCCATTGAAGCTGCTGAATTTATGATGCTGCTATGATTGGTTATTTGTTGGCGTGCTTCAATTTTGGTAAAATAATTTTTTACCTCAGCAGTATTTGCATCGTCTAAAAGCTTGTGATAAGCCAAGTACACGGCCAGTTTAAAGCTGGCACTATTGGTACCAATGGTTGTATTTTTAAGCATGGGGTATGCGATTGCTAAATCACGAATAATTTTTGTTCCAAAACTACTGTCCTCAAATTGAGCACCTTGCGGTCGCCTAGACATTCTACTGATACTGGTATTATTGATGGGGATTGATTTTTCTATAGCCATTGATATTAATACCGGAACTAAAATACAGATTACCACCCAACCAATACCGCAATACATGGCATTTACGCCCGTATTTTTTGCAAGTGTATTTACCATATAAATTAAACACAACCAAAAAAATAGGTAAATATTCACTCCCAACAAGAATAAAAAATCATTCAAAGAAGGAGATTGGTTAAAGCATACATAATTTAAAAGAAGTGCTGTAATAAATACAATCAGTATCATTATTTCAATACAATAGCCAACAAATAAGAATTTAGAGGAAAGCCATTTTTTTACTGTGATACCTTGACTATTGATTAATCTCCAGTTTCCATTTCCTAATTCGGCAGAAAGCGTATTGAAGCAGAGTAATATAATTAAAAGTGGCAACAAATAAATCACCCAGAAAGCGATATCAAAATGTCCAGAAAGTGATCTCAATGGATTGGCAATTTCTCCCTGCTTAAATATCTGCATAAAAAAGCTTTCCACTTTAACGGTATAATAGTAAGGGAATACATCAGCTTGTCCTATTGCAAATATGGCCGTACTCACAGGCATTTTATATGAAGGAAGTACTATGTTCCAGTTGCTTTTTAGGGGACTGCTTACTGCTACAAATGCTTCCTTTCCCAATTTACTGGTAGTGTCTGCATCAAAGCCTTTTAGTAAGTTGTTATACTTGCTAATTTTTTCATTTTGAAAACCATCAATGGCAGCAACCTGTTTGCTTTTAAAGGCAAATCCTTGGTATAAACCATAGAGGCCAGCAATAAAAAAAATAATGAGTAATAATAAGTTAGTCCTTCGTTTTATAAAAAGCCAGTACTGCGTACTTAGAGAAATAGCGGGTATGGGATTGTTGTTTACTTGTTGGAAATTCATGAATTCTATTTGTAAATTTTTCTTCTATGACTAATTAATAACAAGCTCATTAAAAATACCAACCAAAAGAGTAGGCTTATATGCTCAACTATAAGTGAAGGGAGCGACCATTTCATAGCACGATTTTGCACTTGTAAATCGCCTATACTAGCATATTTGTCTTTACTTACACGGTAGGTTGCAAAAGAACCATAGGCAGAATTTTCTTTCATATCGTTGTTCATATTTTGAACGAAAGACCTACGATAATTCTCCGCCTGTTGTTGAAAATCAATCTCCGTTTCCAAGCTTGCATTGGCTGCTGCCATAGAAATATTACGCAGAGAAATATAGGGACTGATGAAGCCAAATAAGGATTGTATTTTTTTCTGTGCTTTTAAGGAAATAAACAATTCACTAAAATGGTGGTCGTATACTTTACTACTGTATGCTTCACTTTGCTGCATGATAAATCCTTCAAAATTGAATGGTAATTGTTGAACACTGTCCACTTTATATTTTACCAACAAAGCTTCTTCAATTTTTTTTGCGCGTTCATTTTTCGGGTCATGCCCATCAATGCCTTTTTCAATAGAAGCTGAAAGCAATTGTTTAAATGCTTGGTTGGTAATAAGGGGGCGCATATTCTCTGCAATATTTGCAGATGCCCTTGGCACTATAATATGGGTAAATATCCACACCAGTAAAAGTACTGCGATGGAACTGCCAGAATTTTTAATATAGGATGAAATTAATACCCCCAATAAACTCCAAATAAAACAATAAATCGAATACACAATCCAGATATACAAGAGTGCTGAAAAATCAAGCACGGTGCCTAAGTACAGAGAGGAGCTATAGGCAGTTACTAACAAATAAATGGTTATAAATCCTTGAAAAAGTAAAAATACAGATATTGTTTTAGCCATTATTATACTCCTGAAATTCACGCCCTGCGCTATTAATAAAGCCATAGTACCTTTCTCGTATTCGCCATTAATGCTGTTGAAACACAAGAGTATAATTAATAGTGGCAGTATCAATTGGCAAATCATGGCGGGACTTAACCAGCCAAACCTAATTCCTGTATCACTCTCTTGACTTTGGCTGAATAAAAAATCGTTTTGCCTATGCGGTTCCATATATACCGAAGTACCTGTGTAGATGGTAAGGCCTGGATCGAAGCAATGAAGTAGTGTTGGTTTTTTATACGCATAATTTCCAAAATGAGCCGCCATATGCGGGTGTTTGAGCTCTTGTGAAAGCCATTCTTGTCTAGAATCTTGCTGTGCTTTGACCCTGGTTTTTAATAACCCAGACTGAAAATTTATTTGATTCCAAAGTGCAAATGCACTTATTGTCACCAAAAAAATGGTGAGCCATTTTAAGCGACTGTCTCTCCGCCATTGTAGCCATTCGTGACTGATTATTTTAGCTATCATTGTATGCGCTTACTTAAAAATATTGTGAGGTAATTATATAGTTATGGGGAATCGCCTTTAAATAGTTTCTAGGTACAACTGCTGTAATTCATTCGCCGTAATGGAATTGGTGGTTACTTGATGAACCAGCGAACCTTGTTTCATTATACCGATATGGGTTCCAACATTTACTGCATTAAAAATATCATGGGTTGCCATAAAGATGGTTCTGCCTTCTGCTGATAATGCTTTACATATTTTTGTGAAATCGGCAACAGCTACCGGATCTAGTCCACTAGTAGGTTCATCCATTAATATAATGGCTGCATTCTTTGCCAAAGCAATAGCAATAGCCACTTTTTGTCGCATCCCTTTACTATAAGTGGAGAGACGCTTTGGCTGAGCATTCGATTGTAATCCCGATCTGGTTAAAAAAGCAGCCAATTCTTTATCTGAATATTTAAAACCAGCTAAGCGACTGAAAAAATCTAAATTCTCAATACCCGTTAAATTACCATAAAGCTGCACCACTTCTGGTATATAAGCAACTAGTTTTTTAGTGGCTGCATTATTAGCACTTACATCTATATTATGAATGGTTGCAGTTCCAGAGCTGGCCGCAATAAACCCTAAAAAAAGGTTGATGGTAGTGGTTTTACCAGCGCCGTTCTGACCAAGAAGACAAAAAATTTCGCCTGCATTAATTTCTAAATTTAAATTGTTCAATGCAGCCACTCCATTGTACTCCTTAGTTAGCTGTATAGCTTTTAAGACAGTCATTCTATTGCTCGGTTTAATATTTGTAACAATGTTGCAAATATAATAATATTCCAGTGGAAGTCCAATAAATATTCTGCTATATAACCAATTGGGGCAAATGAGTATTCGTATATTCGTAAGGTATGGATACCGAAACAATTGAACCGATTGACCCAATAGAGCCTGTACTAACTAAATATACCCTTAACGAAGAACAGGAAAAGAAAGAGATTATTAGGCATTACCGTGCCTTGCTTAGAAGCTTACGCCCCAAGCTTAAAAAAGGCGATAAGGAAATGGTTCGCCAAGCTTTTGAAATGGCCGCCAATGCACATAAAACCATGCGCCGCAAAAGTGGCGAGCCTTATATTCTTCATCCCATAGCCGTTGCCATGATTTGTGTGGAAGAAATTGGCCTTGGCGTAAGAAGTACCATCTGCGCCCTATTGCATGATACGGTTGAAGACACCGATATTTCTTTGGAAGATGTTGAAATGGAATTTGGTACCGAGATTGCCAAAATTGTAGATGGGCTCACCAAAATTTCTAGTGTAATTGATACCAATATTAGCCAGCAAGCAGAAAATTTTAAAAAGATTTTACTCACCCTTACCGATGATCCTAGGGTGATTTTGATTAAGCTGGCAGATCGCCTACACAATATGCGCACACTCGATCATATGAAACAAGAGAAGCAACTAAAAATTGCTTCCGAAACCGTTTGGGTATATGCTCCTTTAGCACATAGAATGGGTTTGTACAGCATTAAGACAGAGCTGGAAGATTTATCTATGAAGTATATGGAATCGGAAGCTTACCGCAATATTGCTCGCAAACTTTCGGAAACCAAACGCGAACGCACCCGATATATTAATGAATTCATTCGACCCATTAAAGACAAATTAAGTGCGGGTAATTTTGAGTATGAAATTTATGGCCGCCCCAAAAGCATTCATTCCATCTGGAATAAAATAAAAAAGAAATCGGTTGCATTTGAAGAAGTGTACGACCTCTTTGCTATTCGCGTTATTTTAAATTCTCCTCCCGAAAAAGAAAAAGAAGATTGTTGGAAAGTGTATTCTATGATTACCGATGAATACAACCCATCGCCAGAGCGATTGCGCGATTGGCTCAGCAATCCTAAAAGCAATGGCTATGAAGCCCTACACACAACGGTTATGGGGCCGCAGGGTAAATGGGTTGAAGTGCAGATACGCACCAAACGCATGAATGAAATTGCGGAGAAAGGTTTGGCCGCTCACTACAAGTACAAAGAAGGCAATAGTGATGAGGATCGGTTTGATCAATGGTTTAGTCAAATTCGCGAAGTACTAAGCACGCAAGATACTGATGGGGTTGACTTTTTACAAGATTTTAAAACCTCTTTTTTAGCCGAAGAAATTTATGTGTACACGCCCAAAGGTGAAATAAAAATGTTGCCTACTGGTAGTACAGCATTGGATTTTGCTTTCTCTATTCACTCCGCCATTGGCACCAAATGTATAGGCGCCAAAGTTCATCATAAATTGGTACCTATCGGTCATAAACTGCGCAGCGGCGACCAGATTGAAATTATTACCAGCAACAAACAGAAACCTTCGGAAGACTGGTTAAACTTGGTGGTTACGGCTAAAGCTAAGAATAAAATAAAAGATTCGTTGCGGGAAGAAAAAAGAAAAATAGCCGAAGACGGAAAGTATATTTTGCAGAGAAGATTGGAATCATTTGGCGCCGCTTACAGTCACTATAATATTGAAGAACTGGTTCAATATTACAAAGTAAATTCTTCGCTTGATCTTCACTATAAAATTGCCACCAAAGCCATTGATCTTAGAGAGATAAAAGATTTTCAGGTGTTGGGCGATAAAATTGAGATACCCAAGCCCAAACCCATTCAAATTGAACTGCCCACGGAAACTGCGCACAAACCTGTTTCTAAAAAAGATTCAGAACTAATTATTTTTGGAGAGAGCAGCGATAAAATTATGTACAACTTGGCCAAATGCTGTCACCCCATTCCGGGAGATGATGTTTTTGGTTTTGTAAGCACGGGTAAAGGGCTTATAATACATCGCAATAATTGCCCCAATGCCACCCAATTATTGGCCAATTATGGTCACCGTGTAGTAAAAACCAAGTGGGCAAAAAATAAAGAAATTTCTTTCTTAACCGGATTGAAAATTGTGGGCTTAGATGATGTAGGTGTGATTAATAAAATAACCAATGTAATTAGTGGCGACCTGCGTATTAATATATCTGGGCTAAGCATTGATTCCAAAGAAGGCTATTTTCAGGGTACCATTAAAGTATTTGTACATGATAAAGAGGAATTAGAAATATTGGTAGAGCGGCTCAAATCGCTGAACGGCATTCAAACCGTAGACAGGTTTGATACAGAAACCAATATATGATCGTCATTCGTCAGATCGTCATTCGTCCCCCTTTCCAACCACCCGACGTTCTGACGACCCAACGTTCTGACGTGTAAATATTTCTCCACAATTTATTAGGCATAAGCCATCTCTTACCCTATTTTTGCCACTTAGAAAATAAATTATGGTTGATGTAATTCTCGGTTTACAATGGGGCGACGAAGGCAAGGGTAAAATAGTGGATTATTTTGCGCCTAACTATGATATTGTGGCTCGCTTTCAAGGTGGCCCTAATGCAGGTCACACCCTTTATGTGGAAGGAAAGAAAATGGTATTGCACCAAATTCCCTCCGGCATTTTTCACCAAAATAAAGTGAATATTATTGGTGGCGGTGTGGTACTCGATCCCGTTACCCTAAAAAGAGAATGTGATGCCGTTGCAGCCCATGGAATTGACGTGAAAAAAAACCTCTTTATTTCGGAAAGAACCAATATTATTATCCCTACTCACCGGGCGCTTGACAAAGCTTCTGAGCTCTCCAAAGGAGAAAGTAAAATTGGCTCTACCCTCAAAGGAATTGGACCTGCATATATGGACAAGACCGGCCGAAATGCTTTGCGGGTAGGCGACCTATTGAATAAGAACTTTACCAGTCAATATATTAAACTGCGACTAAAACACCAAAAACTACTCGATAATTTTCATTTTATTGAAGATATTTCTGCTTGGGAAGAAGAGTTTTTTGAAGCACTTGAATTCCTCAAAACGCTCAACGTGATTAACTGCGAATATTATATCAACAACCAAATTACCGCAGGCAAAAAAGTATTGGCCGAAGGCGCACAAGGTAGTATGCTGGATATTGATTTTGGCACTTTCCCTTTTGTAACTTCTTCTAATACCATTTCCGCAGGCGTATGTACTGGCCTGGGCGTTTCTCCAAAACTTATTAATGATGTAATGGGTGTTACCAAAGCTTATTGCACCAGAGTGGGCAGCGGCCCCTTCCCCACTGAATTAGAAAACGCTACTGGCGAAGAATTAAGAAGAATAGGAAGCGAATTTGGGGCTACTACAGGTAGGCCCAGGCGTTGTGGTTGGATTGATTTGGTTGCACTTAAATATACTTGTATGATTAATGGTGTTACCAAAATAATCATGACCAAAGCCGATGTATTAGATACATTTAAGGAATTAGAAGTATGTACTGCATACGGTATCAACGGAAAAGAAACTACCGAACTGCCTTTTCAACTCTCTAGGGTTACCGTAGATCCTGTGTTTAAAACCTTCCTTGGTTGGAACACAGACTCTACCGTAATAAAAGATGCCAATACTTTACCCGATGAAATGAATAATTATATTAATTTTATCAACGGATATATAGGTGCGCCCGTTAAATTTGTGTCGAATGGTCCTGGTAGAGATCAAATTATTTGTTTATAGTTTTTTGTATTTATTTTTATATTGAAAAAAAATTGGTTCACAATTGTTTGTGTGTAATTTTACGCAATAAAATCTTATTAGAAATATGGCAGCGAAATCTGATAAGGATAAAAAATCCTCAGCCCCCAAGACTCCGGCAAAAAATTCGGTAACCAACCCATCCCCTAAAGCTAAAAAGCAGGAAGAGGAAGATGAGGATGATTTGGAAGACGATGAGCCCCAAGTAAAACCGAGTGCAAAAAAAAGTGCCCCTAAATCGAGTGCAAAAAAAAGCCACGATGAAGACGATGATGAAGACGACGACGAGGTAGATGATGAATGGGAAAAACCTGAAGAAGGGGATGACAGTTGGGATCCAGACTTTGATGAATTTGATTTACCCAAAAGCAAAGCAAAAAAAGCAAGCGGAGGAAGTAAAAAAAAGGAAGATGAGGAAGACGATTTTAAGTTAGATGAAGACTTTAAAGAGTTCGACTTATTTAATGATAAGAATTCTGGATACGATGATGATGATGATGATTTCTAAACCAATTGGTACTATTGAAAAGAATTCGCAAGTGCTATCCCGTTGAGTCATTGCCTTTGTTCAAGCAGCAAATGCTGCATTGGGTAAACGGGTTTAGTACTTGCTCTTTTTTAGACAATCACCATTACATTTCTGCCCATAGTGCTGTTGAATGCCTCGCTTCAGTGGGTGCATTACAAGTATTTAGCGGTGCCGATACCCCCCTTCTTATTGATGATTTTTATGGGAAGAATAAGGATTGGCTTTTTGGTCACTTTTCCTACGAATTCGGCAAGGCTAATCTCTCCCAAAAATATACCCATCAGCTCAATTTAATTGGCTTTAATAATGCTTGCTTTGTGCAACCTGAAACGGTTTTACAACTCAGCAATCATATACTCACCATTGATGCAGCTGTTCAAGATCCCGATCTTATTTTTAAAGCCATTCGCAATTGTGAAATTGCTCAAGAAATTCCCCATCCACCCATTGCTGTTCAGGCTCGTACCAACAAAACCGATTACCTTTTTATAATCCAGCAATTGCTAACACATATTCTTAAAGGCGACTGCTATGAAATTAATTTTTGCCAAGAATTTTTTGCAGAAAATATATCCCTTAACCCCCTTTTTTTATACGAAGCCCTTACTAAAATTTCTCCCAACCCCTTTGCTTGTTATTACAAAATAAACAACGCTCACTTAATCTGTGCCAGCCCTGAAAGATACTTACAGAAAATAGGTAATCTACTTCGCTCCCAGCCTATTAAAGGAACCAATAAAAGAAATAGCGCAAATGCAGTAGCAGATAATGAGCTGAGAAACCAGTTGCGCAATAGCACCAAAGACCAGATTGAAAACGTGATGGTGGTAGACCTAGTAAGAAACGACTTAAGCAGGGTTTGTAAAGCAGGCACAGTAAGCGTTGAAGAGCTATTTGGCATATACCGTTTTCCGCAGGTACACCAAATGATTTCTAGTGTAATTGGCGAATTAAAAACAAACTTGGGATTGAATGAAATTATTGCAGCAAGTTTTCCAATGGGCAGCATGACGGGTGCTCCCAAGAAAAAAGTAATGGAACTAATTGATTGCTACGAACCCGTGCCAAGGGGGCTTTATTCGGGTACGGTAGGCTATATAAATCCATCCATGGATTTTGATTTTAATGTAGTTATCAGAAGCCTACTTTATAATACCAATACCCAATACCTTAGCTATCATGTAGGCAGTGGCATTACTTTTCAAAGCAACCCAGAAGAAGAATACCAAGAATGTTTGTTAAAAGCCAAAGCCATGAATGCAATTCTAGGCTAATGATTCATTTTTCATTTCAATAAAAGCCATGATTTCGTCCCTGCCTTGGTGCTTTTCTGCACTGGTTACAAAATGCTGTGGCAAGTATTGCCAAGTGGTTTTTAGTAGGTCAAAAAAAGCTTGAATATTGGCGGCCACAACGGCTGGTTTTTCTTTGTCAGTCTTGGTAAATACCAATGAAAAAGGAACTTCCCACAGGTCTAGTTGGGCAATAAATTCTAGGTCTAGTTTCTGCGGTTTATGCCTACTATCAATCAACACAAAAACCGTAACCAAGTTCTCTCTTTTGCGCAAATAATTTTCAATCATCTGCTCCCACCTTCTCCTACTAGACTGGGCTACTTTTGCAAAGCCATAACCAGGCAAATCTACCAAGTACCATTTTCCAAATCCTTGCTTATTACGGATGCTGCTCTCTATTTCAAAATGATTGATTAATTGTGTTTTACCCGGTGCTGATGAAGTTTTTGCCAGCTTATTATTTTTGCAAAGCATATTAATAAGAGACGACTTGCCCACATTACTCCTTCCAATAAATGCATATTCTGGTCGGTCTGCTTTGGGGCACTGTTGGAAGTCTGCATTGGAGATCAGGTAAGCCGCTTTTTTAATTTCCATGCTGCAAATTAATCAAAACTGCCCACCTGTTGGCAGGATGAGCAGTTTATTGATAAATTAGAAACCTATTTATTAAAAATTGGCGCTACAGGTGAGGGAAAAATTTCTGCCAGGTGCTGAAATGCCACTGGCAAAATGCCGATAGTTTTTATCCGTAATATTTTCTACTGCCAATTGCAGGTTTAGTTTGGGTTGAATTTTAACCGCCATCCTTATATTCAACGTAATCCAAGATGGCATACCATCGGGCGTTGCATATTGGAGATTGTCTTCCCCATTGGGATTATAATCTGCCAGTCGCTTCCAGCCATTAAACAAGGAATAACATTCTGCTTGCCATTTAGCAGCAATATGCTTTAGTGCAAAGCGACCATATAATGGTGCTACATGATCTAATGGAATAGAGCCATTCAGGGGATCGGTAAACCGTCCTTTGGTATAGGTTACCACGCCATCAATACTGGTTCCTTTTGCGAAATTATAAGCCGCATTTACACTAAACCCATATACGCGGGCCGCAGCTTTATTCTGCAATGCATAAACCGCACTCTTTACCCCGCTGTAAAAAATACTATCCTGTGCATTGAAATTAAATTTATCTAATACCAGCGCATTCCTAAACAAAGTATAAAACACAGATGCCCCATAGCTGAATACTTTACCGTATTTATTCAAACTAAATTCTGCATTGTAAGTGTACTCAGGACGAATAGCAGTATTGGGCACTACCACCAATCCTGTTCTTGAATCAAACACTTTAGAAAGATCATCTACATTGGGTGAACGAAAGCCGCTGCTCAACACAAATGCAGCACGAAAATTATTATCACTGGCATAAACAATTCCAATATTCCCCGTTACGGCTTTATTGGATTGCCTCACTTTTGTAAATGGAAATTTTGTTAATGCAGTGTCTACAAAACGGGCATTCATTTGAACTAAATTAAAGCGAAGTCCATCATTTAACGTAAGCCGATCATTTATTTTATACGTATGTTGCGCGTAAATGGCATGCGAAGCCATTGACGTGGGACCATCTGCATAGCGAGTGGTAATGCTACTTTTAACCTTACTCACTATATTCACTCTTTCGGCTGTAGAACCAACAAAATTGGTATACGTTTCTGCACCTATATGCCATTCGTTCTTTCCACTATAATGCTTGGCATCAAAAACTACCCCAAATATATTCACCCGCTCCCAGCGATAATCTTTATTATTGTTTTGAAATCGGCGGCTGATTCTACTCTCTTCAATATCTTGGTAACTAGCGGTAATTTTTATATCCTGAAAAAAACCTTGTTGTTCGGTAGCATTAAAATGATAGGCTGCCATATTCCTAATTTGAGGGCCATAATACCATTCTGCAAAAACAGGTAATACACCCGATTTTTCGCTCAGCCGATCGTAACGCGGAATATCATTGGTATTTGAAAACTGTAGGTTGATGATATGCTGAATTTTAGCCGAAGACTGAAATAAAAATTTCTGCGCAATATCAACCTGCTGGTATCCAGAAGCAGTTTGTTTATCGGGATTGGGATTCACTTTAGCAAAATCGGCATTGCCAATTCTCTCTACAATAAAATTTTTCTTGCCAAAATCGGGATATGCTGCGTTTCTATTTTCCCCTTGAACCATATCACCAAACGAACCATAACTAACTGAAGTGAGTGATGCCCATTTTTTGCCGCCAATATTACATTGAATATTACCCCTATTCTCATGAATGGCACTGGTATAACGAAGCGTAGTATTACCCGTTACTTGGGTTTTTCCGTTGGTACTTAGCAATGGATTTTTTGTGGTCATACTCACTACCCCACCCAAGGCATCACTGCCGTACAAGGTAGAAGAAGGACCATAAATTAGTTCTATCCTATCAAGGAATTGATTGTCAACCGTAATAATATTCTGCAAATGACCCGCCCTATAAATGGCATTGTTCATTCTAATACCATCTACCATTAGTAAAATGCGACTGGCTTCAAATCCTCTGATAACGGGACTTCCACCGCCTTGCTGACTTTTTTGGACAAATAGTTTTCCTGAGTTCATTAATACATCAGCCGTATTGGCCTGAAAATTAAGTTGCGGTTTAGATTTTATCACGTCAACCGTTTGCGCAATTCGCTTAAATTTTTCAGCAAACTTGCTAGAAAAAACAACCACATCATTTAAAGATTTTGGATTGCTCAATACCGTATCGCCCAAGTTCTGCGCACGCAGTTCATAAAAGCATAGAAACGAAACCAACAAAAAAAATACACTGATTTTTCTACTAGAATTCAATGGTTGTTTTTTTGGGTATGAATGAATCAAGAATCTTATATTTAACAACTGCTTATCATTACTTCAATAAAATATTCCCCGTCATTTCAGCAGGAATGGGCAAGCCCATTACATGTAAAATTGAAGGCGCAATATCCGCTAATTTACCAGCTTTTAACTCCCCCTTCCATGCTTTATCAATTACAATGAATGGTACAGGATTTAAAGTGTGGGCAGTATTAGGAGAGCCATCTTCATTGATCATAAAATCGGCGTTACCGTGATCGGCAGTTAAGAAAATAGTATACCCATTTTCAATAGCAAGATTCACAATCTGCTTCACGCAATCGTTCACCGTTTCTGCAGCGGTAATGGCAGCAGAAAATACACCAGTATGACCCACCATATCGGTATTGGCAAAATTAAGGCAGATAAAATCGGCGGAAGAGCTGGCAATTTCGGGTAATAGCTGGGCCGTTATTTCTCGAGCACTCATTTCGGGCTGTAGGTCGTAAGTAGCCACTTTGGGTGAAGGCACCATAATGCGACTCTCCCCTTCAAATGGTTCTTCGCGGCCACCACTGAAGAAAAAACTTACGTGCGGATATTTCTCGGTCTCTGCAATCCGTATCTGTTTTTTACCATTCGCAGCAAGCACCTCGCCCAAAGTATTGCGGAGGTTATCGTTTTCAAAAACAACGTGTATGTTTTTAAACTTATGATCGTAAAGCGTCATGGTTGTAAAATCTAGGTTCAGTTTGTGCATACCAAAATCTGGGAAATCGGTCTGGGTAAGCACTTCTGTAATTTCCCTGCAACGATCGGTTCTAAAATTGAAGGAAATCACCACATCGCCATCTTCAATCACTGCCAAGGGTTTACCAGCAGCATCTAGAATAGCTGTGGGTAAAATAAACTCATCGCTAATACCCGCAGCATAAGCAGATTCAATAGCTGCTGTTGCAGATACTGCAGTATTGCCCTTGGCGTGTACCAAACATTGGTAGGCCAATGCAACCCGCTCCCAACGTTTATCCCTGTCCATTGCATAGTATCGTCCACTTACCGAAGCAATAACACCCGTAGTAGTTTTTAGGAAAGCTTCTACGGCGGTTATATATCCTTTTCCACTTTTGGGATCTGTATCTCTACCATCAGTAAATGCATGCACAAATACATTGGTAAGACCTTGATCTTTACAAAGGGTGGTAATGGCTTTTAGATGGTTGGTATGCGCATGCACACCACCATCACTCACAAGACCTAATAAATGTAATTTTTTACCACTTGTTTTGGCCAATTGAATGGCATTTAACAAAGTGGGGTTGGCAGCAAATTCTCCCGTGCGAATGGCCACATTAATTCTTTGTAACTCTTGGTACACAATTCTACCCGCACCTATATTTAGGTGGCCTACTTCACTGTTGCCCATTTGCCCCTCTGGCAAACCCACTTCCTCCCCATATGTAATGAGGGTTGTATGGGAGTAAGTTGTATAGAGCGAACTAACGAATGGTATTTTTGCGTGTTGAATGGCATCAGCTGCAGGTATTTTACCCAAGCCCCATCCATCCATAATTATAAGAATTACTTTATTGTTCATGGGGTAAAGTTAACGCATTTAAGCCTCTTGTGTGGGTAGGGACTGTATTAAAAAATCAGGTTTCTTGATCTTGGCATGTTTTTGGTGTATTATTGTTGATAAAATAAATATATGCGTAAAATAATTTTTTTATTGTGCTTGATGATTGGAGCTGGTGTAACCGTAAAAGCACAATCAGAAACAGATCGGGTAGTGAAAGCATTTAAAACAGGAAATGCCGAATTGATTGCAGAACATTTTGATGAATTTGTTGATTTGAAATTACTAGATAAAGATGAAGTGAAAAATATGAGTAAAAATCAAGCTGAATTAGCACTAAAATCATTTTTTACTGAAAAAGAAATTAAGGGATTTGACAAAGTTTCTGAGGGAGGCAAGGGCAATCTTCAGTATCTATTGGGTAAACTTACCAACGGAAACAAAGTATTTAGCATTACCATTCAATTAAAACAAAAAGCAGGAATACTTCATATTATTACCATGAGAATCAGCTAAATTTATTCATGAATTGTAAAACCCTGCATTTTTTGCGGGGTTTTTTATTGTACACCCAATAGCTTTGTAAGATGGATAATTTTAATACAGCCCTCCAAGAATTGATTAGTCTTGCCTTAAAAGAAGATATAGGAAGTGGGGATCATTCCACGCTTTGTTGTATTCCAGCAGATCAACAAGGAACTGCTATTTTAAAAATTAAAGAAGCAGGTATCCTTGCGGGTATGCAAGTTGCTGAACAAATATTTAGGCAAGTGGAGCCCGCTTCCATTTTCACCCCTGTAAAAAAAGATGGAAACAGTATGCAAGCTGGAGAAGTTGCATTTGAAGTAACGGCTTCTGTTCATACGATTCTAAAAGCGGAGCGACTGGTGCTGAATTGCATGCAGCGTATGAGTGGTATTGCTACCCTTACCAAACAGTATACCCAACTACTAGCCAACTCACAAACTCGTTTGTTAGATACCCGTAAAACCACCCCTAATTTTAGGCTTTTAGAAAAGGCGGCTGTAAAAATTGGCGGCGGCAATAACCACCGTTTTGGGCTATATGATATGATTATGTTGAAGGACAATCATATTGACTATTGCGGAGGAATTATAAAAGCCATTGATCTGGCCAGCATATACAACAGTAAACTTGCCAAACCCTTACCCATAGAAGTAGAAACCAGATCGCTGGAAGACGTTGAACTGGTATGCAAATACGGAAAAGGAAAGGTTTTTCGCATCATGCTCGACAATTTTAGCGTTCCGCTCCTTACTAAGGCACTCCAATTAACCCAAGGCAATTTTGAAACAGAAGCCAGTGGTGGTATTGGCTTACACAATGTTTTAGCCTATGCTGCTACTGGGGTAGATTATATAAGCGTAGGTGGATTGATACACCAAGCCAAAAGTGTTGACCTCAGCCTAAAGGCCAGCTTTGTTTAACAAAATTCCCATTTTGAGACTAATTTCTAAACAAATAGATTTGTATGTAGTTTTACACCTACGTAAAAATACATGAGACACAGCCCAAAACAGTTATACTTAGTTATTTTATGCCTATTCTATTTGTCCATTTTTTTAAACATAAATGCGCAATCTTATCTTCCAAACGAAATAGCTAAAATAATACGCCTTGCAAGTAGAGATTCGGCAGGCATTCATCAACTGAACACATTGTCTGAGCTGCTGGCAGATAAAAATGCAGACCAGTCGCTTCAATTGGCAAAAAAAGCTTTGGAAATTGGATCTGCTACTTATCAAGTTCAGGGTAAGGGAATTGCGCTGAACAATATTAGCATAGCATATTATAGAAAGGGTGATTTTACCAATGCATTTGACTTTGGCATTCAAGCCCTAAAATGGAATGAAAGCATTGATTATTGCCCCCAAATTGCAATTGCCTATAAAAATATAGGTGCAGTTTACCATTCACAAGCCAACTATACCCTTGCAATAAATTTTTTAAAGAAAGCACTGGACATTCAGATTTATCTGAACGATAAAAAAGAAATAGGCAGATCCTTAAATAATCTAGCTTCCTGTGCGCTGAGAGATAGCAACCCAGACTTAGCCACAAAATATATACGAAATGCAATTACACATAATAAAGCCTTACAAGATCCCTACCAACTGGCATTAACATATAGAACAGCCGGAGATATTGCGGATTACAAAAATCAAATTGACAGTGTTGAATTCTTTTATCAATCGTCTCTCTTGATGGCAAAAAAAGCCAATAGTGCCTTTTTGCAAGAAACCAACTTGTACCGATTGGCAAAATTGAGTTACCAAAAAAAGGCTTTCGAACCCGCATTGTCTTATTTAACAGAAGCCCTGTCATTATCAAAACAGCTTGGTGCAACCTCAGAAACGGCTGAAATATATCAGCTAGAATCTAAGGTTTTAGAAGCTGTAGGAGATTATAAAAAAGCTTTGTACGCACAAAAAGAATTCGGAAGACTCTCTGGTTTGATGTTCCAAGAAAAAAAATGCAGCCAATTGGCTAAACTAGAAGCGGAAATGGGTGCTGATTTAAAACAGGAACAAATTAATAGTTTACAGAGTGAAAGGGAATTGAGCATACTCAATGAAAACAAGTACACAGTTTTAAGCTTTTGTTTGGTGATGTTGGTGATTGCGGTATTAATCATGCTATTCGTAATCTGGAGAAAGGAAAAATTAAATAGATTAATCAACAAGGAATTGAATGAGCAAAAAAAATCATTGGAAGAAATATTGCTTTTAAAAGATAAGATTTTCTCCATTATTTCACACGATTTACGGGGTCCTATTGCTTCATTGAGTGCGGTACTTCCTATGTTGGAGCCTGAATCGCTCGACTATGAAAGTTATGCCGCTTTAAAAAACAATTTGGTTAAACAAGTGAAATCCTTAAACCTTACATTAGAGAATTTGCTTATTTGGGCCAGAACTCAAATGAAAGGCAAAACACTTCCCGATAAAAAACCAGTCTTGCTTCGTGAATTGGTTGAGAGAAATATGGATATTGTTATGAGTATGGCTGAACAAAAGAAAATTCGACTTATAAATGAAGTGGCAGAAAATTGTATTGCACTTGCAGACATTCATCATATTGATATTATTATTAGAAATTTATTATTGAACGCCGTTAAATTTACCAACCAGAGTGGTTTTGTGTTGGCCAAAGCAACCCAAGATTCAACGAATATTTTTCTAACCATCACCGATAATGGTATTGGAATGAGCAAAACACAAGTAGACCTACTATTTCAATTAAAAACACATTTTACTACCCAAGGCACAAAAAATGAAAAAGGTACAGGCCTAGGATTATTAGTTTGTTCTGAATATGCGCAGGCAAATGATTGTATCCTAAAAATTGAGAGTGAACCTGGGGAGGGAACCATAATTTCACTTATTTTGCCAAAAGCATAGGCATGAATAAAAAAAAATTGAACCGCGTTTCTGGCCTTGTGTACAGCACAGATCCATCATTTAAATTAGAAGCCGAAGAATCGGAACCAATTAATACCTTGAATGCAGCAGAACAGCAACTACTTGTTTTAGTAGATCATAAACAAAGGGGCGGAAAAACAGTGACCTTGGTAAGTGGATTTGTGGGACTTAAAAGCGATCTAGAAAATCTTGCAAAAAGCCTTAGAAACCATTGTGGAACAGGCGGTTCAGCCAAAGATAATATAGCCATTGTACAAGGTGATCAGCGGGATAAAGTACTACAATGGCTGCTGAAAAATGGCTATACAAAAAGCAAAAAAAAATAGCTGTGCCTTTATTTGCTTTTTATTCAAAAAAATATTATAACTTTCTCTTTTAAAAAACCCACCATTCAAACTAATACCATCATGGCAAAAGCAAGCAAAAAGAAACCTGCAAAAAAAGCAGCCCCAAAAAAAGTAGCTCCTAAGAAGGCAGTGAAAAAGGCGGCTCCTAAAAAAGTAGCGAAAAAAGCTGCTCCTAAAAAAGTGGCAAAAAAAGTATCCCCTAAGAAAGTGGCAAAAAAAGTTGCGCCTAAAAAAGCAAGCAAAAAAGTAGCTCCAAAAAAAGCAACTGTAAAAAAACTAGTAAAAGCAGCTCCAAAAAAAGTAGCAAAAAAAGCAACCAAAAAAGTAGCTCCAAAAAAAGCAACTATAAAAAAACTAGTAAAAGCAGCTCCAAAAAAAGCAGCAAAAAAAACCGTAGTTAAGAAACTAGTAAAACCCGTAGTTGTTACAAAACCAGCACCCATTGTTGCGGCAAAAATTGTAAAGAAGAAGAAAGCAGTTCGTAAAAAAATTGCGCCTGTTGCGCTACCTACTCCTGTAGAAGTGATCGTTGAAACTCCTACCCTTTTTACTCCAGAGACCCCGTCTTCTGATAATAACGGCTAGTAGAGTAGTTTTAATAGATTTTTCTTAAAATAATAAGCCCCGTTCTATCTTACTGATACAACAGGGCTTATTTGTTTTAGCGCAATTTATGCACTTTGCTTATTACTATTTTCTATTAAACCAACATTCTCACTGGTTCTTCTAAAAAGCCTTTTAAGGTCTGTAAAAATGCAGCACCGGTTGCGCCATCTACCACTCTATGATCGCAGCTCAGTGTGAGTTTCATAATATTACCCGGCACAACCTGATTGTTCTTTACTACAGGTTCTTGTGATATTCCACCAACTGCCAAAATACAGGAGTCTGGTGGATTAATAATAGCCGTAAACTGATCTATTCCAAACATGCCCAAATTAGAAATAGTGAATGTACTGCCCTCCCAATCTGAAGGTTGTAATTTTTTATCTTTCGCTTTCTGTGCAAATAGTTTTACTTCTGTACCAATCTGACTAAGCGATTTGGTATCAGCAAAACGTACTACAGGAACCAAAAGGCCCTCATCTACTGCCACAGCTACCCCAATATTAACATGGTGGTTGGTGCGAATGGTGTCACCCAACCAACTGCTATTTACTTTAGGATGTTGTTTTAAGGCAAGGGATGTTGCTTTCAATACCAAATCATTAAAACTAATTTTTACTGCCGCAACTTCATTCATTTTTGCACGAGCCGCAATAGCCGCATCCATATCAATACGCATGGTGAGGAAAAAATGTGGAGCTGTAAATAAACTCTCACTCAATCGTTTGGCTATTACTTTACGCATTTGAGATACGGGTGTATCGGTAAAGCTTACCACACCTGCAACGGCTACTGGCGCAGTGGTTACTGCTGCTTCAATTGGCTTAATACTTTCTGGCGTTGCAATTGCCGCAGGTGTATATTGATTGATATCTGTTTTTGTAATTCTGCCATTATCGCCCGAACCTTTTACAAAACGTAAGTCGATTCCTTTTTCCGCTGCTATTTTTTTAGCCAGTGGAGACGCAAATATTCTTCCTTCATTTATGGGCTCAGCTGGTGCTAAAACTGGTAAAACAGCTGGTGTAGCAGCAGGTACAGTTGCCACGGTTGCCGCAGGTGTTTCTATAACAGCAGGTGCAGTTGCCCCATTCTTTACGGCAGCTACTATGGCCGAAACATCCAAACCTTCGTTTCCTATGATGCACAGTAAATCATTCACCAATATTTTCTCTCCTGCTTTTGCACCTTGGTACAATAAAATTCCATCCTTATAGCTTTCCAATTCCATGGTGGCTTTATCAGTTTCAATATCAGCCAACACTTCTCCTTTTTTTACTGCGTCGCCAATATTTTTCTGCCATGAGGCAATTACTCCTTCCGTCATGGTATCACTTAACCGCGGCATTAATACCACTTCTTCCATGGCTGAAACATCTAATACGGGTGTATTTGCTGGTGCTGAAGGTGCAATATCAGGTATTGAAACTGCTGCTGAAATGGCTGGTACGGCAGCAGCACCCCCTGCATGTATGGCCAATAACTCATTTATATTTTCATTGGAGTTGCCCAAAATAGCGAGCAAATCGTTTACCTGCAGTTTTCCACCATCTGGAGTACCCACATGAAGTAAAATACCATCCTGATAACTTTCTAGCTCCATAGTTGCTTTATCGGTTTCAATTTCTGCTAGTAAATCACCTTTTTTTACCGAATCACCAACCCGTTTGTGCCAGGCGGCAATTACACCTTCGGTCATAGTATCACTCAGTCGGGGCATTAAAATTACTTCAGCCATATAAAAATTATTGTCTGCTTTAAATGAGCCGTAAAATTACGTTAAAAATCAACTCGTTTATTGACCCTGTGCAAGACTATATGCTTTTTTATCTCCCCACATATTTAATATTTCGGTGGAGCAAACTTTAAAGTCCTGCGTTAGCCGCTTATACAACTCCACAATATCTACTTGAGTAAGTGCCACATCGCCCACACTTTCAAATCGGCAGCGGTATTGATTTACTAGGTTGGTAAACACAGATCCCTTGGGCCATACCTGTGTTCCACGATTGCTGATGGTAACCAGCTTGAATAAATCGAGGGTATGCTTTAAGCATTTTTCTGCCACCATATTGGGTTGTTCATTACTCTCTAAAAACACATCCACTCCAACAATAAATTCACCATTATGATCTGCCGATTCAAGCATTGGATTTTTTTCAAGCTTGAATACAGTAGGCGTAATGTCTTTATTGGCTAGGATGGGCTTGGGATTATGAGCGGGCAATTGGCCAAAATTCTGAATAATGGCTTCCACAAATTCTGTTGTGTTTAAAGACTCGGTGCCTTTTGCGCCAAAATCGCCTGTATGTTTTCCAGATTCTAAGGTAAATAACAAGGCATTCTCAATCATTGCAGAGGTTTCCATTAGTCCCAAGTGACGCAACATGCCAAATCCACTTAACAACAATGCGGTGGGATTGGCAATATTTTTCCCTGCTATATCGGGTGCTGTTCCATGAACTGCTTCAAAAATAGAAATATGATCTCCAATATTAGCAGATGGGGCAAAGCCCAATCCGCCCACGAGACCAGCACATAAATCGCTCACAATATCGCCCTGTAAATTAGTAAGTACCACTACATCAAAAAGATCGGGCCTACTCACCAGTTTCATACACAAATCATCTACAATAATATCGTTGGCTGTGATTTCTGGATAGTCTTTTGCTACTTCATAAAACACTTCTAAAAACAGGCCATCAGTGAGTTTCATGATATTTGCTTTGTGGCCGCAAGTAATTTTTTTGGCTCCTTTTTTCTTGGCCATTTCAAAAGCATATTTAATTACTTGCATACTACCCGGACGAGTAATAAACCTCCTACACAATGCTACGTCATTGGTAAGCATATGTTCTATGCCCCCATAGGTATCTTCAATATTTTCTCTTACAATTGTAATATCAATAGGTATGCCCGCTTTACTAAATACTGTATCTACCCCATGAAGGGTTTGGAATGTTCTTTTGTTGGCATAGGTATTCCAGGTTTTACGAGCGGTTACATTCACACTTTTTACGCCTTTTCCCTTAGGCGTTTCCATGGGACCTTTGAATAAAATTCCGAGATTTTCAATGGTTTGCTGCGCTTCTGGCGTCATGCCATTGCTATAGCCCTTATCAAATACCCATTTTCCCATATCTACCGTTTCGTATTCCAGGGGCACTTTGGCAGCTTTAAAAACAGATAGTACTGCGTCCATAATTTCAGGACCGATTCCATCGCCTTTTGCAACAGCAATTTTTGTCATATTGGTATTTTTTTTCTTTCAGCAAAAGTACGGGTTGAGCGTGCAAAAAAGCTCACAAAATTGTACCAATATTCATCGCCATTGGCTATAAGCTGGTTTAATTTACTTATTTTTACCCTATAACCTTAACTCCATGGTTTCAAAAATTTCAGCAGGAATAGAGATCACAGTAGAAACCTTCTATCAATCAGACTATAGCAATCCACTTAAATGCGAATTCATCTTTGCCTATAGAATTTCTCTAGAAAATCACAATAAATTTTCGGTTAAATTATTGCGTAGACAATGGTTTATTTTTGACAGCAATACAGAACACCGAGAGGTAGAAGGAGAAGGGGTTGTAGGCGTTCAGCCTGTATTAGGTGCTGGAGAGCGCTATACCTATGTAAGTGGCTGTAATTTAAAAACAGAAATGGGCAGAATGAATGGCAGTTATGAAATGGAAAACCAATATACCCTGCAAAAATTCCAGGTTCCCATTCCGGCTTTTGACCTGATTGCACCCACCAAATTAAATTAAGCAGCCGATACTAAGCTGGCTTATACTTGGCTTCCTCAAATAGTTGAGCTGGATTTTTTTGCAACAATTGCTGTAAGCCCATCTTAGGATGTTTATTCATCCATTTTTTTACAATCTGCCAGCCTACAAACTGTCCAATATTTCCTGGTGATTTGCTACCAAATACTTGGGTAGAAGGCCCATCATTCATAAAATCACGGGTAACCTGTGGATCTGTTTTATACAGCAAATCGTTCTGAATAAAAAAACTCCAAATATTTTTTTCATTGTTTACACAGGTACGAAATTGCTCATCAGTATAGCCCGTAATAAGACTATCTGCAAGCATGGGTAAAAAATGATCTAACAGGTACAAACGCTTTCCAGATTCTACCATCTGTTCTACCAAAGGCTTACCCAGTGCAGATTCGGGATAAAGATCCTCTACAATACTGCGCAAGGCAGCTACGGGAATATAAGCCGGTTCAAAACGGCGTGATACATAAGCAGGATAAAAAGATTGACTCTGTTCACTTGCATAAAGCGGATGATTTTTTCCTAGAAAAAGCTGTAACCCTATAGCAATTCCATCTGTGGTAATAATGGTGCCAAAACTATTAATAGGGCCTATAAATGTGGTGATTTTTTTCGGTAGCTCGTATGCTGGAAAATAATATTTCACGTATTGAAATCCTTTTTTTATATCATCAACCCAAGGTCTTGTATTTTTAAAAATAAGATTGGCATCTTGGTAAATAGACCGATAGCTGTTGATGAAAGCAGGAATATCTTTCTGCGCTGCTTCGGGTGTTGTTCCTAAAATATTGTACAAAAAATCGCTGTTAAAGCCTTTGTAGCGCTGATCTAGCTGATGTAGTTCGGTTTTGAGTTGAAGCGTATCTACCTTAAAAAAATCTTGTTCATAGCGTTGTTCTGCTACGACTATGGAGATGCTGGATACATTCGGGTGCTGCTTATTTTGATTACAAGCAGTAAATATAAACAGCAGTGAGAGTAAATATATTAAACGTTGCATATGCGAAATAACGCAAAGGAATGCCATCATGTTGTTAAAATGCTGAATTTTGCTGTATGAAAATTTTTATTGCCCAGCAAAACTATCATATTGGAAATTTTGAATGGAATACCCAAAAAATGATGGATGCTATTGACCAAGCCAAAGCAGCAGGAGGCGACTTGATTCTGTTCAGTGAAATGTGCATACCTGGCTATCCTGCTAGGGATTTTGTAGAGTTTGATGATTTTTTAAATAAATGCGATGAAGCCGTAAACGCTATTAAACAAAAGGCTGATACCATTGGAGTAATTATTGGCAGTATTGATAGAAATACACAGCAGAAAGGAAAGAGCCTCTTCAATGCCGCTTATTTTTTATACGAGAATGAGGTGAAAGCAATAGTGCACAAAACACTTTTGCCCACTTATGATGTATTTGATGAATACCGTTATTTTGAGCCAGCCTTTGAGTGGAAAGTAATTTCTTTCAAAGGAAAAAAGCTGGCGGTAACCATCTGCGAAGACATTTGGAATTTGGGTAATAATTCCTTGTACAGAATTTGCCCCATGGATGAACTGATGAAGCAGAACCCCGATATCATGCTTAACCTTAGCGCCTCGCCTTTTGATTATACACATGATGAAGATAGAAAAGCAGTGATTAAAGCCAATGTATTGAAATATAAATTACCCTTGTTTTATTGCAATGCAGTGGGGAGTCAAACCGAGATTGTTTTTGACGGTGCTTCCCTGGTTTTTGATAAAAATGCCAACCTTATAAAAGCCCTTCCTGCGTTTGAAGAAGCACTTGATTTTGTTGAATTAAACGAGGATGGCAGCATCAACGCCCCCATTCTTGAGCTAGCCAATCGGATGCCCAACCAAGTGTTGAATCCGGATACGCTAATAGAAAGTTTGAATATTGAGCAAGTGTATAACGCACTGGTAATGGGCATTCGCGACTATTTTAAAAAAATGCAATTTACCAAAGCCATCATTGGTTCTTCTGGTGGAATAGATTCAGCCGTTACCTTGGCACTGGCTTCTGAAGCATTGGGCGCAGAAAATATTCGTGCCATTTTAATGCCCTCTCCTTACTCAACCGATCATTCAGTAAACGATGCCATTGCGTTGAGTAAAAACTTGAATAATCCGTATGATATTGTACGAATAGATGATGTGTACAATTGTTTTTTAAACACAGTAGCGCCTTTGTTTAACGGACTTCCGTTTTCATTGGCTGAAGAAAATATACAGAGTAGGAGTCGCGGTAATCTACTCATGGCCATTGCCAATAAATTCGGGTATATCTTATTAAATACTTCCAACAAAAGCGAGTTGGCTACTGGCTATGGTACTTTGTATGGGGATATGGCTGGTGGGTTGGGCGTACTGGGCGATTGTTATAAATTACAAGTGTACGAATTGGCTAAATTCATTAATAGAAGCAAAGAAATAATTCCAACCCATATTATTACCAAAGCTCCTTCTGCTGAATTGAGACCCAATCAAAAAGACAGTGATAGTTTACCCGACTATTCTATTTTGGATAAAATTTTGTACCAGTATATTGAAAAACGCCAAGGACCAGTAGAAATTAAAGCACAAGGATTTGACGCTGCATTGGTAGACCGTACGCTGAAGATGGTGAATAATAATGAATACAAGCGGAATCAGTTTTGTCCCATCATTCGCATTTCACCCAAAGCATTTGGCGTTGGGAGAAGGATGCCGATAGTAGGGAAATACCTAAATTAATTACTAGCAATAATTTAGAGCCTTTCAATAATACCAGCAATACCTTGTCCACCACCTACACAGGCGGTTACCATGCCGTATTTTTTGTTCAGTCGCTGCAGATCATTTAACAACTGAACCGTTAATTTACAACCCGTGCAACCCAGTGGATGGCCGAGGGCAATAGCCCCTCCATTGATGTTTACAATGGCTGGATCTAACCCCAGTTCACGAATTACGGCAAGGGATTGAGAAGCAAATGCCTCATTCAATTCTATCAGTTCAATATCAGCTAGACGCATACCAGCTTGCTTCAATACTTTAGGAATGGCTGCAACGGGACCAATTCCCATGATGCGAGGATGTACACCAGCAGACGCACAATTCACCAACCTACCGATTGGTTTTAATCCCAATTCTACCACCATTCTCTCACTCATCACCAGCGCAAAAGCAGCCCCATCACTTGTTTGAGAAGAGTTACCTGCGGTTACACTTCCGCCAATGGCAAATGCTGCTTTTAATTTTGCCAACCCTTCTACCGTTGTATCTGCCCTTAATCCTTCATCGGTATCTACTATATAAGATCGTATTGCTTTCCTCCCTTTTTCATTAATATAAGTCTCTTCTACATTTACAGGGTGTATTCCCGTTTTGAAATATCCATTTTCAATAGCCGCTTTTGCCTTTCTATGCGAATGGTAAGCAAATTCATCTTGGTCTTCTCTAGAAATATTGAATTCTTTGGCAACCGCTTCCGCGGTTAAGCCCATACCTAGGTAATAATCAGGTTCATCTTTTGCAATAGCATAAGAAGGAACGGTTTTCCATCCGGCAGTAGGTACCATACTCATGCTTTCGGTTCCTCCAGCAATAATACATTCGGCCATACCCGAACGAATTTTAGCTGTAGCAGTTGCAATACTTTCTAGCCCACTGGCGCAATACCGGTTAATGGTAATGCCTGCCACTTCTATGCCCAATGCTTTGGCGGCAATAATTCTTCCAAATTGCAAGCCCTGCTCCGCTTCTGGCACTGCATTGCCCACAATTACATCATCTACTCTTTTGGTATCTAATTGGGGCACAGATGCCACCAATGCCTTTATCAGTTCTACCGCTAAATCATCTGGTCTGTAAAATCTAAATCCACCTTTCTTACTCTTTGTTACTGCGGTTCTGTAACCAGCAACTATATAAGCTTCTTGCATACAATGAATTTTAAGACTTCAAATATACGCATTCTACTTAAAAGTTGTTTATGCAACTAATATTTTAAGCAGGTAATTTCGTTTCGTCGTTGGCTGAATTGCCTATTTTCGCCAAAACTCTTGCTTTGTACAGCTTTCTCAGAAATATTTTATTTAATTTTTCACCCGAATCGGTTCATTATTTTTCTATGAATTGCCTGAAAACGGTTACCCAATTGGGTATTACCGATACAGTACTAAAGCGAATTTTTCAATACCCATCGAACGATTTGGCGCAGACTGTTTTCGGTGTTTCGTTTCCCAATCCGGTGGGGCTGGGTGCGGGTTTCGACAAAAATGCGCTTTACCTAAGTGAGTTAGAAGCCCTTGGCTTTGGGTTTGTAGAAATTGGTACGGTAACGCCTAAAGCACAATCAGGTAATGATCTGCCTCGTTTATTCAGGCTACCAGCCGACCAAGCGCTTATAAATAGAATGGGATTTAATAATGAAGGGGTGGGGAGTGTAAAAAAGCGACTCAACGATTGGAACCATCGCAAAGCAAATAAAACCGGCAATCATTTAGTGATTGGGGGAAATATTGGTAAGAATAAAGTTACCTCCAATGAAGACGCTTGGCGCGATTATAAAATTTGTTTTAATGAGCTGCATCAAGTGGTGGACTATTTTGTGGTGAATGTGAGTTCACCCAATACACCTGGCCTAAGGGCATTACAGGAAAAAGATGCGCTTAGAAAAATTTTTGCTGAACTGCAAAATGACAACCAATGTTATGCAAAACCAAAACCACTTTTGCTTAAAATTGCTCCTGATTTAAATCAATCACAACTACACGATATTGTTTCTCTTTCACTAGAGATGAAGCTGAGTGGGTTGGTAGCCACCAATACAACCATTGACCGCTCTAATTTAAGTGCTGCATCTGCGCAATTAAGTGAGGCAATTGGTATGGGTGGATTGAGCGGCAAACCCGTTCAGGCTCGTTCCACCCAAGTGGTAGCCTATTTGGCAGAACAGACCGATTACGCCATTCCCATTATTGCCAGTGGTGGTATTTTTACTGGTGCAGATGCCAAAGAGAAAATAAAAGCAGGTGCTTCCTTGGTTCAAGTGTGGACAGGTTTTGTGTATGAGGGCCCTTCTATTGTAAAAAATATTTGCTCCTATTTGGCTGCGCATTAATACAATCATAAGCAGCGTATATTTGCAACCAATTGTATTTTATGGAGCATTTATTTACTACCGAAAGTTTAGTTAGTTTTTTAGTCTTAACCATTCTGGAGATTGTTTTAGGAATTGACAATGTGATTTTCGTGAGTATTATTTTGAATAGAATGCCCAAAGCATTGCAGAAGCAGGCGAGACTTAGTTGGATGGTTACGGGCATTATTACCAGAACCATACTTTTATTCTGTTTGAGTTGGTTGCTTACCCAAAAGGGAAAGCCAGTATTGAGTATATGGGGCAAAGATTTTGATTTGGCCAGTCTGGTTATGCTAGCGGGTGGATTATTTTTGATTTATAAAACCGTAAAAGAAATACACCATAAGCTGGAAGGGGAGGAAGCAGTTGCAGCAGGTAATAACAAAAAAGAGTTGGGATTTGCTAGTGGTATTGGCCAGATTATATTGATTGATATGGTATTTAGTTTCGACAGCATTATCACCGCTGGGGGCACTGCAAAACACCTAGAAGTTATGATTGCAGCAGTTGTAATAGCAATGATGGTGATGTTTTTATTCAGCCCAAAAATATCAGCTTTTATTCACAAGCATCCTACTTTAAAAATGTTGGCATTATCTTTTCTGGTAATGATTGGGCTGGTATTATTAGTAGAGGGATGGAACCCGGCTGGTGCACATGAATTACACTTAAAGAACTATGTATATTTTGCAATGGCATTTTCATTCAGCGTAGAGTTGTTGAATATGAAAATGAGAAAATCTACTACTAAATCTGTAATATTAAGATCGCCTACTTTAGATAGTGCGGAAGACAACCCTTCGGATATGGCTAATTAAGCTGCATGGAATAATTTTTAGCTGTTGTTGATTCTGCGGGTTTATTGGTAATTTTTTTATTGCGGTTTTTCTTGCCGCGACCCCACCAAATTAAAAAGCCAGTAATGGGCAAGGAAGCTGCAATAAGGCTGGCGAAGAAATAAATAATTTTACTTCCTATTCCAAGTATACGAATACCACCAGTATGAAAATCATAATTGCTTTTTGCAATTTTATCGTAGGTTGAATAATTTTTATAGAGATCCTGCCTCAGAATGGCACCTGTGCCTTTATCAAAGAAAAGGGTGTTTTGTTTTCGCACAATTTTATACGGATAACGGAAAACTACGCGAATAGGGTCCTTAGGTTTTGGCGGATAGCTTAGAAAAACTTGGTCGGCACCTGGGTATAATTGCTTGGATTGTTCATAAGCCTGTTCCATAGTAAAGCCCATTGAATTAGCTTCTATTTTATTTTCAGGATTCTTTTCTATTCTACTAGAAGTAGCAAAGGCAGTAAATTGTTTGGCCCAATCAAATACCCAAAAAATACCTGTGAGGGAAATAACCAATAAAACCGATAAAGCATAAAAGCCCAGTACACTGTGCAAATCCCAGTTGAATCGTTTCCAATTTTTTGTTTTAAAATTGATAGAAGCGGCTTGCTTAAAAAAACGCTTTTGTTTGGGCCACCATATTACCAAACCACTTATGCATAGAATGAAAAAGATAAGCACGTTCCACTTAATAATTTGTTCACCCGTTTTACCTAAGTGAAGATTTACATGCATTTCTTCAATCCAATTAAAAAAATCGGCCTCCATATCTCTTACGCCAATAATAGCACCCGTATAAGGATTAATAGAAATGGCAGTTTTACGTTTGGTGTAGTAGAGAACGGCCGCATTGGCTGTTTCTTTAAACCGAATTTGGGTAATGGTTTCTTTGGGGTAATTTTTAGCAACAATATTACTCAACTTAACCAAGGGCAATTTAGCAGAACCGGGCGAAACATAAAGGTATTTATGTTGAAAAATATCGCGTGCTTCTTCCTCAAACACATAAATACAACCAGTAATTGCAACAATGAATACTACAATTCCGCTGATTAATCCTAACCAACGATGAGCCCACAGTATAAGTGATTTAATTTTATTCTGCCTTAGCATGTAAGAGTTTTAAAAAGTGTACCCAAAATTAATCATTGCGTTTCGAGGCGAACCAGGAAACATGCGCAGAAAATCATAACCACCTACCCAATATTTTTGATTCGTGAGGTTGTTTAGGTTTAGGGCCAACCTAAATTTATCAAATTGGTAATAGAATGCCGCATCAATTAAAGCGTAGGCTGGCAATTCAAAACTGCGGGTTTGAGATGGATATCTGTTACTAATATAATTAAAACCGCCTGCTATCCCAAGCCCTTTGAGAACCCCACTTTGTATGGCATATTTTATCCAGATATTTCCATTATGCAGGGGTGCATTTTCTTTTTGAAGTCCTTTCAAAGCAGCAATATCTTCTACTATTGTAGCCTCATTATAGGCATACCCTACACTTATACTAAGTAATCGGTTGATGTTGCCAGTTGCTTCTAATTCTATACCACGGCTTCTCTGTAAGCCACGTTGGCGTCGAAAATCAGGATTCCCAGGCTGAGGGTCTGCTACCAATACATTGTTTTGCGTAAGATCATACATTGAAATACTGGCATTTAATTTCTTTTGAAACAATTCTCCCTTAGCACCTATCTCATATAATTTACTAATGAGTGGATCAAAAGGACCACCACTATTTGGGTTTACAATTGTTGAACTTACCTGAGGCATATAACCTTGTGCATAGGTAGCATACAAGTTAATGCTGTTAGTAAGCATATAGGTTAGTCCAATTCTAGGGATAAAGCTTTTTTGTTTCACTGAACTATCTGTACCAGTTTTATATCTGATGATATCACGATATTCATCATAACGAGCACCAACTAATAATTTAAATTTGTTGTAAGTAATATGGTGTTGAATATATGCACCAGTACCAGTGAATTTAGTTGCTGCCAATACAGCGTTGGTATAAATATAATTACTAAAAAGCCTGTATCCATATCCCCCTGGGTTAGTTAAATCAAAATGTGCAACATTGGGTAATGGAGATCTTCTACCCGAAAAATTAGTGATGCTGAAATTTGCTCCACTGGCTGCACTATAATTTGCAGTTGCAGTATTTGCTTTATTTCTATACCCACTAGCAGTGAGCTGGCTGCCACCAACAGGCCTAATCTGTTGCAAAAAATCGAACCCTGCAACCGTAATATGCTCGAGTGCGCCAGTATTGTATTTATAGGTAAAGTAATTGGTAATATTATCAGTAATAATCTGTTGTTGCCTTAAAAACACTTGCATGCCTGCCAATGTATTCAATGTTTGACCAAATGAGTCCACCGCATAAGCATTTGAAGTTCTATGCTCTGCAAGATCTTCACTCCATCGGAACTTCATATAAGATGAATTAAATGAAAATTGATCAGAAAATTTATGCGATAAGGATAGAGTAATACTTAAGTCTTTTACTGCGTAAAAATCATTGGTTGCTGCTAAAGCAATATTGATAGGAGTAGACTTTAAATTGGTAACTCCAGCAGTTGCGCCAAAAACTGCCTGTCCCCTATCTAATTTGGTTCTATTATTTACTACTACAATATCTGCATTTACACTTGTTTTAGGAGAAGGAAGAAATGTGAGTGATGGTGCAATCATATACACTTCGCCACCTTGTAAATCTCGAAAACTTCCTGCATTTTCATACCCAATATTTAAGCGATACAGCAGCGTTTTATCTTCATTAAGGGGGCCTGTAAGATCTAATGCTGTTCTAAATGTATTAAATAAGCCGAGACTAATATTGATTGATTTGCGGGATATATCTAACGGTTTTTTAGTAACCATATTGATGGTACCACCAGGTTGAGCATTTCCAAAAAGAGCACTGGCTGGTCCTTTGATTACCTCAATTCTTTCGAGATTAGAAGTAATAGGTTGGGTAAAAAAAAATTGCCCGCTCCTTAATCCATTTATCAGGCGAGCTTCATCACTTGCCCTAAATCCACGAATGGTTAAATCATTATTGGCACTGAATTGGTTTACACCTGTAGTAGCTTTGGTTATATCATTTAGGCGGAATATTTGTCTATCATCCATTAATTCTTTTGTAACTACACTAATACTTTGTGGAATGTCTTTAGTGGCCATGGCAATCTTACTACCGGCAAAACTATAGTCACTTTTATAGCTCAACTGTCTACGACCAATTATTTCTACAGTTTGTAGTTGTTCAATGTCAGCTGGAATTAGTTTGAATGTTTCGGATATTAGTTGAGTGCCGTTTAATATTTTAATTTGTTTTACTATAGGCTGCATTCCAATATAACTTATAAATAGTTGGTAGTTACCCTCTGGCAATGTATCAAAATAAAAACTTCCATCTATTTTAGTAATTGTGTTTAATTTGAGTTTTTGAATTTGTATACTGGCACCAGCAAGGGGGGTTCCGTTTATATTTACTACTTTTCCGATATAGGGTATTTTTGATTGAGCAGCAATATTAAAAAAGGAAAAAAATCCTATTAAACAATATAGTAGTCTAGCACTCATTCTGTTAAATTTTTTGCAAAATTGCAGCCATTTAACTGAATTAAAATACCGAATCAGGAAAATATTTTACGGAATAAGGAACTTTAAACATACTATTTTAAAGTAACCTTACTAATTTAAAAGTCAAACCCAAGTGCAAAATAATACACTGGCTTACCCCTAAAAATGCCTTTCATAGGCCATCCTGCATCAAACTTAAGAAAGTATCCCAATAAAGTAGTTCTAGCTCCAAATCCATAACCACCTGCAAAAGGCCCGAGCCCGCCTGCATCTATTCTTACAATTACTGGGGTATTATTTCCTGTGATTACATCCCCCGGACGTTTGATGCCATTGTATTTTCCATTCCATGCAGTACCTAGATCTACAAACTGCACCAATTGAAAATTTCTGAGAAAGGCATTGTTGATAGGTCGGTCAATAAAAGTAGAAAATAGGGGCAATCTAAATTCACTATTTATAACAAAGGCGTTGTTGCCATTAGCTATATTTTGTCGATAGCCGCGCATATTCACCGTTAACGACTGAAACGCATATTGCTGATCTTGTGCAGGTCTATTCTCATTATTAAACTTAGGTCCGAGCCAGCCATCAACTCCACCCAAATAATAAATCAGTTTTTGATTACCCCAAGAGAAATCTGCAGAAGCGCGACCAGCCCAAATAAAGTTTCTATAAATTTTATGGTAATACCTAGCATCAAATCCAAAATTCATAGTGGGTTTACCCTCATTCAATGCGGTTTTTAAGGTAGGGATATTAATATCCATATACACTTTATACCGCAATCCATTCCAAATATTCTGGGTAGGGTTTAAGGTATTATCGTGTACATATTCAAAACGGGAAAGAATGAATTTAGACACTGTATCTTTAAATGCAAGCGCATTAGGATTGGGGGATCCACTTGCATTATCGTAAGGTTTTAGAACTCCTCTATCTGATCTAAGTCCCAACGAAGCCCTTACACTTTTCACTTCATTAATAGCATATGAAGCATTGGCTTGGTATAAATTGGTAAACAATATATTGGTGAAAGAAGTATTAAAAAAGTTGGTCACATTGCTTCTATAGTAAGTAAGCCCCCAATCAATACGCTTGCGCATATTTTGGAAAGAGAACATAATATCTTTATCAGCTAAATTTGCACCAAACCGAATTCCGCCCACAAATTTTATATCTTCCATTAATTCACTAATACCTACTCGGAAAGAAAAATTTAAGTTGTTTCCATTATTAAGTTCAATAGGGCCTGAACCTCCTGCATAGGGCTGGTATCTATTCACTAAAATATTATTGGTAAAACCAGCAAGTAAGAAATCTGAGTTAAACTTCATTCGGTAATCAAACAGCTTAGATTTTGACAAACTATTTTGCTTATTGCCAATATTAAAACCTATCAAGGGTTTTGCAGTTGTGTCAGGTAGTTCATCGGCAAATTCATTTTGAAAAAATTGCGCTTTGGGGGTGGTATCAATAACAGTCTGTGCACGATATTGTAAGGCTTTACCCTCTAGGGCCTTTTTTTCTTCTAATGCTTTTTTAATATATTCTGTTGGCTTTGCATTTATATTTCGTTTTTTAAGGGCTTGTTCATCTACCTTCAATTTGTATAAAAATTTAAAGTCGCCTTCTCTTCTTACCTCACTTACCTGTCCATTATTACCTGCAATTCTAGTTTCGAGCAATGAACTTTGATAATTGGTAATGGGAAATGTATAGGTAGAATCTTTATATACTTGAAAATAGCTAACACTATCGGGTTCTTGTTTTTGCCATGCCATGAGTGTGGAATCAAAATCTTTGGGTATTGGATTCCTTAATATTTCATCGCCAATATAGTAAAGGGTATCTAATCCATTTCGTTGGGTTGCAAAAAAGCCAGCCCATCTATTGCCTATTCCATTTTCATCGGATACAAAGGTAAAATGATTGGTATTGTATTGCATAGGAAAACGCGCATTACCCATTTTTATATTGGTAAGCTGGGCAATTTGTTTTTCTTTGCTATTGTTGAGAATATCAACCATAAAAATATTGTACTTATAGCGACTGGGAATTACGGTATCTTTATTAGGTGCTGAACCTGATGGACGATTTGAAGCAAAAATAATTCCAACCCTATTGGGGAATGAAACCAAGGTAGGATCAAGGTCATCATAAATATCATTGGTAATTTGTTCTGTTTTTTGCTCTTCAATTTTATAGGTAAAAATATCTGTATGTCCATTTTTAACGGCACTAAGCACTAAGGTATTGGCATCAAGCATAAAACTGGCGTCGAGTATTTGATCAAATCCTTCAATAGTTTGCTTGTATCTTTTGTATTTGGCAATTAAATCGTACACAAACATTTTAATTTTTCCAAGTTCCCAATAAATAACCAATAACCGAGTACCTTTTCCATCCCAGGCTAAAATTGGATAATTGGGATTCACATCATTACCGTTATTTAATACACCACTTTTAAGCAGCACTTTAGCATCATAAAAATTTTCTAGCAGCCTTACGCTGTAGATTCCTTTTTTAAATTCAAGTGCAGCATAGGTATTACTTTTTAAATTGGGATTTGCTTGAAAGCGGAAATAATCTTTCTTACCAATCAGTTCAGAAACCGTCATTTGCCCTTTGGGCTGGTTTTTGCGTTGCCTTATGTCTTTTATATAACGGTCTTGCTGAAACTGCATAAATTCAGACAATACTTCTTTGAATTTCTTTTTACAAATTCTTACGCATGCACTATTTACATTCTTATAAATTCGGGCTAAATAAAGCAGATAAGTGATGTTTTCTTTTCGATACTTTTCTCCTATATAATTCCAAAAAGCTTGACCAGCAAGGGTTGGTTTTTCAAAAGCAAATTGATAAAACGAATTATACCTGCCACTAAGGATGGCACTTTTTAATTCATCGTCTTTTTCGGTGCTCCAAGCTTGGCCAGCATATGCTATATACCCATCTACCATCCATTTGGGCAAATCAAGAAGGGCTTGATTGCTGGCAAATTCACCAATATCATCGCCAAACAATAAGTTATCGGTTAGAATTCTAGCAATACCTTCTCTAATTTGGTTTTTTAGTTTAGTATGATTGCCATCAAAATAAACCACGAGTTTATTGTTTACCAGTTTGGTCATTCCACCAGAATTCTGCCAGTCCATTCCCAATCCAATATTACTGCTTTTAAAGTCGTTGTAAGTATTGTACACCACAATATTGGCCCTTCTTTGCAGTGAATACTCAATAAAATTTTCTATAGAACGTAGTTCTTCTTCTGCTACTTGGCTTACGAATTTGCCCAGTTCAACCCCATTCTGTGAGATATAGGTATTAAAATTAGGCGACTGGTAAAATTTCCATTTGAACTTGGTATGTTGCATTCGATTTTTTCCAAATTCAACACTATTTACCTGCGCATATATAGCTAAAGGCAGAAAGAAAATAATAAAAAAAACTAGTTTACAGGTTCTATTCAATTGCATATCCGAACTTTGGTATTTAAAATTAGTCATTTACAATCAAAAGCAAGTAAAATTAGATAATGATAAAGGTTAAGGTTTTTACATTTAGTCCCATTCAAGAAAATACTTACTTACTCTATAATGAAAAAAGTGAGGCTTTGATCATAGATCCAGGGTGTTATTTTACCGCAGAACAAGATACGTTGCGTAATTTTATTGATGGGGAATCTTTAACGCCCATACAATTGTTAAACACGCATTGTCACTTAGACCATGTATTTGGCAATAAATGGGTATATGATACTTATAAAACCCCACTTTATATTCACAAAGGGGAGGCGCAGATGCTTGAGCTGGCTCCCATTTCTGGTGAAAAATGGGGATTGCCTTTTAATAATTATATTGGCCCCATTCATTTTCTTGAAGAGGGAGATACTATTTTATTGGGAAATGATGCTTTAGAAATTATTTTAACACCTGGTCATTCTCCTGCTAGTATTTGTTTTTATTCTGCTGAACATCAGTTTTTGATTGGCGGGGATGTACTCTTTAGAGAGAGTATTGGAAGAACGGATTTGCCTGGAGGTAATCATGAAGTATTGTTAAAGAGTATTCGAGAAAAAATATTCCTATTACCTGATGCAGTAAAAGTATATCCTGGTCATGGAATACCTACTACAGTTGGGCATGAGAAAAGACATAATCCTTTTCTGCAATAAATTATTCCAGCATCTGTGCTTGATAAGCCGTAATTAAAATGGCACCAAGATTTTTGTGGGGAGGTATATAATCGTCGAATTTTTCTTTGGCAGCGCCCTTAAAGCGGGCAGTTAGTTGAGTCCAAATATCCGGCCAGTGTAAATCTTTGCCCAACCGAAGTTGCTCACTAATCATATTGATTAATCCTTGATTAATAATACCTGTGCCAATTTGTTTGGAAGAAATAATATGGGCACCAGGAGCAATGGCCAAAACATCATGCAATTTTTGGTATCCACCACAACTGCCGAGCAGTACCAATTTGGCTGATGATGGCATTTTCTCTATAGTACGATTTAGGTAATAACTGTGACCTCGATGTACCACTATTGAAGGATGAATATGATTATCAGTTAAATAAGCACTCAAGCTGTCTTGCGATTTTTCATCCAGCTCAAATATTTCATCCAATGGCAGGTTGGCAAAAATAGTTATAGGCATTCCTTTAAGTGAGGTTACTTCTACCCATTGCGATTTACGGGTAATTTTCCAAAATGGCTGATTGAATTTGTTCAAGAAAGCGTTGAATACCACATTCCCATCTTTATCACCATAAAAAAATAATTGCATGGCTATAGTCCCTGTAATACTATCTCGCATGCTTTTATATGGTAGTTCAAAAACTGGGGGTATATTCAATGTGGCCGACATTGTTTTTTTATTGGTAGAATCGAGTGAGGTAAAAATGGTTTTCAGAAGACCATAAATAACTTGTCCCCTTTTTTGTTTCTCTAGTTCACAACGTTGCAGTTCTAAGCCTACTTTATTAAGCATTAACTGTCGGATAGATACGTTATAAATACTGGCGTAGGAGTCGGCAATATCTACCGCATCTTCCAAGGTTTTGGTATCGTCTAGATTACTTACAAAACGTTTCATTAATACTTCTGCATCTCGGCTATTCATTCTAGATAGGAAGTCGTCTAGCTTATTATATGCAGCAGTTATTTTAATAAATTTTTTATAATAATCTTCTGAAACCAAGTGCAATAATGTGTCGGATCTTGGTATACGCATCTTACTAAAAATACGGGGATAAATACCAGACACAAAACTAGAAGTATACAGTTCTTCTTCTCCCAAAACAGCCAGATAATACAATTCAGAAGGCGAAAGAAGTTCTATTTTTTTAAACCGAATTACATCACTTTTTTCAGTGTGCAAAGCATTGATTTCATTAATGAAAAGCTCTGTTCCTTTTGACTTTAACTTGTTCGTCAATACCTTTACTGCCATAGGGGTATCGCACTGTTTCATTCTAGCTGCATATTCAATTCTGGTCTTAACCAATAACTTATAATATCCAATAGCGGTATCATTGCCTACGTAACGGGTAATAGAATCCATGGTTAGCTTGCCTTTGTACAATTGATCTAAAAAAGGAAAATACATGCGAGCGGTACTGGTAAGTGCTAGTTGCGATAATAGCTTTACAAATGGATGATTTACCGATTGAATTTTCTTACCCAATTTATCGGGTGCTGCTGCATAATTATACAATGCTTCTGGATCTTTAAATGCAACTTTTACAATGAGTGAATCGGCGGAAGCTGTTGTAGGATTTTTTGAGAGAATGGATAATATATTATCGGGATTCCGCTCACACTGTTTTACCAGCAATGCATCTTTTGCAAGTTCCAAACCCCTATTCTGCTGCAGTGCAAAATTATTTACCAAAATAGTCCCCAATTCAAAGCTACCCGATTTTACCAGCCACTCCATAGAATCTTCCTGCCAGGTTAAACGCATGGCCGTGTCATAGGAATTAATTAGCATCAAGTAGTGACTGCTGGTAATAAAGCGAGATTTAAATGCGGTAATAAATGCGGTGAGCAAATCATTTACCCCTCTGAGCCAAGTGTATTTGCCGTTATTGTCAAGCTGATTGTTTAATTCAATAATTGATCGGAGTCGGTTTATATTTTTTGCAGCTGATTGTATTGTTATGGAGTCAAGTTCAGGTGAAAACTGATTCAATTTTGCAACTTCTTCAAGCGACCTAAGAATATATTCATGGTGCAATTGACGCATTGGGGGGATGGGAGGAATGCTATCCAGTTGCTTTGCCATAATTGGGGAATACAGCAAAATAGAAAATACTAGTATCAAAAACAGCCTGCTACACATATTTTACAAAACTAAGTTCATTTATGGCAAAATCATAGAAATGAGCACCAGAGGTGTTAACAATTAGATAATAATGATAAAATAGGAGATTGCAAAGGAATGAAATTAACTTTGTGTAAACTTAATGTTAACATGGAAGGCAAGGCTAAGAAGATACTGATTGCAGACGATGAACCTGATATTCTAGAGATTGTAGGCTATAATTTAGAAAAAGAAGGCTATGAAGTGCATACTGCCAAAGATGGGATTGAGGCATTGGAAAAAGCAAAAAATATAACACCTGATTTGATTATTCTTGACATAATGATGCCCCGAAAAACTGGTGTAGAAGTCTGCGAAATCTTACGTTCTCAGCCATTATTTCAAGATACATTCATTATTTTTCTTACGGCCATGAGTGATGAAGCTTCTCAAATAAAAGGGCTTGAGATGGGTGCGGATGATTATGTAAATAAGCCCATCAGCACCAAAGTACTTATTAGTCGCGTTAATGCATTATTTAGAAGAATCAATCCCAAAGACACAGACAAATTAATTCGTATTGGGGAAATTACTATTGATCCAGTAAAATTTTTGGTAAATATTAAGGGAGAGGAAATGATTTTAGCTAAAAAAGAGTTTGAATTGGTGTATTTATTAGCGTCAAGACCTGGCAGGGTATTTCTTCGCAATGAAATTCTTTCACAGGTTTGGGGTAATGATGTGATTGTGGGCGACAGAACCATTGATGTACATATAAGAAAAGTGAGGCAAAAATTAGGCGTAGATTGTATAACTACGGTTAAAGGTGTAGGATATAAGTTTGATGCTTAACTTGCAACAAGCTATGTTTAAAACAAAAAATTTATCTCCGCACCAGCTCTCAGCTTTTACGGCTTGTATTCTCTCTATTCCTTTATCGTTGGGTATTTATTTATTACGTCCTCAGTGGATGATTGCATTGGTAGCCTTTGTTATTATTTTTTTAGGTAGTTATTTCCTCATAAGATTTGTATTGGAATCTTTTATTTATAGAAAAATAAAATTGATATATAAATTTATTTACCAAACCAAAGCAACCAAAAGAGAAGAAACCTATTATAAGTATATTTTGCCACAAAAAAGTATTGATGAGGTAAGGGCAGATGTAGAAAAATGGGCAGAACAACGAAGCGCAGAAATTGAACTATTAAAGCAGAATGAAGCGTATAGAAAAGAGTTTTTACAAAACTTAGCCCATGAATTTAAGACCCCCATTTTTGCTATTCGAGGTTATGTTGACACCTTATTGGGAGGGGCAATAGACAATCCGAGTATTAGTAAACGATTTCTAGAAAATGCTGCAAAAAATGTAGATCGGATGGTTCATTTGGTACAAGACTTAGATGAAATATCTAAACTAGAAAGTGGGGAGCAGCCACTGTATAAAGAGAATTTTATTATTCAAGATTTAATAAAAGAAATTTTTGAAACCCTTTCCATTAAAATGGCTGCAAAATATACCAAGTGTGCAATAAAGAAAGGATGTGAATACCCAATTACGGTATTTGCTGACAAAGAAAAAGTAAGACAAGTAATAAATAATCTAGTAGAAAATGCGGTTAAGTACGGAAAAAAAGAGGGGCATATTGTAGCCAGCATTTATAAAACAGATGGAATGCATGTATTAGTAGAATTGAGTGATGATGGAATTGGCATAGCCGAGGAACATTTATCGAGGGTTTTTGAACGATTTTATAGAACAGATAGAGGAAGAAGCAGAGATATTGGTGGTGCTGGCTTGGGACTAGCAATTTGTAAGCATATTATAGAAGCACATAGGCAAACCATTCATGTGAGGAGTAAATTAGACATTGGCACAACGGTTGGTTTTACGCTTGAAAGTAAGAAGGAATAATAGGGTTATTAATCGTTTATGAATAAAAAACAAATCTTTCAATAAAATAAGGGTATTAAGGAATTGTTACCAATTATATTACTTAGCAGTATAGCTTGCATACACTTATTTTTGCTAAAACAGAATTACCATGGGTATGAATACATTCGGTCGCTTTTTTATGCCAAAGAATAAAATTTTCTATGAGCTTTTTGAGGATGTGGCATTAAAAGTGCATGAAATGGGTATCAAGCTAAAAGAGATGGTGAGTGAACCTGACCCCAATAAAAGAGCGGCTATCTTAACGCTTATCATTGATTTGGAACATAAAAACGATGATAATACCCATAAAATTTTTACCGAATTGGGGAGGAATTTTATTACTCCATTTGATCGGGAAGATATTCATTATTTAGCGAGTGCTCTAGATGATATAGCAGATTATATTTATGCGTCTGCGAAGAAAATAAATTTTTACAATGTAAATCCAAATGATACTGGCATTCAAAAAATGGCAGACCTTATTTTGCAAGGTTCCATTGAAATTGAAAAAGCGGTATTTGGCTTGCGAGATATGAAAAATTTACGGGAGATGACCGAAGCAATGGTGAAAGTAAACAGTATTGAAAATCAGGCAGACGATGTATTTGATATGAGTATTGAAATGTTGTTTCAACAGGAGAACGACTTCAAAGAAGTGATTAAGAAAAGAGAAATTTATCAGGTAATGGAAATAGCCACAGATAAATGTGAGGATGCAGCCAATGTGATTGAATCTATTATCATCAAATACGCGTAAAGCAAAACGGAACTTATGTTCACACTACTGGTAGTTATTATTGTACTTGCTTTTATTTTTGATTATATTAATGGTTTTCACGATGCGGCAAATTCTATTGCAACCATTGTTTCTACCAAGGTATTAACCCCATTTCAGGCGGTTGTGTGGGCAGCATTTTTTAATTTTGCCGCCTTCTTTATTTCAAAATACATTTTTAAAGAATTTGGTATTGGCAATACGGTAGCAAAATGGGTGAACGCCGAATTTATTACCCTCGAAGTATTATTGGCTGGAATTCTTGCTGCCATTATTTGGAATTTAGTTACTTGGTGGTTCGGTATACCTTCCAGCTCTTCGC
Source organism: Chitinophagales bacterium (assembly GCA_013297995.1). Classification (GTDB taxonomy): domain Bacteria; phylum Bacteroidota; class Bacteroidia; order Chitinophagales; family Chitinophagaceae; genus Sediminibacterium. Next base: position 21,825 of record JAAFJB010000007.1, on the reverse strand, counting down.
ATACATTAATGGGAGGGTTTGTAGGTGCTGCGTTAGCACATGCTGGGGGGCTAAGTGATAAAGGAGTAGACGTAATAAATTACGTTAAAGTAGTTCCTACTTTTTTATTCATTTTTTTTGCCCCATTAATTGGGATGTTTATTGCATTTGTAATTACCATTCTTATTGTACACCTGTGTAAACGATCTAATCCCTATAAGGCAGAGAACTGGTTTAAAAAATTACAATTGGTGTCTTCTGCTGCATTCAGTATTGGTCACGGTGGCAATGATGCACAAAAAGTAATGGGTATTATTGGGGCGGCTATTATTTTTTATGAAAAGTCAGCACACGGGGTAATACTAGACTTTAATTCTTTTGTAGCAGCCTACCCTTGGGTTCCCTTTACCAGCTTTCTTTGTATTGGATTGGGTACTATGAGTGGAGGTTGGAAAATTGTAAAAACCATGGGTACTAAAATTACCAAAGTAACGCCATTAGAGGGTGTTGCGGCAGAAACTGCTGGGGCAATTACTTTATTCATGACCGAACACTTTAAAATACCCGTATCTACTACGCATACTATCACGGGTGCTATCATTGGGGTTGGTGCTACCAAGCGACTTAGTGCGGTTCGCTGGGGGGTTACTATAAACCTACTTTGGGCTTGGATTATTACCATTCCGATATCTGCAATTATTGCTGCGATTGTTTATTTTCTGCTTAAGTTATTTGTATAATTAAAGAATCATTTCTGCCCAATTCACCTTCATGTTTTATCTTGCACAGTATAATCTTATACTATGGCAAAAATATTGGTTACGGGTGGATGCGGCTATATTGGATCACACACTATTGTAGATCTACTAGAAAATGGTTTTGACGTGATATCACTGGATGATTTTTCCAGATCCACGAATACTGCATTAGAAGGTATAGAAAAAATTACGGGCAAAAAAGTTAAGAACTATGCGGTGGACCTCAAGAATTTTGATGATACGCAAGCCGTTTTTCAAGAACATACCGATATAGATGGCATTATTCATTTTGCAGCTTACAAAGCAGTAGGAGAATCGGTACAGGAGCCACTTCGCTATTATGAGAATAATATGTTTGGCTTAATTAATTTATTAAAATGTGTGCAGGAATTTGGAGTGCCGCATTTTGTATTCTCCTCTTCTTGCACGGTGTATGGCAATCCAGATGCAATTCCTGTAACAGAAGCTACGCCTACCAAAAAAGCAGAATCGCCCTATGGCGCAACAAAGCAAATGGGAGAAGAAATTCTGAAAGATTTTACCAACGCTACTGCTACCAATACTATTTTATTGCGATATTTTAATCCAGTTGGAGCTCATCCATCTATATATATTGGAGAGTTGCCCGTGGGCAAACCGCAAAATTTGGTGCCTGCAATTACCCAGACTGCCATTGGAAAACTACCTAAAATGTGGGTGCATGGCACCGATTACGACACCCGAGATGGCAGTTGTATTCGCGATTATATTCATGTTTCAGATATAGCCCATGCGCATACTTTAGCTGTTCAGTATTTATTAGCCGAAAAAAATGAAACAACCTGCGATATATTTAATTTAGGTACGGGCGATGGGGTTAGTGTGCTGGAAGCTATTCATAGTTTTGAAACAGTAAGCGGCGTAAAACTGAATTACGAAACAGGCCCTCGTCGCGCTGGAGATGTGGTAGCCATCTATGCAAATAATGATGCTGCCGTAAAAAAACTGGGTTGGAATATTCAATATGGCCTCAAAGAAATGATGGATACCGCTTGGAAATGGGAATTAAGCTTAAAAGAAAAAGAGAATATATAACAATAAAATATATATTATTATAAATAAAATGTTTATTTTTTAATACTTTTTCATCATAAAAAGTAAAACAATACCTATAATAAGCCAATTTTTATAGAAAATAATTGTATTTTCTATATTTTTATTCAAACTAAACTGTATTATGAAAAAATTAGCATTAATTCAAAGACTGCTACCATTGATGGGTATGCTGTTTATTAGCGTCGCAATTTTTGCACAAGGAGGAATCATAAAATCCTCTGTAAAAAATGCTTCGGGGCAGCCTCTTGCAGGAGCAACAATTAAAGTAGAGGGTAGAAATACCACTATTATTTCGGATGCGGAAGGAAATTTCAGCTTAAATCTCCCCGCTGGTATTTATACTTTGTTAACTAGTTATGTGGGTACTGCTACTGAAAAGACTAAAGTAACAGTTGTTGCAGGCAGCACCATTAATTTACCTACGGTATTTTTGAAAGAGGCTCAAGAAACAAGTGAGGTTGTAGTAATTGGTTCTAGGAATAAGTTTCCGAGAAGCAGTATTTCAACGCCCGTTCCTGTTGATGTGGTTCAGATGAAGGAAATTAAAAATTTTGCACAAGCAGATCTTACCCAATTATTAACTTATGTGGCACCTTCATTTCAGTCAGCAAGACAAACCATTTCGGATGGTACGGATCATATTGATCCTTCGGGATTAAGGGGTTTAGGGCCCGATCAAACCTTGATTTTATTGAATGGCAAGCGCAGACATAATACGGCATTGGTAAATATCAATGGTACTGTTGGAAGAGGATCTGTGGGCACCGATTTAAATGCAATTCCTGTTGCAGCTATTGAAAGAATTGAAATTTTAAGAGATGGTGCAGCTGCACAATATGGATCTGATGCCATTGCAGGTGTAATAAACGTTGTACTAAAGAAAAATTACAAAGGTTTGAATATCTCTGCAATGACTGGCCAAAATAATACCAATATGCCTTATAATGGCGGTATAAAAATTCAAGACGGATTAAACCAACAAGTGGATATTGTTGGAGGTATTTCTAATAAGAAGTTTTACCTCACAGGTAGTATGCAGATATTAAAAAGAGAGGCAACGAATAGAAGTGGAATCGACAATATTCCCTTGGTATATCTAGGCAATGGAGGTGCTTTCCCCAACGCACCAACAGGTGTTCCAACAGCCGACTTTAGAAGATGGATGATAGATCAAGACAAGGCTCAAGTAGCTGCAAGTGGATATAATCGTCAAAATATAGTGGCTGGAAATTCAGCCAGCACCAATTTGGGTGGATTCATTAACACGGGTGTTAAGCTAAACGACAAAACAGAAATTTATTTTACAGGTGGTGCTTCTCAAAGAGACGGAAACGCTTCTGGCTTTAGCCGCAATCCCAATGCTTGGAACCAGCAACCCGTAAACCCAAATGGATCTAGATTTTATACAGATGGATTCTTGCCACAGATTCATACTAAAATATTAGACCAATCTTTTATGGCGGGACTAAAAACGAGTTTTGGGGCCTGGTCGTTTGATGTGAGCAATACTTTTGGCAATAATAGTGTTGGGTTCAATATCCAAAACACGGGTAATGCCTCTTTACCTGCTTCTTCCGGTGTGCAAACCAAATTTGATGCGGGTAAAATAATGTTTACGCAGAATACCATTAATATGGATTTATCGCGTAAATACGATCTAAAAAATGGAGCTAGCTTCAATTTTGCTACAGGATTAGAAAATAGATTTGAAGAATATAGAATTTTTGCGGGCGAAACGGGTTCTTCTGTAAATGGTGGCAGATTGTTCACCGTACCTTCTATTACGTATACGCCAACTGGTCAAGTTGTAAATATAGCTGGTGGCCCTTCAGCACCTGGTTCACAGGTATTTCCTGGCTTTCAAAAAAGTGATGAAGTTAGGGCCAAAAGAAATATTAATTCTGCTTATATCGACTTAGAATATCAAACCAAAAAATTCCTTATTGGAGGTGCTTTTCGGTACGAAAGCTATGGCGAAGAAAATTCTACTTACAAAGGAACGGGTGCTAAACTTACAGCCAAATATGATCTTACATCAAATTTAGCTATTCGTGGTTCTGTTAGTACTGGCTTTAGAGCCCCTTCTTTGCAACAAAGGTATTTTCAGAATCAGTCCACTCAATTTGTGGCCGGCGTTCCAACAACCGTTTTAACAGCAAATAACAACAACCCGATTGTAAAAAATGCTTTTGGAATTAAAGACCTTAGTCCCGAAACTTCTACCAGTTTCACGGTTGGATTGGTAGGTAAACTGGGAAAGAATACCACTTTCACTATTGACGCCTACAATATTAATATCGACAATAGAATTGTACTTTCTACACAATTTGCTAGAACAAACTCACTGGTGAATGGCATTCTTACTGGTGCTGGTATAGATCCTGCTGTTTCAAGTGTTCAGTTCTGGACCAATGCTGTAAACACCCGCACTAGAGGTATAGATCTGGTACTTACCCAGAAATATAAGTTAGGTAAAGGAAATGGATTTGTATCCCTAGCAGCTAATTTTAATGAGAATAAAGTAATGGGTGGCATCAATACCAATTCAAAAATTGATGATGCGGTAAACAATCCTAGTTTAACAGATCCAACCAAAGATCCTGCACAGGATTTTAAGAATTTATTGTTTGATCGTCAACAACGTTCAAGAATTGAAGTGGCGCAACCTAATAGTAAAATCAACTTTACTGTTAACTACACCATCAAGAAATTCAATTTCTTGTTAAGAGCTGTTCGCTTTGGTAAAATTGAGTCAGTTAATATTGTTGATCCTCGCTCGGTAAATGCGGCAGGTGCATTCTGGAATGATGTTGCATTTGAAGTAGATCAAAGTTTTAGTGCAAAAATAAATACTGATTTAGTAGTTACTTACCGCTTTTATAAGAATTCTTCCTTCTCTTTTGGAGCCAACAATTTGTTAGACGTATATCCTGATAGAATTTTTGTTGACCCTAGAAATAGTGCTGCCAATGTATACACAAACCCTGTGGCAAGTGCACTTGGCACTGCTAAAACCACGGGTGGATATGCTGCTGCAAGAGATGTTTCAAACCGTGAGCGTTTCTTATTCCCTGTAAATCAATTTGGAATTAATGGTAGATTCTTGTTCGCAAGAATTAGCTTAGAAATTGGTGATTTTTGTAAGAAATAAAATCTCCATCGTTAATTAATAAAAAAGCTGTCGTAGAAATGCGACAGCTTTTTTTAGTTATTGGTTCACCATTTTGGCAGCATTTTCGGCCATCTGCAACGCCTCAATAAATTCTTCTATTTCACCATTTATAACAGCGTCTAAGTTATAGGAAGTTAACCCAATCCGATGATCGGTTACCCTTCCTTGCGGCCAGTTATAAGTTCTAATTTTTGCGCTTCTATCCCCAGTACTTACCAAGGTTTTACGCTGGCGAGATATTTCGTCTTCTTGTTTGCGAACCTGCTCTTCGTATAATTTAGTCCGCAACATGGTCATTGCCTTTTCTCTATTTCCCAATTGAGAACGTTCGGTTTGACAAACAACAACAACCCCTGTGGGAATATGGGTAAGAAATACTTTTGTTTCTACTTTATTAACGTTTTGTCCCCCCGCGCCACCACTTCTGGCGGTCTCCATTTTTACATCGCTTTCTTTCAATTCAAAATCTAGTTCTTCCGCTTCGGGCATAACAGCCACCGTAGCGGCGGAAGTATGCACCCTTCCCTGGGTTTCTGTATTGGGTACTCTTTGTACTCGGTGTACCCCACTTTCAAATTTCAATACACCATACACATCCTCTCCACTTACTTCAACAATTACTTCTTTATAACCTCCAACAGTTCCTTCACTCTCAGTTACTACAGCTGTTTTCCATCCTTTTTTAGCGCAGTAGCGGAGATACATGCCCAATAGATCCCCTGCAAAAAGGCTGGCTTCATCACCACCCGTACCCGCACGTATTTCTAGAATGGCATTTTTATCGTCTTGTGGATCTTTGGGAATCAATAATTTGGTAAGCTCTTTCTCTAGTGCATCTTTCTTTTCATCGAGTTCGGGTAATTCCATTTTAGCGAGTTCCCGCATTTCATCATCGTTGCTGTTTAACGCTTCTTTAGCGTATTGGTGATCGGCAAGCACGCGAATATAGGCTTCATAGGGTTGTACAATTTTTTCTAGAGAGCGATACTCTTTGCTGTATACTCCAAATTCTTTTTGGTTATTAATAATTTCTGGGTTGGTAAGGGCTATGCCTACTTGATCGAACCGCGCTTTAATTGCTTCTAGCTTATTCAGCATATTTTCTTCAATTGAGTTGGCAAAAGTACGGCTTTAGCCGTTTACCTGAAATGGCAATTAAATTTTAATGGTAGCCGTATTCAATAATTCATATTTATATCTCGCCAAATAAGTACTTATTCCATATATTTGGCGAAATATAAATCTTTTATATCTCGCCAAATAAGTGCTAATTTTATATATTTGGCGAAATATAAATAACTGTTCAGTTAAAAATAATGCGCTATTAAAACAATACTAGCAATATATCAACCAGCGGAATTATGGAAACAATTATAGGAAGAGATGTAGAAAAAAATATACTATCAACGCTATTGAAATCAGGAGAACCTGAACTTTTGGCGGTGTATGGGCGACGAAGGGTAGGTAAAACTTTTTTAATTCGAAATTTTTTTGAAAATCAGCTGGCGTTTGAAATATCAGGAATCCACCATGCTTCAATCCATCAGCAATTAGAAAATTTCAGTACTGCTTTATCTAAGAAAACAGGGTTCGGCTTGGCCAAACCACGTGGTTGGATGGAGGCATTCGGAATGCTCATACAACACCTCACCCCATTGGTAAAAAGGAAAAGAAAAGTGATTTTTTTTGATGAATTCCCTTGGCTCAGCTCACCCCGTTCAGGTTTCATGCAAGCATTTGAAAATTTTTGGAATACTTGGGCATCTGTTCAAAAAAATTTAGTGGTAGTGATTTGTGGATCTGCTGCTTCCTGGATGATTGAAAAAGTAGTGAACAACAGGGGCGGGCTGCACAATAGAGTTACTCGAAAAATAAGGCTGTTGCCTTTTACAATTGGAGAGATGGAATTATTTTTAAAAGCAAGGAAAATAAATCTAGATAGATACCAATTATTGCAATTGTATATGGGTATGGGTGGCATTCCTCAATATCTAAAAGCAATTGAAAAAGGAGAAAGTGCGGTACAAGCGATTGATAAAATATGCTTTTCTAAGGACGGCTTATTACAAAAAGAATTCAAAGAACTTTTTTATTCGCTTTTTGATGATGCAAATTATCACTTAGCTATTATCAGGGCGCTTTCAAAAAAAGGAAAGGGATTATCAAGAAATGAAATTATAGAAGTTTGTAAACTAAGTTCTGGAGGAGGTATTACTCAATTGCTTGAAGAACTTATTGAATCTGGGTTTATTACTGCTTATATTCCATTTGGCAAAAATGCAAAAGATATTATTTATAAATTAACAGATGAGTACTGTTTATTTTATTTGAAATTTATAGAAAACTGTAGATCAACTGGGCCAGGTACTTGGATAAAATTATCCACAGGAAATTCATGGAAAAGCTGGAGTGGATTGGCTTTTGAAAATATAGGCATAAAACATATTCTTCAAATAAAAAAGACATTGGGTATTGAGGGCGTTTATACCGAGACCAGTATTTGGCAAACCAAAACCCTAGGGGAGGAAAGAGGTGCGCAAATTGATTTAGTAATTGATAGGCAAGATCAATGTATTCATATTTGTGAGTTAAAATTTTCTATCCATCCATTTGAAATCACCAAAAAATATGCTGATGAACTACGAGAGAAATTAAGTATTTTTCAGCAAGCCACCCAAACAAAAAAAACCTTGTTCCTAACCATGTTAACCACCAATGGCATTAAAAATAGAGACAGCTATACAGGCCTCTTACAACATGAAATAACCATGGATGCTTTTTTTAAAGCATAATTAATGAAAATTATTTTTTAGGGGCTCTTTTGATTGGCTTTTTATACTTTTTCTGCATCTCATCTTTGCGGCTGACTTTTACTGTACGCCTGCTGTTTTTTGCAGATTTTTCATGAAATGCAGCACCCGCATCTGGTTTCTTTTTAATTTTCACATACGGTATTTTCATGTATACCTTTGGCTTTTCATCTTCGGTTAATTCCGTAGAAATCAACAAATCTAAAGGAAGAGGCAGCAAAGGAATAGTATATTTCATCAATTGTTCAATAGCTGCTTTATGGTTGGCTTCACTGGGGCTTGTAAAAGTAATAGAAATGCCTTTTTTATCGGCTCTTCCCGTTCTACCAATTCTATGAATATAGTTTTCGGGTATATCGGGTGTATCAAAATTAATTACATGCGATACTTCCGCAATATCAATCCCACGCGCAACAATATCGGTAGCAATTAAAAAACGATAATTTCCTTCTTTGAATTGCTTAACCGTATTGAAACGATGGTTTTGTTCTTTATTGGAATGTATAATTCCAACCCTACCTGAAAAAGAAGGTTCCAATTGTTCATACAGCTGATCTGCTAATTTTTTGGTGGCGGCAAATACCAATACTTTCGTCATGGAAGCATCATTCAATAATAATAATTCCAATAAATTTACTTTGGTATAAAAGTTAGGGACTATATAATTGGTTTGTTCAATATTTTCAAGTGGGGTTCCTGTGGGTGCTGCTTCCACCCGTATGGGATCATTAAAATAAGATGCTATTAGCGCTTCCACTTCTTCTGTAATGGTAGCAGAAAATAAAAGGTTTTGCCTTTTCTGTGGCAACAAATCCATGATATTTTTTAGCTGGGTACGAAAGCCCAAATTCAGCATTTCGTCCATTTCATCAATCACCAATTTTTTGATGAATTTGGTTTTAAAAGATCCATTCATGGCAAGGTCGTATAGTCTACCCGGTGTTGCCACTAAAATATCAACGCCTTCTTTCTCTAATTCAAGCGCTTGGGTATTGATATTTACACCCCCATAAATTCCCTTTACAATCAAACTCATATAGGGAGATAGCTTTTTAATATCTTCCACCACTTGCGCAACCAATTCTCTGGTAGGAACAACAATTAATACTTGCGGATCTTTATTCTTGTTGAATTTCCATTGTTTTAAGCAAGGCAATAGATAGGCAATGGTTTTACCTGTACCCGTTTGGGCAATACCACAAATATCTCTGCCAGACATGGCAATGGGAAATACCCTATGCTGTATGGTAGTTGGGTGCGTAAAACCCAAATCATCCAACGCAGAAAATAAGGCAGTATTGAGGTTGAGATCTTGGAAACTTATGCTCATAATAAGCGTGAAGATAGAAATAAAAGGGGGTTAACCTGTTTTGAATTGGCTTAAGTAATTAAATAGATCATGTAGCTTTTAACAAGTATACTACCGTATTTAAGTTATTTTTGAAAAAACTAAGGGTATGTCCATTGAAGTTGCTGGATTGGTTAAATATTATGGTGCACAAAAAGCAGTTGATCAACTTAGTTTCTCGGTAAACAAAGGAGAAATTGTAGGCTTTCTTGGGCCGAATGGCGCTGGCAAAACTACTACCCTAAAAATGATCACAGGCTTCCTGCCTCCCGATGAGGGCAGCATTCAAATCTGTGGAATTAATATGCAGCAATACCCTATTGATTGTAAGCGAAAAATAGGCTACCTCCCAGAAGCCAATCCCCTTTACACCAATATGTACCTAAAAGAATACCTTGCTTTTGTGGCTGGGGTGCATGGAATAGGCAGTGGACAGTGGACGGCAGACCGTGGTAATAAGACGGTGGACGATATTATTAAAAAAGTGGGGGTAGATGCAGAGCAACACAAGAAAATTGGCGAGCTTTCCAAAGGATATAAGCAGCGAGTGGGGCTGGCTGCCGCCATCTTACACAATCCCGCAGTAATTGTTTTAGATGAACCTACGAGTGGACTAGACCCCAACCAAATCATAGAAATCCGCAACCTAATTAAAGAGCTTGGTAAGGATAAAACCGTTCTCTTTTCAAGCCATATTCTGCAAGAAGTAGAAGCCATCTGTAGCAGGGTAATCATCATTCACAAGGGTAAAATTGTGGCCGATGATCAGCTAGAAAACCTCACTGCTAAGAACTCATTAGAAAAGGTTTTCCATTCCTTAACAGGATTGATAAGTGTATAAACTACATATTTCTTATCTTCGGCACTTGAAATAATGATATTACAAAAATAAATCAATTAACAACCAATGAGCTACATTATTGAAGTACATGCAAGACAAATTCTGGATAGTCGCGGTAACCCTACCGTAGAAGTAGATGTTTTAACAGAAAATGGCGCAATGGGAAGAGCTGCCGTTCCAAGCGGTGCCAGTACAGGTATTCATGAAGCGGCTGAATTGCGTGATAACGACAAGAAAAAATACCTGGGAAAAGGCGTTTTAAAAGCAGTTAAAAATGTAAATGATATTATTGCCGATGCAATTGTAGGATATGATATTACCCAACAAGCTGCAATTGACGAAGCCATGATTGATTTAGATGGTACGCCTAACAAGACCAAACTAGGCGCCAACGCGCTTTTAGCGGTGAGTATGGCTGTAGCAAAAGCTGCCGCTGAAGAAGCTGATTTACCTTTGTTCCGTTATATCGGTGGCACCAATGCTAAAACATTGCCCATGCCTATGATGAATATTTTAAATGGTGGTGCTCACGCTGATAATAAAATTGATTTCCAAGAATTCATGATCATGCCAGTTGGTGCGCCCTCTTTTAGTGAAGGCTTGCGTTGGGGTGTAGAAATTTTTCATACCCTCAAAGGCGTATTGAAGAAAAAAGGCTATAGCACCAATGTGGGTGATGAAGGTGGTTTTGCACCCAATATCCAAAGTAATGAAGAAGCTATTGAAACGGTATTGGAATCTATCCAAGCCGCTGGTTACAAAACTGGCTCTCAAATTGTTATTGCCATGGATGCTGCCAACAGTGAATTATGGGATGCGAAAAAGAAAAAATATGTTTTCCACAAGAGTGATGGCAAAATAATGAGCAGCGATGAGCTGGTAAAATATTGGGAAAAGTGGGTGAAGCAATACCCAATTGCATCTATTGAAGATGGTATGGCAGAAGACGATTGGAATGGTTGGAAAGCCCTTACACAGGCTGTTGGAAGCAAGTGCCAATTAGTGGGAGATGACTTATTTGTTACCAATGTTACTCGCCTTCAACAAGGTATTGACAAGCAGATTGCCAATGCCTTACTGGTGAAAGTAAACCAAATTGGGACCCTAACCGAGACTATTAACGCAGTAACGCTTGCCCAGCACAATGGCTATAATACCATTATGAGTCACCGCAGTGGTGAAACAGAAGATACAACCATTGCGGATTTAGCAGTGGCATTGAACTGTGGCCAAATTAAAACTGGTTCTGCTTCTCGTACCGATCGTATTGCAAAATACAACCAGTTAATTCGTATTGAAGAAATGTTGGGAAGTACTGGCGTTTATCCAAAAGGTAAAATTAAGTTTGGCAAATAATTGCCGCATATTTAGGCACTAAATAAGCATTGGCAGATAGAGGTTTATGATTACTTTTATCTGCCAATCTTTTGTTTGTACATGAAGAAAATAATTCCATATATCACCAACAAATACTTAATTGCATCAGTATTCTTTGTTGTGTGGATGTTATTTTACGACCAACGCGACTACTTTCAACAAAAAGAAAGAAGGGATGAACTTCACAAACTTGAAATGAAAAAAGCCTATTACCAGCAGGAAATAGACAAGACCAAAAAAGAATTGGGTGATTTAGAAAATAGTCCCGCCGCGCTGGAGAAATACGCCCGTGAGCGTTACCTCATGAAAAAAGATGGGGAAGATATTTTTATTCTGGAAGATTCCGCTGCTGCCAAAAAATAATTCAACCAGAACTTCGTTCACCAGCTATTTTGGGTAGTTATTTTAATTGATAACAATATTTAAAAAAGCCCAGCGTTTTAATAGCATCCCGTGCCCTCTTTGAATCATGCAGATAGCTGCTTATGAAAAACTTTAAAGAAGAGGAATTGATTATGTACGTATACAAGGATTGCACGCCGGAATTAACCGCCGCCATAGGTAAAGCTATTGAAGAAGATGCTGAACTAAAGCATCGGGTAAATAGTATTGAAAGATCGATTGAACAACTCAATCTACTTCAACTAAAATCACCCTCTAAACAATCTATTAAAGCCATACTTGATTACGCTAAATTGAGCAAGAAATAAATTACGCAACCCTTGGCAATATTTTAAGCCTTTGCTTCTACATTTGTGTATGCTAAAAAAAGATCGCTACAAGGCAGTCATCAATTATTTCCTCAACACCACTCCCATTGCCGAGACGGAATTGGTTTACGACAATCCTTTTCAACTATTGGTAGCCGTAATACTTTCAGCACAGTGTACCGATAAAAGGGTGAATTTAACTACCCCAAATATATTTTCAGTTTATCCTAGTCCGCAAAAAATGGCAGCAGCCAGCTTCGACGATTTATTCCCCTTAATCAGAAGCATTTCATATCCCAATAATAAAACCAAACACCTGATTGGCATGGCCAATATGCTTTTAGAAAAATTTAATGGAACAGTGCCTATGACGGTAGATGAATTAGTTCAATTGCCCGGTGTTGGTAGAAAAACAGCCAATGTAATTACCAGCGTAATAGATGAACAACCCAATATGGCGGTAGACACGCATGTGTATAGGGTGAGTCACCGCCTTGGCTTGGTAAGCCCCAGAGCCAGTACCCCATTAGCCGTAGAAAAAGAATTGATAAAAAATATACCTTCCGAACATGTTTACAGAGCCCATCACTGGTTGATACTTCACGGCCGCTATACTTGCATTGCTCGAAATCCTAAGTGTGAAATATGTGGGTTGAGCGAGTGGTGTAAGTTTTATGGAAACTAAGATTGGCAGGTATCACCTCAATGTTCATGCTCGGCATTATTGGTCATTTTAGCCGACACAAAAAAAGCTCCTTTTGTTACCACTTTAACATCTTTGGGTATTTCTTTCAGCAATGTAATTGCGGTATATCCAATATCTGAATTGCCTCTTGCTATGGGTATGCGTTTAAAAATATATCCAATTGCTGAATCGCTTTTTGGTTTGCTATTCATCATTGCAAAAATAAAATCCAGCCCTTCCACCGTTACAATTGCCTCAGTAGGTACCGCAGGTGAAGTAGCTTTATTGAGACTGATAATTGCCGTTACATTCATGCCTTCTATCAAGCCCGTTTTATCGCCTTCTACCTCAGCATGAACAGACACAGCTTTGCTCTCATCTTCAAACGCATATCCCCATGAATGTATGGTTGCATCATATTCCTTACCCGGATTATTGGTAATGCTGAAATGTATGGTCTGGTTATTTTTTAATTTGTGAATGTCTTTCTCATACACAAATAAATCTAAGTGCAACTTGCTATTATCTACCACTTCAACTACTACAGAAGATAAATCAATATAGGAGCCCATTTTTACAGTTACATTGCTTATTACACCACTAATGGGACTTTTAATGGATAACTCAGAAACTAATTTTTCATTTAAAAGCTGTTCTGGGTTTAATCCCATCAAACGTAATTGTTGCGCTAAAGTTGATTTGGATATTTTTAAATTACGCAGATCTGTTTCAGCACTTTGCAAATTTTTAAGTGCACCTGCATTGCCTTCATTCAGCTCTTGCTGTCGCTTCAATTCCAACTCTGCCAGTTGAATTTTTGAGCGGGTGCTTAAATAGGAACTTTGCAATTGTATAAATTCAGGATTTGAAACGGTGGCTATGGTTTGTCCCTTCTTTACAAAATTACCTGGTATTACCAATATTGATTTGATTACACCGCTGTAAAGTGAATGCACACTTGCCTTATGTTGATTGGGTATTTTAAGTACTCCATTGGCTTTAAGTGAAGCAGTTAATTGCTTCTGTTCAATAAAGCCCATTTCAATGCCAATTGTTTTAATCTGCGCTTGAGTAAGCTCAGCAATATCTGTTGTTTCAGCTTCATGCAGCACGGGTGCTTCAACTGTTTTTACCTTTTGGGTATCCTTGCTTCCACAAGCAATGAATACCGTTATAAAAATAATATTGGAGAGATGCGTAAATAAATTTTTCATCCTTATTGATTGAGATAGTAATTGTATTGAATAACAGAATGGTTGTATATATTTAGATTTTCTAAATAATTTTTTTGAATATCAATTCCTTGTGCTAAATATTGCGATAGCTCTGCAAAGCTTACCTCGCCTGATTTATACGCTAATGTAGCTGCTTTAATAATTTCATAGGACTGTTGTATGCCTGCTGTTTCATAAAAAGTTAAAACAGTTTTATTCTTTTCTACATTGGCTTTTGCTTCTGCTTTTTTTGCAAGTAGTAACTGGTTATCATATTCAAATTGCTTTTGCTCCACCACCTTTCCCGCTTCTGCAAATTTTACTTTATTCCGATAAGCGTTAGCATTCAGTAATGGAAATGAAGCGGTAACAGAAAATCCGTAAAAGGGATTGGGAGCACCCCATAATCGCTGTGAAAAAAAACGTCCTGAAAATTCTGGTTTATTTTCATTTTTCACAACCCCAATTCCCGCATTGGCAATATTAATATTTTGCTCCTGCAATACCAGTAGCGGATGAATACTATCTGCTACAAAATGAGGTATTGCTATTTTTTCTAGGGGCTGCAATATGGGTAATATTTTTTCTTCACTATTCAACAACTGCATCAGCAACTGCTGCTGAATCATCAATTCTTGATTAACCTGATCCATCATGGCCATCAACTCCCTCATTCTTACGTTGGCGGCAATACTGTCTATTCCGGGACGATCACCTGCTTTCACTTTTAGTATGGCAGCAGCGTGTAAAGATTTATAAATACTATCTAAGCGTATGAATAAATATTGTTTGCTTTGCAAATACCAAAGTTGATAATAAACAGTGCGAATATCTTTCTTAAGCTGTGCATCTATAAGTATAGTATTAAGTGTTTGGTATTTTGACTGTTGGTTATAAAGATATTTTTGTGCTTTATACAAACCAGGCCAGGCAATACTTTGAGAGATGCCAATTTTTAATATCCCAGTTTGATCACTGGTTCGCATATCTTCATTTTCTGTAAAAACTCCTGTTTTCGGCAAGGCATTTGCCGTGTTAACCTGCGCTTTGCTCCTATCAATTTGCGCTTTATTAATTGGGTATAATAGATTATTACTAGCAAGCAAAAGGGCTTCATTTACCGTTACTCTTTTCAATACCGTTTGCTGTGCACTTACTCCACCCAATAATCCAAGTAGCATCACACAACTCATTACTAGAACAGATGGTTTACGCATAGTATTTTTAGTTGAAACAATAATGTACAAACAAGGCAGCACAATTAATGTTAAAAAAGTTGCAGTAATTAACCCACCAATTACAACAGTAGCTAAAGGCCGTTGAACTTCTGCACCTGCACCATTACTTAATGCCATTGGAAGAAAGCCAAGTGCGGCAACCGCTGCCGTCATTAACACCGGTCGCAGGCGTGTACTGGTGCCAAGTATTACCTGTTCTATTGTATTGGCTATTCCTTCTTTTTTTAGTTGATTGAATGTGCTTATTAACACAATACCGTTTAGTACCGACACGCCAAATAAGGCAATAAAGCCAACCCCCGCAGAAATACTAAATGGCATATCTCTTACCAATAATGCAAATACCCCGCCAATGGCTCCCATGGGAATAGCCGTAAAAATAAGTGTTGCATCTTTTACAGAACGAAAACTTAAGTAGAGTATAAAAAAAATCAATAATAAAGCTATTGGTACCACAATCATTAAACGAGCAGATGCTTTTTGTAAATTTTCGAAACTTCCACCATAAGTATAATAATATCCAACGGGTAATTTCACTTGTTCATTTAATATTTTTTGTGCATCTTTTACTACTCCCTCTACATCCCTACCACTTACATTAAAACTAATGTATACCCTGCGTTTACCTGCTTCCCTACTTATTTGTGCAGGTCCGGTTTTAAAAGATACGGTTGCCACCTGTGATAAGGGAATCTGGTTGCCATTTTTTAACGGAATATACAGTGCATTCACATTGTCTTTTGAACTGCGATAATCACTTTGAAGCCTTAAAACCAAATCGAATTTTCTTTCATTTTCATAAACAACACCTGCAGTTTCGCCCGCAAAAGCGGTACTGATAACATGATTTACGTCTTCAATATTTAATCCATAGCTGGCCAATCTTGCTCGGTCGTATTCAATGGTAATTTGTGGAAGTCCATCTATCCGCTCTACCCTTGGCTGGGTTATTCCTTGAATCTTACCAATGGCGGCAGCTACTTTGTTGGCGTATTTGGCTAGACTGTCTAAATTTTCTCCAAATATTTTAATGGCTACATCTTGTCGTATGCCCGTCATTAATTCATTGAACCGCATTTGTATGGGTTGACTAGGTTCGGCTATTACGCCTGGAATAGCCCCCAATTTTTCACTCATACTGTCTGCCAAGTCGTAAAAGTTTTTGGTAGTAGTCCACTCTTTTTTATCTTTTAATATTACCATTAAATCACTGGCTTCGGGCGGCATAGGATCGGTAGCTATTTCAGCCGAACCTGTTTTACCCACCACCATTTTAACTTCTGGAAACTGTCGAAGCATTCGTTCTGCAAGTAGGATGGTTTCAGTAGATTGTGATAAAGAAGATCCTTGCGGCAATAAAAATTCAATGGCATAATCTCCTTCTTCTAAAGTGGGAATAAATTCACCGCCCAATTGTTTAAAAATAATAAGTGAAACAAAAAAGCATACCCCAGTAATTACCACTATGGTATATTTTATTTTAATAGCTCCCTGAATTAGTGGTTGGTATATGCGTTGAAAAAAAATCATCATCTTTTCTGAGAAATTTTGCTTAGAGCTTATTTTCTTAGGTAAAAACAAAGCGCACATCATGGGAATATAAGTAAGCGAAAGCAAGAGTGATCCCAGAATGGCAAAACCTACTGTTTGCGCCATAGGGCGAAACATTTTACCTTCAATTCCAGTAAGTGTAAGAATGGGAATATATACAATTAAAATAATGATTTCACCAAATGCAGCACTGTTTCTAATAGCCGATGCCGATTGGTATACTTCTTCATCCATTTGTTGTTGTGTAAATATTGCTTGGGTTTTTCTCAATCCCAAATGATGTAATGTAGCTTCAACAATAATTACAGCACCGTCAACAATTAATCCAAAATCAATTGCTCCCAAACTCATCAAGTTTGCACTCACGCCAAATAAATTCATGAGCGACATAGCAAACAATAAAGAAAGAGGAATGGCAGAAGCCACAATTAATCCAGCTCTTAGGTTACCCAAAAAAAGTACCAGCACAAAAATTACGATTAATGCGCCCTCAATTAAGTTTGTTTGAACGGTATGAATGGCTCTGTTAATTAAATTGGTACGATCTAAAAAAGGCTCAATAATTATATCTGCTGGCAATGATTTTTGAATATTCAGCATTCTTTCTTTTACCAATGCTACTACTGCTGCGCTGTTGGCTCCTTTCATCATGAGCACCAAACCACCCACCACTTCTTTTTCACCGTTAAAGGTGATGGCACCATAGCGTGGCGGTGAACCCAACTGAACTGTGGCAACATCTCTTATCAATACTGGAATTCCATTCTGTTGTTTTACAATTGTATTTTCAATGTCAGCAAATGTTTTAACCAATCCAATACCCCTGATAAAATAAGCATTGGGTTTTCTATCGATATAAGCCCCGCCCGTATTTTGATTATTTTTTTCGAGTGCAGTAAAAATTTCTGGAATGCTTGTATTCATTGCCTTAAGCCTATCGGGATTAATGGCTACTTCATATTGTTTGATGTTTCCTCCAAAGGCTGTGACTTCTGCTACTCCTTTTATCCCACTTAGTTGTCGCCCTACTATCCAATCCTGCATGGTGCGTAAATCCATGGCAGAATATTTTTGTTCACTTCCTTTTTTTGGATGAATTATATACTGATAAATTTCGCCTAGTCCCGTTGTAACTGGAGCCAATTTAGGCCTGCCCATATTTTTAGGGATTTGCTGCTCGGCCTCTTTCAATCTTTCATTAATCAATTGTCGCGCAAAATAAATATTTTCAGTTTCCTCAAATACAATGGTAATCATACTTAATCCGAATCGAGAGAATGAACGCATTTCTACCACTCCTTGAATGTTTGCCAATGCCTTTTCTACCGGATAGGTAATAAACTGTTCTACTTCTTGCGCTGCAAGTGTAGGTGCTGTTGTAATTACCTGTACTTGATTGTTGGTAATATCTGGCAAAGCATCAACAGGTAATTTAGCAGCACTCCAGATTCCCCATACAACCATTGCAATGGTAATAACACCTATAATAAGTTTATTGTGTATGCTAAATCGAATAATTTTATTGAGCATATTAAAATACATTTAAAGTGCCCAGAATTGTTGATACAAGCGGGCACAATAGGTGGTTACTAAAACTTACTTTTTAAATATTGAATCACCGAAGGATCTTCTAATCCTTCCATATCGCTCAATTCAATTTCCAATGCTTTTGTACTTAACTGAATCTCTAACAGTGAAAGCATTAATGACAATGCAAAAGTGATGAGGCTAATGGCAAAAATCCAATGTGCCATCACTTTCCATTCAGCATAAATAAAATACATACAGAGTATGGAGCTTAAAAAAGTAAGTACGCCCAAGGCCTGCATATTTTTAATTAATTTTAGCCGGTAGCGCAGATTTTTTATTTGCCGATGAATTAGATGGGGTTGTTCGTGACTGGCATATTTATCGTGAAGGCTTCTAACCCGGTTAGACAAGGCTAAAAATCGGTTAGTATAGGCTAACATAATCAAGCTGATAGCAGGAAATAACAATGCAGGGGTATTTAAACTAATATCCATATTCTAAGTATTTATACTGCAAGTTAGCAACAAAATATTACCTATCATTGCGGTGTATGAGCAAAGAGAGTTCCCCAATATTTACCAACGAGCAAAATACCATCATTCAATCAACGGGTGATATTGCCATCAATGCTGTTGCTGGCTCTGGCAAAACCACTACCCTTATTCAATATGCTGCAAAGCAGCCATCCTCTTCACGCATCCTTTATATTGCTTTTAATAAATCGGTTAAGCTAGATGCTGCCAGAAAATTTGCCGAGCATCAGCTTCATAATGTAAGGGTAGAAACGGCGCATTCATTGGCCTTTAACTATATTGTTAAAGGCAGTAACTATAAAGTAAAAGCCCAGTCCTTTAAAACTCATGAAATTACAGAATTACTAAATTTAAACGGAGATGGTGAAAAACATGGGGAATATGTTGTAGCCAACCATATTAATAAATTCATTGCTTATTTCTGCAACAGTGATAAAGCTCGTGTACAGGATTTAAATTATTTAGATACTGTTACCGATGAAAAAGCCAATCAATTTGTAAAACGTTTTTACACTTATATAGAAAAAGGCACCCGGGTTTTATTGAGTAAGATGGATAAAGCTGAGATTGAAATTATACACGATTTCTATTTAAAGAAATTCCAGTTGGCCAATATTCAATTGCCTTACGACTGTATTCTATTTGATGAGGGGCAGGACGCTTCCCCTGCCATGCTGCATGTTTTTATGCAACAACAGTGCGTAAAAGTAATAGTTGGAGACACGCACCAGCAAATATATGGATGGCGTTATGCCGTAAACTCACTGGAAAAAGTAAAGTGCAAAAAACTATCCCTTTCTACCAGCTTCCGCTTTCCACAAAGCATTGCTAATTTAGCTTGTAGTGTATTGTATTGGAAAAATCAGTTGACTGCCACCAAACCCTTATCTATCAAGGGACAAGGGCTTACCAATACAATAAAGACCAAAGCCATTATTGCCAGAACCAATCTGGGCCTGCTTTTAAAAGCCATTGAGTTCGTTACCAAACAGCCAAAAATAAACCACTTATATTTTGAAGGCAATATCAACTCTTACACTTATGCAGATGATGGAGCTTCCCTGTACGATGTATTAAGTTTGTACAACAATAAAAAAACCGGTATTCGCGACAAACTGATAGCACAAATGAAAGACATTGATGAGCTGGAAGAGTATATTGAAAAAACAGAAGATATACAATTGGGTATGATGCTTAGTATTGTAAATGAATATGGCAATCGTATACCTTCCTTACTCAATACACTCAAAGAAAAGCATACGGGAGATGGCGACCGTTCCAAAGCACAAATGATTTTTTCTACTGTTCACCGTGCCAAGGGTATGGAATACGATGAAGTTGAGCTGGCAGAAGATTTTATCAGCGAAGGCAAACTGATTAAACAAAAAATTGCCCAACAATCTAAGCAAGAACCACTAAATATCACCAAGCTGAATGAAGAAATCAATTTGCTTTATGTGGCGCTTACCAGGGCTAAATTCAAATTAAAAATTCCTGAGCAAATGCTACCGCAAGAAACACCAGCATCGGTTCATATTCATATACTTAAACAAGTAAAAGAAGAAAATAGTGGTCCTATACAAAAAAACTCAGCCCCTAAGTCTTACACGGTTGCAGATAAAAGATTGGTGAGCAAAGCAGCCTACCAGCCTTGGACGCCTGAGCTGGATGATAAATTAAGGATTCTGTTTGATATGCAATCTGATATTGCCGATATAGCCAAAGAAATGGGTCGCACCAAAACTGCCATTGAATCAAGGCTAAAACGTTTGAATTATTTTACAGCATAAAATTCAAGTTGAATTTTATTAAAATATTCTTTCTTGTTAATTCCTATATCTTAAATTTGCTTGTCGAATTAATCGACTTCCTCCAATTATATGTCCGTTTTCAATCAAAGCCGCAGCAAGGTTATTCAAATCATTATAGGTGCGGTATTTATTGTGATCACTTTTCAACTAATTAACCTTCAGGTTTTTTCCGCTAAATACAAGCTGGCTGCGGAAAACAATGCCATCTACCGTAAAATCGTTTACCCCGATAGAGGTATTATTTTCGATCGTAAAAAAAGGGCATTGCTTGAAAACACCATTAGTTTCGACTTGATTGTTACGCCATCTGAATCTAAAGGCACTGATACTTTTGCGCTCTGTGCCATCCTTAATATAGATACGGCTGAATACAAGAAAAGAATGCGGGATGCCATTTTTAAAAATACCCGTGTAAAACCCAGCGTATTTGAACCCCTACTTAATGCTGAATTATTTGCCAAGCTAACCGAGAATATGTACAAGTTTCCTGGCTTTGTACTGAGCGAAAGATCGGTTCGAACCTATCCCTACAATACTGCGGCTCAACTACTGGGTTATATTGCAGAAGTAGATACTGCTTTTCTTCGCAAAAATCACCAGTTTGGTTATGAGATGGGCGATTATGCGGGTATGAGCGGACTAGAAAAGACTTATGAGTCCATTCTCATGGGTGAGCGGGGTATTCAACGTTTTATTAGGGATAATAAAAGTCGCATTCAGGGGCCTTATGAAAATGGATTATTTGATACCATTCCTGTTGCGGGTAGAAACCTTTTTACGAGTATTGATGTAGAAGTGCAACAATTGGCTGAACTATTATTACAAAATAAAATTGGAAGTGCGGTTGCCATCAATCCCCGTACTGGTGGAATTATTGCAATGGTATCTAGCCCCACCTACAATCCCAATGTTTTAACAGGCAATGCTCGCAGAAAAAACTGGGGAAGAATGGTGATGGATACGGCAAAGCCAATGTACAATAGGGCCATCAAAGGCCAGTACCCACCCGGTTCTACCTTTAAACCCTTAGGAGCATTGGTGGCATTAGATGAGGGTTTGATTACCCCTTCGTATGGAGTGGGTTGTGGTGGTGGTTATGGCGCTTGCGGTGGTGTTTATGTTCGTTGTGAACACCACAATCCCGGTCACGCTGCCAATCTTAGGCTCGCATTG
>JAAFJB010000069.1 GCA_013297995.1 Chitinophagales bacterium | reverse complement strand
CCCAAATTCTCAAACCCGTACTTCTTTGGTCGTAACTTGTATTGCGGCCGCCAAACTGTGCTCCGGTGATGATGGGGTCAAAATAAAAAGCAGCGTTTTTGCCTATTGCAGAAGCTGTTCTAAAGCGCCCGTATTCGTCTTTTTTTAGGAAGCGAATTCTTTCATCTGCTTTTGCCGCAGTAGTGTCTTGCTGGTCTCTATATTCTTGCAAATAGAATTGCAATTCTTTTTTTTCTATGGCACTTAAGGCAGATTGGTTGCGTTGAACACTATCTAAACAAGCGCCTATATAAACGCGACTAAGCGGGCGGATATGATCGTTGAAAACCACTAAGCCCTTTTGAGCAAGTCGGCTTAAATAGTTGTACACTTCGTTGCGATGGTTTTCGTACACCGTCTGCGCTTGTATTTGAGTGCCAGCATGAAGTAAAATTACTAGCATCCAAACAAGGTAGAATAGATTAGATTTAATAGGCATTTTGAAATTTTCTGCGGGTGGCTCGTAAGATGGCATAGCTACCAGTTTTTTTTGTAATGAGGATATACGAGTTAGCATCTGCAAATATTCTATTTTGAAAGCACACTATCGCTTTTTTGTGGTAAAATATGCTGAAAAATCTTTTTTAAGTGATGGGAAGCACTTTCCCAACGGAAAAATTGCAATTGCACTTTGCCTTTTTTAATAAGTTTTTCTCTTAATTCTGAATTACTTAATACTTGAAGCAGTTGGCTAACCAATGATGTTGTATTGTAGGGATCAAATTGCAAAGCAGCATCTCCCGCTACTTCGGGCAGGCAGCTATTATTGGCAATTAATACGGGTATTCCATAGTGAAATGCTTCTAGGATGGGTATGCCAAAGCCTTCGTTGATAGAAGGAAATACATAAGCTGCTGCATGGGTATAGTAAGCGGGTAAATCACCATCTAAAATATAGCCTGGTAAAATAACCCGATCTTCCAACTGAAGTGATGCTATACTTGCTAAAATTTCAGCGCCATCATTTAAGTTGCTTTTATTACTGAATTGACCGCCTAAAACCAAGCAAAGATTTACAGGAATGGAGGGGTGATTGGTATCAATAAGTTCCTTAAAAGCTTCAATGAGAAAGGGTAGGTTTTTTCTTTTTTCTGCTGTGCCAATATGCAGTAGATAGGGTTGGGGTATGGGGCGTTTTTCTGGTACAATGTTGGGCAGTCTTTTTGGTCCTTCGTGAACTGGAATAATATTTTGTGTTGAAATTCCTGAGAAAAAAGAAATTCTTTTTTGGGTGTAGTGTGTGGGGGTAATAATACAAGCCGATTTTTTTGCCGCCCTTAAACCCAATTGAATAAATAGGGTTCTCCAATATTTATTATAATGGTGCGGGTATTCCCAAAAAAAAGCATCGTGAAATACGGGTATGGTTAGCATGCCCCAACTGAAATACGGCACAAAAAAATCGGTGCAGAAAATAATAGCACAGCCGCTTTTTTTTGCTTTAAAGGGAAGCACAATCTGCTTCCACCATTGATAGCGAATATGCTCAAATAGTTTACCCCATTTGCGGGATCCAGTATAAATAGCGCTATTATTATTGATGAAAATAAATGTAAATAATGGGTCTGGTTTGGAAAACTCTTTGCATAGCTCTTCTAAGTAGGTTTTTAAACCAGTTTTGGCAATTTTTAAATCCCTGGTATCTACCCCAACAATTATTTTTTTTTGCTGTTTCAATGGATCATTTTATGTAGTTGCGAGCGCATATTAAATAGGAGTCCGGTTAAAAACCAAGTGATATAACTAATATAAATATAAGATTCAATTTCAGCGGTGAACATAGGAATAAATAACCCCACTTTTACCAATAAAACAAATAAGGCCAATCTTCTAATCTTTCCTGTTTTAGTTTTAATGATTTGGAAGGCATTTTTTATGGTAATTATATAGGTAGCTAAATAAAGTAATAACCCTACCAAGCCCAGTTGAACCCCAATAATGATAAACTGGTTTTCGCCTCCGGTATTCAATCCATCAAAAGCAGATACCCTGCCCGATTCTCCCAAGCCCATTCCCAATGGGTGTTTGCCAATTGCTTCAATACCATTAATCCATTCTAACACATGCCCCATACTGGATGCGTTGGAAAAAGTAAGGGTATTTATGATAAAATCTACTAAGTCGTTTTGTACAGCAAATACTGCAATCAAGGTTATAGCTGCAATTAGTAATGTATGAATGAGATAAACGATTTGTTTTTTATGAGTGATATGGGCATAAAGGTAGATAATGATGCCATAACTAGCTAATGAAGCACGTGATAAAGCGAATAAAATGGAGAAGCTGGTACAAGCAAAAATGAGTTGGGAGAAGGGGGTAAATGAAAGTTGGTTTTTAGGGTTGGTAATTAAGGCAGCCAAGGCAGCGGTAGCCACCAATACAGCGGCTGAGAATTCTAAGGGATTGGAGAAAATACTAGCGAATCTTTTCATTCCATTTTCAATTTCAAAAGTCCAGCTCAACCCATAATTTCCAGTTGGGCTTTGGCCATAATATTGCTCATTATACAAAGCATATCCGGTAAAACTTTGAATATGCGTGTAGGTTATTAACTCGTATGCTAGTACAATTGTGGAAACAATGGTGAGTATGCCAATATAGCTGAACAACTGATTAAGATTAATTTTTCTAAAATCAAAGCATCTGCCCGTGAAATATATAAATGGGAAAAAACAAATACTTTTAAATCCTACTATTTTTTGTGCCATTCCATAACTACCTATGGGCAATATTGTGTATATAAGTGTGTATACAACAAATGCTATGATTAACTTATCCATCCACAACCATTCAAACTTTCGTTGAATATTTAAAATTGAATAGCCCAAAAAAAGGAGAATAACCAACTCCTTACCTATTTGTAAGTAAGGAATAAATTCACGGAATCCATATAAATAAGCAACTGACAATGCTGCTGTATAAATGGGTAAACCAAAAACTAAAAATAGTAGTATACTATTTACTTTATCAGCAGCAAATTGTTTTATGGTTGCTATAAAAAAGCCGATATAAAGAATAGGGAATAAATACATACCCTTGCAAGTTAAGGCTAAGTAGCTATTGCAGATTGGTAAGATTAAAAATTGCTACTTTGCGCCTAGGTTACTTATTTTTTAACACGGTAATTTTTAAATTATCTATGGACCAACTCCTGCTACAAGTATCATTTAATATGCCTCCAGTATCACTGCAATCAAACGTAACTTTTGAAGCAGTGTGAGGCATGGAGTGAACCATTTTGTAGTGGCTGGTGCCTCTGGGTACGGTTCTGCCACATGTGCTGGGCAAATAAATTTCTTGCGCTAAATTTCCTGCGGGGCTTAATGGGGTGCCATTGCCTATCCAATTGGGGTAAGACTGTTGTACGCTGCTATCGTTAGAGAACCCCGTAACCAATCTAAAATTCTCATCTATTCTTACCACAAAAACATCGTTTTTCCATATTTCATGCAAGTACAAATCAAATTCTGCTCTCACAACGGTATGTGGAGGCAAATCATTGATGGTGATTTCAACGCGGCTATTGTTTAATCTACCAACCATATTGGAACCTTGGTATTGATAAAATTTTGCGTCAGCAGGGAATACCCCTACCTGTCCATTGGGTAGCCAGCCTATTACATCAACTCCTTTCAAGTTTAGATCATTAAAATGATTGCTATAAACCACGTACACTTTGGTTAAATCTTTCGTGCAACCACTGGTTAAAAACTGAAAGGCAGCTATAACTGTAAGAAAAAAGAGGCTTTTATTCATCTTAAGCATAAGCGAAATTAAGCAATGTTGCTTCATTTCGGACTATCTTTACCCAGTTTTGTATAAATGCTATTGAATGAAGCCGATTATTAAAAAGCTCGCTTTTAAAATATACGACATCCTTTTATTGCCCTTAACGTGGCTGTATCTACCCTTGGTTAAAAAAATGCGTTTTCATGGCGTAGAGCACTTTCCCCTACACTTGCGTAGTTTTGATGCCCTAGGTGTATTTCCTATTCAAGATCATTATTACGATCCTCGTTTTGTTTACGATAAAGCATTTGATGCCGCAGCCAATAGGGGGTTGCAAATTGATTTTAAAGTGCCTGACCAACTTGAACTTTTAAAGCAATTACAGTTTTCTGAGGAGCTGAAACTTTTTCCTGCAAAAGGGAACGTAAAGATTCCTCATTTTTTTTACGAAAATCCATCGTTTAGTTATGGGGATGCTGAAATGTATTATTTATTTATTCGCAATTTGAAACCCAAGCGGATTATTGAAATTGGTTCAGGCTTTAGTACCCTTATTGCGGTGGAAGCCATCAAAAAAAATAAAGTAGAAGTATTTGATACCGAACTTACTTGTATTGAACCCTATGAGTTTGGTTGGCTAGAAACTATTCCTGAAGTTACCGTGCTGCGCCAAAAAGTAGAAGAAGTTTCCTTAGATTTTTTTGCTGGGTTGAATGCAGGCGATTTTTTGTTTATAGATTCTTCCCATATTATTAGGCCTGGTAACGACGTTCTATTTGAGTATTTAAATATATTACCCATACTTAAAAAAGGGGTAATTATTCATATCCATGATATTTTTTCTCCCAATCATTACTTAGAAGAATGGCTGGTAGGTATGAAGCGTTTTTGGAATGAACAATATTTGTTAGAAGCATACTTGTATTACAACCAATCTTTCTCTATTAAAATGTCTTTGAACTTATTGAAGAACCAATATTTTAATGAACTTAAAAAAGTGTGCATAGGTTTAAAAGATACTACTACCCCTGCTTCTTTTTGGTTAGAAAAAACTACCGATTAAATAGATCCTGTAAGACCATCTTTTATGGCTTTAACTGCCATTTTTAGTTTCACAAATCTACCCCTAAAGCCAAAATATGCTAAGAGAGATATCATATAAAAACTATTCACTGTTACAACGGAAGGCATAAAATACCAAGGCGTATATTTTTTGAGTAACCAGATTTTATTACGCAGGTTTAAATAATGTACAATAGGATTTACATAGCCTTCTTTTCCTTTGACTTTATTTTTATTAGACATACCCGCTATATGGTAAATTACCGATTCAGGATGATATACTAGTGAATATCCCAAGCGCCGAATTCTAAACGATAGGTCTACGTCTTCGCTGTAGATAAACATTTTTTCTATCAGCAATCCTGATGTTTGTAGGATACTATTGCGAGTTAAAAAACAACAACCTGTAACCCAATCCACTTCTTTAATATTTAGGTGTGCTTGTGTTGGAACTTGCTGGCAACCTTTGGTATAAGCGCGACCCAGCCATTTGGAGTAATAGGATCCTCCATTCCATAGTAAGGATCTATCATGATTAAAATGAATTCGGGGTTGTATTACACCCGTTTTCGGGTGGTTTTGCATGTAGTTTACCAACGGTTCTAAAAAATTGGCTTCCACGTAAGTATCATTATTCAGCATCATACTATACTCGAATCCTTGTTCTATTGCGTATTCTAAGCCCCTATTATTGCCGCCAGTAAACCCTGTATTTTGCTCATTGTATAACACTTTAATATTCCGATGAGTCTGTTCTAATAATTTGCCTGAACCATCTGTTGATCCATTGTCTACAAGTATGATTGAGTAGTTTGTATAAGTAACATCATACAAACTGTTTATACAATTATTTGTTTCTTCAAAACTATTCCAGTTAACCAAAACTACTGCTACAGAAGGATGCATATTGGATGTGTTTTCTAGTATCTATATCCTTTGTAAGTAGTTAGTAACTCATCATCAGGCAATTCATAATCTGGCTGTTTTTTTCCAAGGAAAAACAAACCACAAGCCGCATCTATTGACCCTTCGTTTTTATTTAAAATAAAATCGAAATATTTTAACCAAAAAACAAAGAAGTTAACAAAATAACTAAGTACTTTATCAATTGTTTTGTTGGGTGCAAAACTGGTGATAAAATATCTAGCAGCCCAAGCCATTGCTGATCCTGCACCAGCAACTAATCCACTTTTTTCTTCTACAAAATACCTAAACAACCTTCTATGACCTAAATAGGTAAATCGATGAAAATCATATTTACCTCCATGCACTTGTTGCATAAAAGGAGTTTCTGCATAAATATAGCCATCGGGTTTTAATACACGATGAATTTCTGCAACACATTTAAAAGGATCTAAAACATGTTCAAGTACGGCCTGAACAATTACTAGATCAAATGAATCATTCTTAAATGGAATTTGGTGTGAATCAAATATAATTTTTGTTTTAGGCCCATGTGAAACATCCGAATCAATGATACACGCATTTGAATCTAATCTTAATTTTAATTCATGAAAACCATTTCCCGCTACACCTCCTCCAACCACTAGAATTTTTACATTTTTTTTGTGGGATAACAAGTTGCCTAATTCTGTATAATTTTTTTTGCTTGCAAGGTTTAGGGTAAGATCTGGCTTTAATGTTAGTAGAAATCGTATAATCGGATGTTTATATTTTTTGAAAAAAAGGTTTTTAGAATTGGTAGATAAAAAGTCTTTTTTATTGAAGATTATATTTGAGTCTGCAATCATAATAGGGATATTCTCCACTACTGGAAATTTGTTGTTACAATCGTTATTTGTACAAATTAGATTGTCCATTTGAACTGATAGTGAATAGTTACAATTTGGGCAAATAAGTATTTCTTGATATTCAGCGTAAGTCATAATTACAAGATTCAGAAATTTTTATGGTACAAAATTCTATAAAAATAAGTCATTTTAAATCAAGACTCATTTTTCTATTCCTCTTAATAAAATACAAAGTAATGGGTATTGCAGCAGCTTCTACCATTAATGGGTAATATCCATACATATCCGGAGTAAACTGAAAGGCTACCAATGGTGATAATACCATAACAAATACCGATAAAACCAAGCTGCTATAAAAAATTAATCGGTATTTATTTTTTATCAAAAGCTCAATTATATTCAAAGTATTCATTGCGGATAATAATGGTACTAATGCAATCGATTGAATGTAAATAAGTGCTAATGAATCTTTACTTCCTGTAAGTATTTGAACTATTATTTGATTGCCCCAATACAATACAGCAGACACTAGCATAAATGCTCCCAATAGTATGAAATTTAGTTTCTTTTTATACTGGAACCAATTGCTTTTTTGAGATTCATACGACAGGGCTGCTTTTGGGTATAACCCACTAGACATTGCTACAATTAACATTCTAAAAGTTGAAATTATTTTGTCTGCCAATGAATATGCACCTACCACAAAAGCACTTGCTACGCTCGGGAGTATAAATAAGAATAAAGACTGTTGCAAATGCACTACTAGATTATTGCATACTAAATAAAAATTTATTTTAATAATTGTAAAGAAATTTTTGAATCTGTATTTCTGCCACTGCAATTGGTATTTATAGATTGCATAAATGGCTAGTAAACTAAAAAATAACAAGTTCCCCAAACCCAAATAAAAATTTACCCACCAAGGATCTTTTTGTATAGGAATACAAATAATGATTAAAGCTGCCGAGCTTAGTTTGGCTAATAAATTTGCGGTATTAAAAAGTGATAGTTTCTCTATCCCATTAAAAAAAAATAAGGGATTGATTAATTCTGCCATTACTATGGGAGTGGCAAATAACAAATAAGTTAGTTGTTGGTGATGCAATAAATAAGCAACCAATGGAACAATACCTATCAGTATGAAAAGACTAATTCTGGCAAAATAAATATTAAAAAATAAGGCTGATAGTTTGCTTGATTCATTTTTTGCCAAAGCAATATCCTTTATGCCAGATAGGTTGGTGCCATAATTGATGAAAATACCCAAAAGCCCTGCAAAAGCATTTGCTACGGCAATATATCCAAACGATTCTATACCAACCATGCGAATAATAACAGGGAATAAAATAATTTGTATTAATATATTTGAAACCTGAATGAATCCTAGGTTCACCATATTTGCCAACAGCGCTTTGTTCTTTTTTATTGTAGCGATAAAATCTTGCTGGTACATACAGTTTTTTCTGAAAGAAATGAAATTACGGCCTGAATTACTTGGAATCTAAGGCAAACGTATCTATATTTTGGTTAATATAGCCAGATTTAGTTAAAATTTGCTTTTGTGCCCTTTAAAATAGCCAACCCGCCTTTACGGTTCAAGAATTATTCTTAATTTCCGAACCTAACTAACCTGCATAGCATACATGGAGTTAAATACCATTAAAGAACGATTTTCCCAAAATTGGAACAAAAAAGACATCTTATTAACGTTTGTAACGATGGCCGTATTTTTTGTAAGGGGACTGGTAAAAAAGATATTTTTTAAAAAAGCAGGTGGGATGGTTTTAATTGGACGCGGGGTTTCCATACGATATGCTCACTATTTGCAAACAGGTAAGGATTTTATAGTGGAAGATTTTGCTGAAATTAACTGTAAATCTCATCAAGGAATCATTGCTGGCGATAGGGTTACTATTGGTAAATATGCCATCATTCGCCCTAGTAACGCCTATGGTGGAGCAGTTGGAGAAGGGTTGAAAATTGGCAATAATTCAAGCATCGGTCCTTTTGCTTATATCGGCTGCTCTGGGTTTATTGAAATTGGCAATAATGTAATAATGGGACCCCGAGTAGGAATATTTTCTGAAAATCATCATTTTAATAATCTTGATCTACCTATTAAAGAACAGGGCGTTGACCGTAGCTTTGTAACAATAGAAGACGATTGCTGGATTGCATCCAATGTTGTTATATTGGCTGGTGTTACTATTGGTAAAGGATCTGTTATTGCATCTGGCAGTGTTGTAACAAAAGATATTCCTCCATTTAGCGTTGCTGCAGGAATTCCTGCAAAAGTAATTAAGTCAAGAATCCATAAAAATTAACTCATGCATATACTCATTCTCCATACTAGTTCTGATATGTATGGTGCGAGTAAAATACTGCTTATTGTTATTGAAATCCTCAAAAAAAGGAATAACCATATCACAGTAGTTTTATCTGAAGAAGGGCCGTTGGTGGAAGTGATACAAAAAATGGGAATAGCCGTATATATTATTCGGCTTGGGATCCTAAGGAGAAAATATTTTAATTTCCCAGGGCTGCTTAACAGAATAAAAGTTTTGTTCAAGGCATGGAAACGTTTAAGCCAATTCATAGATGATAAAAAACCCGACATTATTTATTCCAATACTACTGGAGTTTTAGTAGGAGCTCTTTTGGCAAAAGCAAAAGGAATTAAACATATTTGGCATGTTCATGAAATTATTATAAAGCCCGTTGCGTTTACTAAGATTATTGGTTTTTTCCTCAACAGTCTCAGTTCAAAAGTGATTGTTGTGTCTGATGCGGTTAAAAAACACTGGCTGCACGCGGTTAACGAAGCTAAAATGATTAGAATCTATAATGGAATTGATTCTGCCCCATTTAAGGATTGTTCTTCCAGCCTCCGCAAAGAGATCGGAGTTTCAAATGAGGTGGTTGTTATTGGTATGATTGGCCGCATTAATCACTGGAAGGGGCAAAGTTATTTCCTTGAAATTGCTAGAAAGCTTCATCAAAACTACCCTTTTCTCTGTTTTGTATTGGTTGGAGATGTTTACCCTGGAAATGAAGCACTTCTTACCTTATTAAATCAAGAAATTGCAAATTCGGGTTTTTCAAATAAAATATTCAACCTAAATTATAGAACTGATATTGTAAATATTTTAAATGGGCTAGATATTTTTATACTTCCTTCTATCGAGCCAGATCCTTTTCCTACCGTTATTCTAGAGTCGATGTGCGCCCAAAAAGCAGTGGTGGCTACCAATCACGGAGGAGCACCCGAAATGATTGAAGACGGTAAAAGCGGCATAATTATTCCAATCAATAATCCTTTAGCGGCTGCTAATAAAATTGCTTCTCTTGTTGAGAACAAATGGCTAAGGCTTGAAATGGGAGTAAACGCCTCTAAACGGGTTCAGGAACTGTTTTCCTATAAAACATTTGAAAAAGCAATTGAAAACACTTTTATTATCTAAATGATCCATATCGTTGGCTACTAAAGCATTTGAAATAGTGCTCTAATCTACAAATACAACAGATCAATCACTTAATAATTGTATTATTTAAATACTTTTGTGGGGTGAAATTGGAAAAACCAGTTAAAATAAAAATAGCAATAATTGGGTCAAGGGGCTATCCTTACGTGTATGGAGGGTATGAAACATTTGTAAAAGAACTAAGTGAGAGACTCGTTACAAAAAGTGTGGAAGTTCATATCTATAATCAGAAATATTTATACAGTTCTAGGCCTGAGAAATTAAATGGAATACACTTACATTATATTCCTACGGTAAGAAATAAATCTTTAAACCAAATTGTTCATTGTTTTTTTTCTCTTTTACATGTAACATTCAGTAGCGTTGATATAGTGGTTGTGCTGAATCTAGCCGCTGGGCCAATGGGTTGGATACCTAAACTTGCTGGTAAGAAAACCATTATAAATACCGATGGGATGGAATGGCTAAGGCCAAAATGGAAAGGATTAGGTGCTAAATATTTCTATTTTGGAGCTTGGTGTGCAACAAAACTTTACAACAAAATTATTACTGATGCAGAAGCCATGAAAAAGGTTTATGCAGATACTTTTAACGCCCATTCTTCTGTTATAGCTTACGGCGCACCTGAATATAAACCTGCTTCTGAGGAACTGATTACATCTTTTGGGCTAGAGAAGAACGGTTATTTCTTAATTGTTGCACGCCTAGTTCCAGATAATAATGCAGATATGCTCATTAGGGGTTTTTTGGATTCTACTTCCTTAAAAAAACTCGTTGTTGTTGGAGATGTTCCATATAAAGATGAATACGCTCAAAAACTTAAAACACTGGCAAATAGCAATAATCGTCTTCAATTTACAGGGTACGTTCGCAATCAAGAGGTATTGATGTGTTTATACCAGCATTGCTATGTATATTTACACGGTCACCAATTTGGGGGTACTAATCCCGCTATGTTAAAAGCCATGTCAAATAGATGTGCTATACTTGCAATTGATACTCCTTTCAATCAAGAAATGCTGAACAATGGCGAATTTGGAATGTTTTTTGCTCCTAATTGCACTGATTTAACAAAAAAAATAAATCATATTGAGCAGTTTGATCATCAACTTGCGGAATTTAGGTCTAAAGTGCAGAACGGATTGGGTGAAAAATACAATTGGGATGCAATAACCGACCAGTACATTTATGAATTTACAAAGCTAGCTGTATCCTGATCCATGAATCAAAAGCACTTAAAATATAAAATTGTTCGTTGTCTGATAGACGTACCGCTTATCTTTATAGCCCTATCAATTGTGTGCGCTTATATTCCACAGCCTGCCTTTATCTATCCAGGTAGACCCTTTATATCTATCCTCTTCGTTTTTTCTGTGTTTTCTTGGTATATAGCCGCACAAATATCTAACCTATATGCAGACCTTCGTTCTAAAAAATTCTCAGAGGAGATTATCTATATTTTAGTTACTCATTTTTTATTTGTTATTTTATTAAGTTTCTTCTTGTTTATGTTGAGGGAAGAAATTTATATTGGCAATAAATTCCTATTCGTATATATTGCTGTATTGGTTTTGCTGGTAATTTCTACAAAATATATGTTGAGAAAATACCTTCATAAAATTCTTTATACCGGAAAATTGAACGAAAATATATTACTGGTTGGTGCAACCCAATCTGCAAAAGACTTTTATGATACCATTAAACTCCATTTTTACTATGGATATCATTGTATAGGATTTCTCGATAATGGTCTAAAAAAATTGAACGGATGTACTTACCTTGGCGGTATTGATCATATTAACAAAGTTCTGGAAGAACAAGTTATAGATGAAGTAATTATTGCCCTTCCAAACTCTCAGTACGAAGATATTCGAATATGTATTGAAGCTTGTGATCTTTATGGTCGCCGAGTTCGTATTATTCCCGATCTATACACTTACGCATCCAGTAATATACAGATTAATAATATCGGGATGCTTCCCGTTATTAATCTTCGTTCACTTCCGCAAGACAGAGAGACAAACAAAATAGTTAAACGAATTTTTGATGTACTTTTCTCTATCAGCTTTTTTTTGATACTGGGTTGGTGGTTATTGCCTTTGATAGCCATTACTATCAAACTAACTTCCCAAGGACCTGTGTTTTTTAAGCAAGAACGCTGGGGTTTAAATAATAAAATGATTGTGTGTTATAAATTCAGAAGTATGTACCACGATTGTTTGGAGGTGGATGAAGAAGGGAAGTTCTTGCAAACATCTCCTGATGATATTCGTATTACTGGGTTGGGTAAGTTTTTACGAAAATGGAATTTTGATGAGTTACCCCAATTTTGGAATGTACTATTGGGGAATATGTCTGTAGTAGGCCCAAGGCCACATGTTACGCCACTTAATTTGTCGTCTATGCATAAAGTTGACCGCTATATGTTACGTCACCTTGTAAAACCAGGCATTACAGGCTGGGCTCAAGTTAATGGAAGTCGTGGCGAAACCAAGACTCCGCATGATATGCAAAAAAGGGTTAATCACGATCTTTATTATATCCATAATTGGACTTTCCGCTTGGATTGTCAGATCGTTCTTCAGACCATTATCACCATTTTAAAAGGTGATGAAAATGCGTATTAAAAATAAAATCTCTAAGTGTCTAGAACGGAGCAATTTTATTAATTATCATTAAAATTGTGCGCAGTGAAGGATTTTGTCATACCATAAAATTTTTCGAGATATAAGCGACTTCCAGGAAATAATTCCTTCATTTCCTGTATTGATAAAAGCCTTATCTCCTCAATGTATTGTTTAGCCTCATTAACATTCCACTTCTTCCGCCTGCTGAGTAACGTTTTTGTAAGGATAAAAAACTTAACTCCCGAAGGCAGGTATTGAAAGAACGGAAGCAGGTAATGTGGTTCTATAATAAAATGCTTATTAGGTGTTTGAACGTAAAAGTGTTTTCCAACCCTCGCTATTGCCGCTGCCATTTTAATCTGGTTTTCTTTCGTGTAAACATGTTCAATAACTGAATTTGAGAATACAATATCGAACTGATTATCAGATATGTTCTCGAGATTTGTAGCGTCGCCTTCCAAGCTTTCGAAATTTTTGTGATGAACAGGTCTCTTAGACAGATTCAAGATCGAGATTTTATAATCAGCGTTATCGGCAAAACCAGTGTTCACCCAAAAAGACTCTAATCCGCCTACATCTAGTATATTCAAAGGTTTTGGAAGACCTTTCACTTTATGTATAAAATCAGCGATTCTCTTATTTCTAAATTTATTACCTAAAGAATTTGTCGCATCTGAGCTAGCAAATAAATCCTGAAATTTCATTCTTCGCAATAATCTTTTTTAGAACAATGTTCAAATATATGAAATTAGCATCAATGCGAGCTCATAAATCATGTCAAACGCATCTAAATTTGTTTAAATAGAAGGTTTGCTAAGTAAGTTTCATCTCATCCACACAACAATCGTTTATTTTTTAGGCTTCTTTTTTTACTGTTTTCATTTTTCAATAAGTTGAGGGCTATTTTAGTAATGAGGCTAAAGTTCCCTGCATTGCAAAGCCGTTTACAATCTATGTTTATCAGTTTGCCATTGTTGATTCCATACAATTCTATCTCTTTCTAATCATCATAGTCGTTTAGGATTGAACAAATCTTAAGTGCTAATATCTGTTTTAATGGGTGAAGTTTTGTGCGATTTATACGTGGATATGCTGAATTATCGAAAAAAGGTAATACCGTACTCATAGGTTTTACCTTTAAAACACATACGATTCTATTATCGTACCCAAATCCTAAAATTTAGATGCGTTTTCCCTGCCGTTTACATCGGTCATAAACTTGTTTATCCTTACCTTCGCAAACATGTTACGCAACCCCATTGCTGTTAAGATTGTAAATTCTTCTAGTAACCCACTGCCAGCTTACGCCACTGTGGGATCTTCTGGCATGGATATTTATGCCCATATTACGCATCCCCTTTCTCTGCTGCCTTTTGAAAGAAGCTTGGTTTCAACAGGTATTTTTGTGCAAATCCCCGATGGGTACGAACTACAAATCCGCCCCAGAAGTGGGTTGGCACTAAAACAAGGCATTACCTGCCTGAACTCACCCGGTACCATTGATGCCGATTATAGAGGTGAAATTAAAGTGCTTTTGGTGAACCTATCCGCTGAATTACAAACCATTGAGCCGGGCAGCCGTATTGCTCAAATGGTATTGCAGAAAGTTGAAAAAATAAGCTGGCTTGCGGTAGAAAATTTAGACGAAACTACTAGAGCTGCCGGCGGATTTGGCCATACTGGGCTACTTTAAATAAATGGTTTGCACCACGTATAAAACACAAAAATGATGCGATTTTATAAACTATTTTTTGCAATTTTTTTATTTGGCTTGTCCTGTAAAACCGTTAAAAAAGTGGCTACCATTCAAGAGGCCATCAACAAAAAAGATACTTCCCAAACCGTAGTAATTACCGAAGCCGCAAAAGTAGATTCCACCTCTATTGTAAGAGATATTATGACCAAAGTGGTT
>JAAFJB010000068.1 GCA_013297995.1 Chitinophagales bacterium | reverse complement strand
TTACCAATGGGGTAAAACGCTCTCTTATGCGCTCTATCTCTTCAAGGTATTCAGCATCGGTATAATCTATTTGCTCAAACTTTTTCTTGTCCACATAATTACCCGGATTCACCCTTACTTTCTCTACTATACGGGCGGCTATTTCCGCAGCATTGGGTGTAAAATGGATGTCAGCAACCAACGGAGTATGGTATCCACGTTTGCGGAGTTCGTCTTTAATACATTGCAAGTTTTCTGCTTCTTTTTTTGAAGGAGCTGTGATGCGCACCAGTTCTGCACCCGCATTAATACAACGGATGGCTTGCTCTACTGTGGCCAGCGTATCCATGGTATCAGTGGTAGTCATGGTTTGCAAACGAATGGGATGCCCATTACCTATGAGCAGATCGCCAATTTTTACTTCACGGGTTTTTAAGCGTCTATACGTTGTGAGTGAGTTACAATACAATTGCATAAATTTCTTAACTATTTATCGTTTGCCTTCAAAGAAACCTTGTTGGGTCATTATTTTCTTGAATAAGTCCATCCGAATTTTTACGAGATCTGCATCCGCAGCAGCTTCTACATTCAGCACAAAAAAGTAAGGGTGTTTGTTTTCTTCAATCCATCCAACTATCCATGCCAGTGATCTGCCATTGGGAGTGAACCCGAGTCCCGTTTTATAACTAAGCTTAAAATTAGCGGTAGACTCTCGAAGCATTACTTGTTTCACAATATCTTGGGTTCTTTTTTGAAAGGGAAGTTTTCCAAAATAGAGTTTCTTCATCAGTCCCAATTGTTCATCGGCAGTAAGTTTCAAGGTTTTACTCAGCCAAAAACTATCTATATAACTACCTATTTGGTGATTACCATATTTTAAGCTATCAAGCCATAATTGCATGGTATCTTTTCCAATTCTTCTAGCAATTTCTTGATAGTAAGGAACGGCTGATACTTTAAAAGCTTCGGCCATAGTGAGGTCTTTATTCCAGTCAGGAATTGACCTAACCACCCCATCCCATTTAATAACCATTTTTTCATTTACAATTCTACCTGTTTCAATTCCAATTAATGAGTTCACAATTTTAAAAGTAGAGGCAGGCGTATAAGCACTGTCTTTGAATCGTTTTAAGTTGTGAATGATGAAGCTACCCGTTCCGTTATCATACAGACCAAAACTGCCTTGAACATGGAAGGAATCAAAATAAGTTTGAATTTTATCATCAGACTTCACATTGTTGGAAGAACAGGAACTAAATACTAAAGAAGCAGTAGTTAGTAATAAAAGAGTAAGTAAATTCAATGCAGCGTTATTTTTCATCTTATATTATTTTTTTAAATGCCCATTTCTAGCTTCACTTTAGTAAATGCCTCAATGGCTTTATCTAAATGCTCCTGTGTATGAGCAGCACTTAGTTGCACCCTGATACGAGCTTGTCCCTTTGCTACCACAGGATAAAAAAATCCTATCACATAAATACCTTCCTCTAATAACTTGGCTGCAAAATTTTGTGCTACCACGGCATCGTATAACATAATGGGTACAATAGGGTGATCACCAGCTTTAATGTCAAAACCAGCTTCGGTCATTTTTGTTCGAAAATATTTTGTATTGTACTCAAGTTGATCTCTAAGTGTAGTTGCTTTAGTGAGCATATCAAGCACGGCAATAGAAGCTCCAACAATACTGGGAGCAACGGTATTGGAGAAAAGATAGGGGCGACTTCGCTGCCGAAGCATTTCAATAATTTCTTTTTTGCCAGAAGTGAATCCACCACTTGCGCCGCCCAATGCTTTACCAAGTGTTCCAGTAATAATATCAATTTTTCCCATTACCCCTCGGTATTCGTGGGTGCCGCGACCAGTCTTGCCAAGAAATCCAGAGGAGTGACACTCATCAATCATCACAATGGCATTGTATTGCTGCGCCAAATCGCAGATTTTATCTAGTTGCGCAATGGTGCCGTCCATACTAAAAGAGCCATCAGTAACAATAACCCGACTTCTACAATTGGAACTTTCTTTGAGTTTTGTTTCCAAATCAGCCATATTATTGTGTTCATATCGGTAGCGTTGTGCTTTACACAATCTAACCCCATCAATAATAGAAGCGTGGTTTAATGCGTCGCTGATGATGGCGTCTTGTTCACCAAATAATGGCTCGAATACACCTCCATTCGCATCGAAAGCAGCAGCGTATAAAATAGTGTCTTCTGTACCAAGGAAATCAGCTAATTTGGCTTCTAATATTTTATGAATATCTTGGGTACCACAAATAAAACGAACACTACTCATACCATAACCGTGTGTATCAATGGCATGGTGTGCAGCCGCAACTACAGCGGGATGAGAAGATAAGCCCAAATAGTTATTGGCACAGAAATTTAATACCGTTGCCCCATTCACCAAAATTTCAGCACCCTGTTCACTGGTAATAATCCGCTCATTTTTAAATAGTCCTGCCGCTTTAATTTCCGCTAATTCTTCCCCAATCCGTGCAACAAAGTCATCATTCATAATACCTTTATTAGAGGGCAAAGGTAAGACTTTATACGGTAGTGATAAATCTATACCCAATTCCTTTAATGGTAATAATCTGTAGCAATGGATCTTCCTTTAAATAGCCTCTTAATTTAGTAATATATACATCTAGGTTTCTGCTGTTAAAGAAAGAGTCGTTGCCCCAAATATGCAGCAGCAGATCTTTACGCTGGATGAGTTCATTATTATTCAAGTAGAGATAACTCAACAATTCGCTTTCGCGATAAGAAAGCTTACGTGTGCTCCCATTAAAATTTAATAATTGTTTGTGCACATAAAACTCAAACCCGCCAATACGAACCATATCTTCCATGGTTTTTACCTGTTCTACTTTAGCTATTCTAAGTGCGTTTTCAATGCGTATGATTAATTCTTCCATACTGAATGGTTTACGAATATAATCGTTGGCACCAGCTTTAAAGCCTTTTACTACGTCTTCCGTTTGTGTTTTTGCCGTTAAAAAAATAATGGGAATATCTTCTTGAACTTGCCGAATATCGTTTGCCAATTCAAACCCATTTCTGTTGGGAAGCATAATATCTAACACACAAATATCTGGAACAAAATTTCTAAATTGTTGCATCACTTTAGCACCGTCTGTTTCCATCAAAACTTCAAACCCTCTTTGTTGAAGAGATTCTAAAACTATTTTTCCTAAAAAGGTTTCATCTTCTACATATAAAATTTTAATTGCCATTTATTAATATTTAATGGTTGGTTGTTGTATGCCTAACAAATCACCTGTATTTTCTCCCTGCGGCAAATACACTATAAATTCGCTGCCCTTACCTAATTCACTGTTTACTTCAATATGTCCTTGGTGTTGTTTAACAATATGGTTCACATAACTCAAACCTAGCCCATACCCTTTCACATTGTGAATATCTTTGATAGGCACCCGGAAAAATTTTTCGAATATTTTTTTCTGGAACTGTTGTGGAATACCCATCCCATTGTCAATTATATGTATTTCAATAATATTATTTAGAGGTGCTCCCATCTGTATTTTTACAATCGAGTTTTCCTTGCTATACTTAAGCGCATTATCAAGTAAATTATAAAATACACTAGAGATATGAAGCTTATCGGCTTTTATAAATAGTGCATTCAAATTGGTTTCAAATACTATTTGGGTATCTTTTTTATTGAACTGCAATTGCATCGTATCAATAATTTCTGCAATTAACGGCTTTATATCAAACCATTCTTTATTTAAAAAGATTCTATCAGATTCAAACATAGAGAGCTTCAATACTTTATCTACCAGCAGTCCCAGCCTTTGCATTTCCGAAGCAGAAATATCCAGGTACTCTTTGGTTCGTTCAGGATTTTGTAAGGCATTGAAATTTTTTAACGCTTCTATAGCTACATTAACCGTAGCAATAGGTGTTTTAAGTTCATGGGTAATATTACTGATGAATTCATTCTTAAAAATGGATAGTTTTTGTTGGGCAAGTAAATTTCTATACAAAAAAATAAAAGCAATTGATATAAATGCAACTAATAATAATGAAAGAAATGCTTGTGGCATAATCCGCTGTATGAGCATCCGATCGGGTGCATGAAAGGCCACTTGGTACCATTTTGACTTAATAAATCCTACCGTTGTAAGGTTTGTTTTAAATACACCTGATGGAACCGTATCTTTTAAATGAAGGGAATCGTAATAACCTGTTTTTATTTTGTAGGTCAACGGTATTCCTGCCTTTTTAAGACTGATTGCATAGGCAGAATCTAGTGCGTGCAGTGGCAAAGAATCTGAAACAGTGCTGCTTCGCGTAAACAGGCTAATGATGGAGCGATTGAGGGTGGGTTTATTAATTGGTTTTAAAGGTTTAACTTTTTTACTAGTAGGAAGGGTATCCACCTTCTGTTTAAATAAGAATACAGAAGGTCTATTATCTTTTTGTACAGAAAACTGGGTGTTTGCCTTTGCAAGGCTATCCAGTGAATGCGTGATGGCTACATTTGAGTTTGCATGTATATTAATTCTAATGATTCTATTTGGCTTTGGAAGCAGGGTATCAATTCCCATTTTTATGCGCCTAGAATCACCAGAACTCAATTGAGAAATGGTAAAAGATTTTACCAAACTATCTGCTGCTAAATGAACCATCTGTTTAAGTACTGCGCTGTCTTTGGGAAATTTGGCTTGAATACTATCTCTTTCTTTTAAAAACATATTAGCTGCTTCTAGTGCAAATAAATTATTGCCCTTAGCAGTGTTGTAAATAAGTGTATCTGATTTAAATCGGTTGATCTGCATGGTGTACACCAACTCTTTAAACAAAAGGTCAGTTTGTTTTTGAATTCGCTCTTTCTCTTCTAAGAAAATCCTATTCACCCAATAACATTGAAAAGCAACTATTACTGCAATAGCGCTAAACATAAGCACTTGAGAAGTCCTAAGTTTTTTCATACAACACAAATATACTTATTGAGTATTTCTCAGTATAAAATATTAACCTTTATTAACCTTACTGCAAGATTTACTAACAATGCAAACCATAGCTTTGGTACAAAAATTATACATGAAAAAATGGATAACCGCTGTTGCATTATTAGCAACCAATTGCATCAATGCACAAATAAAAGAAGGTACAATTGTATATGAGAAAACCACCAATTTACATCGCACCATTGCAAATGAACAAATGAAAGCTATGATGCCAGAATTTAGAAACAGCAAACATCTTTTGTTATTTAAAGACAGCATTTCATTGTATCGAATGATTCCTGAGGCAGAAGCTCCGGATCCATTTGCGAGTGGAAATGGTGGCGGGATGGTAATGAAATTTAGTGGCGGTGCTGATGGGGGCGACTTATACCATAATTACGCAGAATTGGTAAGTATGCAAGGCAATGAATTTGGGGGTAAGAATTATATCATACTAGACACATTAAAACAACAGGGCTGGAAACTGGGTGAAGAAACCAAAAAGATTTTGGGATATACCTGCTATAAAGCCACCAAAAAAGCTAAAGCATTAACCAGATCATTTAAAATGGTCACCAGTAGTTTAGGTTCCGGAACAACAGATACGATTGCCAATAAAGCTACTGCTCCCAAAGAAATTGATGTGGTTGCTTGGTACACCACAGATATCCTCACACCTGCTGGGCCTGAAAGCCACAGCATGCTCCCAGGCGCAATTTTAGAAATTGATCTGGATAATGGTCTTACTGTTTTCAAAGCCACCGAAATAAAAAATTCAGTAACCGCCAAAGAAATAAAAGCCCCTACCAAAGGGAAAACAGTAACAAAAGCTGCTTACCAAAAAATGGTTCAAGAAATGATGATGCAAGGAGGACCTAGTATGATTCAAATGAATCGTAATTAGTTTGCGAGGGTTTCCAATAAAAAAAGGGGGTACAAATTGTGCCCCTTTTTTTATTGGAAATATTATGCTATATTATAAAAAAAGTAAAGCGGGATAGGGCAGACTTTCTAAATAAAAGAGCGCATGAAAGCATTCTCTAAAACGTCTTTATCATAATACCTGCGCCGTTTTTAGCATTACCCGATTTATTTAATCTATAGCTAAAACTCAGCATAAAATAGCGTTGTAATACATTGTATCTTGTATCTTGTATAAAATTCTGATTAGCCGTTCTATTCACCCCTTGGTTTTTGTTAAGCAGGTCCATTACGCTGAATTTAAGCTCGCCTTTCTTATACTTTAGAAAACTCTTTGCAAGTGATATATTCCAAAAAGGAATACGGATATTAAATCCATCTGAGCGACCACTGTTGATGGTATAATCAAAAAGATTATTCATAATTAGTCCGCCCGGCAAGTAGTTGGTAATATCTATTCCATAAACGGTTTGAAGAAAATTATTGTTAAGCTTTGGCTGCAATGAATACTGTGCTTTATTAAAATTCATTTTAACGGTTAAGTGAATATCCATTATACTGTCTACCGTAAACTGATACCCAAGGTTGGGCGTAATACTATAATTATCAATTGTATTTTTAGCATCATTTATAAAACTAATATTTCTAGAACTATTGGCTGTTATACCCATATCAATACGAGATTTTAGGCGCTTTATTGGAAAACCTACATTTATATTTCCGACCATAAAATAATTCCCATTTGCGTTCACTGGCATGGTAATTCTAGAGCCATTGGGCAATACCCTATCAGCATTTGCAAATGCATTATTAACGCGAGAATAGGAGAAATAAGAAAAAAGATTCCGCTGTGTAAACATATTGATAGAAAAAAGATTCATTGAAATAGTTTGGGTATAACTACGCTTTAAATTAGGATTACCGGTATAGGTATTCAGCGGATCTGTAATATCTGCAACTGGTTGTAAAAGCTGGGTAGACGGTTGAGTAGTTGAAGTATTATAATTCAACCCAATTGATACTGATTTTTGAAGCTTAAATTGAATGGCCATCATTGGCAAAATATCTGTAAATGATTGCTGTATGGTAGTGGCATTCGATTTGTTGATGCTTTCAAGGGTTGCCACTTGTAGGTTTGCTCCGGTTGTAATATTCATTTTTTTAAAATTAGATCGGAAGCTAAATCCTCCACCACTATATGTGTACACACTTCTAAAATCATTACTTAGCGTATTATTTCGATTGTCAAATTTTCCATTTAATCGGTTATAGTCTAAAACCTCCCTTTTACTCTCTCCAATATTGATATTATAAAACCCACTCAATTCTAATAAAGAAGTTTTGCCAATACCTTCTGTGTATGCAAAATTAGTTCCTATGCTTCTGGTAGTAGCGTCGCGTTGGTTAATTTGACTAACAACGGAATCAGGCAAAGGAAGTCCTGCATTATAAAATCGGTTGGTAGTATTGAGTGATCCGTTTTGTTTGCTATTATTATATGCAACACTGGTTGTGGAAGATAAGGTTCTTCCTTTTTTTCTAAATCTTCTTCTCACCAATAAATTACTATTGAAATTAAGGGCATCCGAAATACTATTCGATCGGGTGTTTCCCTCATTTATAATATTTTGCCTTGCATCAGTAGAAATATAATTGGCATTTGTATTAGCTAGATTTTTTTGAGTGGTAATTTGAGGCGTGAATTTAAGTGAAGTAAAACTATCAATTTTATGATCCAAGGCCGCACTCATTCTTTGCTGCTGGCTCTGCCTAATATCGGTGCTATTTGCGGTATAGTTAAAATTATTGCCGGGTAATAAATTGGCTCTATTCACAATACGGTCTGTTTGCAAATTCACATCGGTGGCAATACCACTGAGGTTAAGATCTGTTTTCTTTTTCCAATTATTATTGTAATTGAGTCCACCAGCAATAGTTCTTGCGATGCCTTGTTGATTTTGACCCATACCTGAAATTGGAAGACCGCCATTGTCGCCATTTTCTCCCACTGTAATATTTATGCCTCCGCCATTTCTCATTCCCCTGGCCAAATCTCCCGTAAAATTCATTATATCTGAAATAGAGAATCCTTGCTTATTGGTATTATTGGCCATACCGAGTAAAGAGATTTGCTTATCGCCTTTAAAACGATTGATATTGGTTTGGCCTTCAAACCTGTTTTTGTTTCCAGCACCAGCAGTTACCCTTCCAAAAACAGAATTATCTCGGTCTTTCTTAAGTTTAAGGTTAATGGTTTTAGAGGTTTGTCCGTCTTCAATCCCTGTAAATTCGCTGCGATCGCTTTTTTTATCAAATACCTGTACTTTATCAACCGCGTCAGCGTCTAAATTTTTAGTAGCCAACTTTGGATCTCCAGTAAAAAATTCTTTTCCGTTTACCAAAAAGCGATTCACTTTTTGTCCGTTTACACTTACCGTTCCATCACGATCTACGGTTACTCCTGGCAGTTTCTTTAGTAGGTCTTCTACAACAGCATTGGGTTGTGTTTTAAAATTTTCTGTGTTGAATTCAACCGTATCGTTGTTAATTACAATGGGTGGCCTTCTGGCAGTCACCACCACTTCACCTGCATGCAAGAGATCTG
The DNA here is from genome assembly GCA_013297995.1 of Chitinophagales bacterium. Taxonomy (GTDB): domain Bacteria; phylum Bacteroidota; class Bacteroidia; order Chitinophagales; family Chitinophagaceae; genus Sediminibacterium. The sequence goes on along the minus strand of JAAFJB010000068.1, from coordinate 6,152 downwards.
TAAGCTGTAATATTCCGAGATTAACTTTATCTATGCCATTCAATGAAATAGGCTTCCACAAAGGGAGGTAGCCAACATAAGAAAAAGAAAGTAGGTAATCACCTTTTGGTAATGCATTCAATTTAAAACTGCCAGCAGAGTCAGCTCTTGCAAAACTAACTAGGGTAGAGTCTTTTTGTTTTACAATAGACACGGTAGTATACGCAAGCCCGCGTTTAGCAATAGAGTCTACTACCCTACCCGTTACTATTGAGCCATTTTGTTGGGAGATTGCAACAAAATTAATGAGACAGAATACCAATAAAAAGCCGCTTAATTTCATACAGTAAATTTAATGTACAAAGCTAAACGGCTTATAAAGTAAGAAGGGTTAAGCAACCTATGGATAAGGTTAATGAAAGTTAATATTATTCTATGCCTAATAATTCAACTTCAAAAATAAGTAGTGAGCCTGGTACAATTAAATCGCCTTTTTGCTGATCGCCATAAGCCAGATCTGCGGGAATATACAATTTCCATTTACTACCAATAGTCATTAATTGCAAAGCTTCTTGCCATCCAACAATTACATTACCCAATGGAAAACTAATGGGTTCGCCTCTATCCACAGAACTGTCGAAAATTGCCCCACTAATTAGTGTACCGTGGTAATGACATTTTACTTTATTGCTCAACTTAGGTTTTAAAGTATCGCTGCCATTTTTAATAATTTCATACTGCATACCGCTGGGCAAGCTAATTACACCCTCACGTTTACCGTTAGCAGCTAAAAATACCTCCCCTGCTTTTCTTGCGGTACTAGATTTACTTTTATTAATTTTCTGTTGGTAATTACCAATACATCCATCTAATATTCCATCAGCAATCAGTGGTTTTTTAGATTGAAGGGCGTCTTGCATTCCTTTTTGAAAAATTTGCATATTTAATGGATCAAGCCCTTGTGCTTTCAGATTTTGGGCAATCCGCATACCCAGTGCATAGCTGGCACTGTCAACTGCTGATTTGAAAACTACAACTGTACCAGTTGATTTTTCGGATGTTTTAGCAGTTGGTTTTACTGTTGGCTTTACTTGCGCATAAGATAAGGTTACCGCGAACCCCATTGTAAGGAATAAGATTGTTTTTTTCATTTGCATTTTTTTGGAGATGGAATTTACCATCCAATTAAGGTATAAATATAAGTGTTCTAAGTAAAAAGTAATTCAATGGCTGATGTTGCTTTATTAAATTCAAATCGATTGATAATTTCTTCCATCATTGCATTGATTTCAGCCGTACAGAGTTGACCCATACTTCCTTCATGGGTATGGTGTAATTCAGTAGTATAGGTGAAAGATCCGTTCTCAATAGCCTGACCCACTTGCTTGTAAGCATCTCTAAAAGGCATCCCACTTAAAACCAATTTATTCACTTCTTCTACGCTAAAGAGGTAACGGTATTTTTCGTCTGTAATTACAGATGGTTCAATGCGAATATTAGAGAGCATTAGCTGAACCATTTGTAAGCAATTATTCAATTCGGCGAAAGCAGGAAAAAGGTGTTCTTTCAGCAACTGAAGATCACGCTGGTACCCAGAAGGTAGGTTGGCGGTCATCAAACTAATTTCATTCGGCAATGCTTTTATTCGGTTGCAATAAGATCTTACCAACTCAAAAACATCGGGGTTTTTTTTATGCGGCATGATGCTAGAACCCGTGGTGAGTTCAGCCGGAAAAGAAATAAATGCAAAATGCTGATTTAAGTATAAACAGGCATCCATGCTCAATCTCGCGAGAGTATCAGCAATATTAGCCATTGCGGTTGCAACAATACGTTCTGTTTTACCTCTTCCCATTTGTGCGTAAACCACATTATAATTGAGGTTGTTAAACCCAAGTAACTCGGTTGTTAATTTTCTATTGATGGGAAAAGAAGATCCATATCCAGCTGCCGATCCCAAAGGATTTTTATTTACAACACGGTAGGCAGCTTCTAGCATATTCATATCATCTACCAAGCTTTCTGCATAGGCACCAAACCACAATCCGAAAGAAGAGGGCATGGCCAATTGTAAATGGGTATAGCCGGGCAATAAATGGTTTTTATATTGCTCGCTTTTTTCCTGTAATAATTTAAATAACTGATTGGTTTGTGCAACCAACTGGGTAATTTCTGCGCGAAGAAATAGTTTAATATCAACCAGTACTTGATCGTTTCTACTTCTAGCACTGTGAATTTTTTTACCGATATCGCCCAACTCCTCTGTGAGTAAAAATTCAACATAAGAATGAATGTCTTCTACTCCAGCAGGTATACTAAAATTGGGTTGAATTATTTTTTGATAAATAGATTGCAAGGCTTTCACCAAGCGCTCTGCTTCTTGCTGCTGTAGTAAACCTACAGATGCCAACATTTTAGTATGGGCAATAGATCCCATAATATCATAGGGAGCGAGCATTGCATCAAAATCTTTATCTCTACCTACCGTAAATTCTTCTACGCTCTTGGCTGTAGTGGTATTGGGTTTGCTCCATAAGTTCATAATACTGCATTTAATAGTTGAATGTAAAAATCAATACCAGCACTTATTTCGTTCAGGTAAATAAATTCATCGGCTGTATGGCTTCTAGCACTATCCCCAGGACCCGCTTTTAAGGTTGGAAAATTCATCAAAGCTTTATCGCTTGTAGTGGGACTACCATAGCAGGTTTTACCCAGCCCTATTCCTGCTTTCACCAAGGGATGATCTAATGCAATGGCAGTAGATTTCAGTCGCGTACTTCTCGGATTTATTTTTGCTTGCACATTTTGCTGAATAATGGCTATCACTTCATCAAAACTGTACAATTCGTTCACGCGCACATCCATTAAAAAACTGGTTTGTGCGGGCACTACATTGTGTTGTTTATTATCGGTATGAATAGCAGTTACCGTCATTTTCACCGCCCCCAATAAATCACTTTTTTTATCAAAAACATAATTTTGAATCCAATTAATATCGTTGATGGCTTTGTACAAAGCATTGTCGCCTTCATTCCTAGCAGCGTGACCAGCCCTGCCCGTTACTTCTGCATCTAGTACCAACAAACCCCTTTCTGCAACAGCAAGGTTGAGTAAAGTGGGTTCACCAACTATACCAAAATCAATTGCTGGCAGTAAGGGTAATAGTAGTTCAATTCCATCTGATCCGGAAATTTCCTCTTCGGCAGAAGCAGCAAAAATAATATTGTAAGCCAGGTCTTTGCGATTATAGAAATGAACAAAACAAGCCAAAAGCGCAACAAGGCAGCCACCTGCGTCGTTGCTTCCCAAACCATACAGTTTACCATCAATTACCAGCGGTTCAAATGGATTATTGGTATATCCTTTATTGGGCTTTACCGTGTCGTGGTGAGAGTTTAATAATATCCAAGGTTTTGCAGGATCGGCAAACTGATTGGTGGCCCAAATATTATTGAGTTTTCGTTGAAAAGGAATAGAACGTTGCTGAAAAAAATTTTCTATTAACAAAGCTGTGTTTTGCTCTTCTTTGCTAAAGGAAGGAGTAGCAATTAACTGCTGAAGTAAGTTTACTGCGTCTTGGTATAAATGATCCGTATTATGCATGTGTAATGGTTGTGCCTGAATGGCCATTCAAAAGATGTATCAACTGATCTGCTTTGCCTATTATAACCTTGCTTACTCCTTTATCCAATGCCGTAAAAGCATTGTCAAGCTTGGGTATCATACCAGCAAAAATGAGATTTTTTGCCTTTAGTTCTTTATAGTAATCAGGTGCAATTAAGGGAATCACCGAAGCCTCATCATTGGTATCTAATAAAACACCTGATTTCTCAAAAGTATACACAAGAGTTGTAGTAAAAAAATGGCTGAGTGCAGTCGCCAATTCTTGCGCTATGGTATCTGCATTGGTATTGAGCAATTGTCCCTTACCATCATGTGTAATAGGCGCAATAACTGGTGTTAATTGATTTGAAATTAGTTGTTGAAAAAAGGAAATATTCACTTGATCAATATCCCCCACAAATCCATAATCAGTAATGGAACTATTTCTTTTGTGTGCGAGGATGGCATTGGCATCGGCACCAGAAATTCCTATGGCATTGCAGCCATGCTGCTGTAATATGGCAGTTATATTTTTATTGATATAACCTGCGTAAACCATGGTGACTATCTTAAGGGTTTCTGCATCTGTAATTCTTCGTCCTTCAATCATCTGTTGCTGAATACCCATTGCTTCCGCCATTCGGGTAGCGAGTTTACCCCCACCATGCACCAATATTTTAGCACCTTCTATTGTGGCAAAAGATTGTAAAAAATGGGCTAGTGCCGATTCATCGTCAACAATATTTCCACCAATTTTTATAATAAATAGTTGGTTCATATATTTATCATTAGCTGTTTAAGATGGCTGATAAAACCGATTGTGCCGCCCATACTCGGTTGCCTGCTTGTTTGGTGACAAGGCTGTTGGAGCCATCTAAAATTTCATCACTCAACTCTATATTTCTTCTAACGGGTAAGCAGTGCATTATTTTTGCTTGATTGGTCAACGCCAGTTTTTGATTGGTCAGCATCCACGCAGGATTATTTTCGTACATTTTACCATAATCGGTATAGGTACTCCAGTTTTTCACGTACACAAAATCGGCATTCTGTAATGCCTCGTCTTGATGATGGGTAATGGTAGCGCCGTTGGTAAACTGCTCGGCCAACTCATAATCTTCGGGATGGGTAATTACAAAATCGGCTTCGCCCCAAGCATTCACCCATTGCGCAAAACTATTGGCAACACATTGCGGAAGTGGTTTGATATGAGGAGCCCATGTGAGAACAATTTTTGGGCGTGATGCACTTGTTTTTTGGGCTAATATTTCTTCTTGAATGGTGATGATATCTGTAAGCGATTGCAAGGGATGTAGGGTAGCGCTTTCGAGACTGATTACTGGCACCCCAGCGTATTTAATAAATTGGTTGATATACATTTCACTGTAATCATCTTCCCTATTTTTTAGTGATGGAAAAGTTCTGATGGCCAATACATCAAAATACTGTCCCAATATGGGTGCTGCATCTTTAATATGTTCCACTGTATTACCACTCATGATGGCGCCTTCTTCAAACTCCAATGCCCAACCCTCTTTATCAACATTAAACACAATAGCTTCCATTCCTAAATTAGAGGCGGCAACCTGTGTACTCAGTCTGGTACGTAAGCTTGGATTTAAAAAAAGTAATCCAATTCTTTTTCCCTTACCCAGTAACTGATCCATCAATGGATTGGCTTTATAATCCAATGCTTTTTTTACCAGTGCATTGATATTACCCGCATCTTGTACAGAAATAAATTGTGTCATGATTTGGTATTTATTGAGCGTTTTGAGAAAGTTCTGCAATGGCATCTTTGAGTGCATCTAGAAATTCATCACAATGTTTTCGAGTGATGGCCAATGAGGGCAACAAACGAATGGTATTGGGTTTGGCTTCTCCCGTAAACACATTAAAATCAGTCAATAATTTTTGCTTAAGCCCTTTCAAATGTTCAGGTGTATCAAATCCAATCATCAATCCCCTACCCCTTAAATTTTCAATTCCATCGATGGTTTTGAGCTGACTCATTAAGTACATTCCTCTTTGTTTGGCCATGCTTATCAGGTTCTCTTGCTCTATTACTTCCAGTACGGCTAATGCTGCAGCACAGGCCAAATGATTGCCGCCAAATGTAGTGCCCAACATTCCATGCTTGGGTTGAATATGGGGTGCAATTAAAATTCCACCAATGGGAAATCCGTTGCCCATACCTTTTGCCATGGAATAGATATCGGCAGAAACACCAGCAGCATCATGCGCAAAAAACTGACCGGATCTTCCATAACCGCATTGTACACTATCTGCAATATATACGGCACCTGCCTCATCGCACAAGGTTCTAATCAAGCGTAAAAAAGAATCGGTTGCAGCAATAATACCGCCTACGCCTTGTATGCCTTCAACAATTACTGCTGCAATGGTTTCACCCTCTTTTTGAAAGCAGTTTTTTAAAGCGGCTTCATCATTAAAAGGCAGAAAAATAATATTATCAGTCTCGTTTACCGGTGCCACAATAGATTTGTTATCAGTAGCTGCAACTGCCAAAGAAGTTCTTCCATGAAAAGATTTGCTGAAGGCAATAA
>JAAFJB010000067.1 GCA_013297995.1 Chitinophagales bacterium | reverse complement strand
TTGGTGGGCAATACCCCCGCAGCATCTAAATACAAACCCGGGCGAGGAATAAACCGTAAGGTATTGGGAGTTACTCCGGTGTGCATTTCCATTAATTCAGACCCCTTACTGGTAATAAACTGTATATCGGTATTAGATGTTGGCGTCCAATACACCCATGTTTCTATGGTATATTTTGAAACAGAAAATGCGGTTGAATTGGGTGCTGATGCATAATCATCAACCCCATCAAAATTTAAGGTATTGCCTGTTTGAGCAAAACTGGTGATTAGAAAAAGTAGGGTGGTAGCAATCAGAAGCCAGAAACGTTTTTCCATATAATTAAAACTAAGTTTGGGTGAAATTAGTTATAGGGAAAAATGCCCAAGCCGCTTTAGAGGTGAATGCCTATTTTGGGTGGGTGAACGCTTAAATTGGGTGGGTGAGGGAAGTATTAGTAAAAGCTATTTGAGCTGTATACACTTGGTTTTAGGGAGGCCAGCTTTATTGCTTGCTAAATATACTTTTTACCGATAATGGCAGGTGAGCGTTTTTTTTAATAATAAAAAGGGTTTCTATTTCTCTTAGTACCCCTATAAAAAAAGCCAAATAATACAGCCAATGAACCAATTCATGAAAAAATAGTACCACTAAAAAAATGCTCTGTATATAGAATGTAATTTTTGCTAAAATAGTATGCAGCCCAAATAATACTACCCCATATTTACGATACAAACAAATGGTATTTAGTATAATTAATGAAGCAAAAAAAATAAAAAAAAGCGATCTTGGAAATACAAAAAAATCGTGGTAGTAGAAAACCATTGCGGTGAAAGCAATTAAATAACTGCATAAATCGCCCCAGGAATCGAGTATAGCACCCATTTCTGTTTGCATATTGTATTTACGAGCAATATAGCCATCTGCTATATCAGTCAACTGAAAAATGATAAAAATGATTGCGAACTGCTGCTTAGTTATGTAGAAAGTTAAAAAAAGAATTATTGGAGTGAATACAATTCTTGAGCAGGAAAGTATATTGGGAATATTCCAAATCATTTTATATTTCATACGCTAAGAATTTAAGTAAATAAGCCACACACCCTGCTACGAGAAAACTATCAAACCTATCCAATACCCCACCATGGCCTGGAATAATTTTACTATAATCCTTTATACGCACCCTTCTTTTGTACACAGAAAACAATAAATCACCCAACTGGTAACTAACCACAATAATCAAGGTTGTGAAAATAGAGGGCAAACTAGCTTGACCCCTAAAAATGATAAAATAGTTGATAAAAACCAATAACAGCCCTCCCAGCAATCCCTCTAATGTTTTATTTGGACTGGTATTTACCACAAATTTAAATTTGCCAAAAAGTTGACCAGCGGCTTGACTAAACCCATCAAATGTAATGGCAAAGCAATACACTATTAAAATGCCAAATGTTGAGGTATTGAATATAAAATTTACAAATAAAAACGAAATACAGGTATACACAAACAAACCAAATATGAGTATTTTCCAATGCTGAATACCATTTTTTATAATTTCATATAAGCCCAATAAAAGAACTAAAACAAAAGCAAAATTAAACCAAAACTGGGTGAATTGCAATAAGCATATTACTGAACTATTTATTAGGAAAAATAAAAAATACTTGACCCATAACTGTTTCTTTTTCTCTGGCGACTTAGAACGTAAATGTATAAAGGTTAAAACACCCCCAATAATCGTATTTACAAAAAAAAGAATAAGTATGATAAGCCTAGTAGTTTCCATCAATATGTTGTTAAATATTTTTACGCACTAATTTTAAGCGAGACACCTATTGTATTAACTACATTTTCAAAGTCTTTATAACTAGAATACATCAGGCATATTTTTTTTCCCAATATAGGATGTTGAATAGCATCGTTTGATATTTTTTTAAAGCCTATACGCTGGTAATAGCCTACTAATTTTTCAATAGCATTCATTACAATTCCTTCGTATTCAAAATGATGTTTCAAGTAGGTTTCGGCATGGTAAATAATTAACTTTGTGTACCTACCCTGCCTATAATCTTTACTCGTAACCAGTCTTGTGATTTCAAAAAGCCTTTCCTTATCAGAGTATTCACGGTATTTAAATTCCAATGAAGTAAAATCACTATATGTGGCTCTTAAAGTGGCAATACATTTTCCATTACACAATAGCATGAATATAAAGCTCCCATCCCGTTTACAATCTAGGGTTTCTGCTTCGTGGCAAACCCCTTTATAGAAAGGATATTCCAGTTCTTGAATATACACTTCATACCAAAGTTTTGTGGCAAGTACCATGTCTGGATGATTATCTGAGATTACTTGCACGGTAATCTGTTCCCCATTCAGGGTATAATCTGCTAATATTTTGTGGAATGTATTCGCCATTATTGTTTACTTTTTAAGTAGAAGTGCTAATACTGTTTGATGCACTTACAGCCTGAAATTAGTGCTGAATAGAAAGTAAAACAATTGCGAGTAGGTGAATAGCTAAATTGGGTGGGTGAAGCGCGGAATTTAGGGGGCGAAAATTAAACAAATAAGTTCTACCCTTGTATGATCTTTAATTTTTCAACCAGTAAGGGATAAAAACTTTTTCCCATGGGTAGAACTTGGGTATCTACGGTTACTTCCTCTGCATCAAAACCTTTGAGGTGGTGTAGGTTTATTAAGTAAGAGCGGTGGATGCGCCAGAAAAATTCGGGTAAAACGGCTACCAAATTTTTAAGGCTGGTCTTGATGGTATATTTCCCTTGTTTTGTTAGCAGTATGGAATAGTTGTCGTTGGCTTCTATATAAATAAGTTCATCTAACTGCAATTTTACAAACCTATTTTTATGTTTTATAAAAATGCCATCATTAATAATTACTGGATTGTCTGCTAATTCTGTTTGCTCTTTTTGCTGTAATCGTCCAAAATGCATCAATGCCATTTCAATTACCGCATACAAATCTTCTTCGCTAAATGGCTTTATTAAATAGGCATAAGGTACAGCTTGTTTGGCCCTATCAATGGTGTCTTTATCGTTGTGACTGGTAGCAAATACAAAGGGCACGGCAAAATGCTGTTTAATATAATGCCCCAATTCAATGCCCGACTTACTCCCTTTTAAGGTAATATCAACCAATACCAAATCGGGTGTTTTTTTTGACAATGCTGCAATGGCTTCTTCATAATTAATACAAATATCTTGCACCGCATAGCCCAATTTTTGTAAGCAATCCTGCATATAATCTGCAATAATCAATTCATCTTCAACTAATAAAATATTCACTTTATCATTTTCCATTATGCAGCAATTGAATCATTAAAGAAAATAGTTACTAAAGTGCCGTTCTCATTGGCAAATTCTACTTGACCGTTTAACTGTCGCGCCATATTTTTCACCAACCGAAGCCCTAAAGAATTTTTTTGATCAAACTGAGGCGGAAGCCCACAACCATTATCTTTTACGGTTAATAAAAACCCTTTTTCTTTGGGTTGAATATGAACGGAAATACTGCCATCATTCTGAGACTGAAATGCGTATTTGCAACTATTGGTAATGAGTTCATTCAAAATTAATCCTACTGAAATAGAAGTGTCAAGCGACAATTGAATAGATTCAGTTGCCATAATTTCTAACCCAATATTTTTTCCATTAGGGGTATTGGCTGCTAAAATACCCGCTGCCAAGTCGGCTATATACTCTTTTAAATAAATATGCACTACGTCGTTTGACTCATACAATTTATTATGTACCAGCGCCATACTTTTAATTCTTTCCTGAGCCTGTTTTAATTGAGCCATCATTACGGGATTATTACTGTCTTTAAACTGCATATACAGTAAGCTGCTGATAATTTGCAAATTGTTTTTTACACGATGGTGAATCTCTTTGAGGAATACATCTTTTTCTTGGTTGCTTTGTAGCAGTGCTTTGCTGAGTTTGCTTTTATTTTTATAACTGGCAAATGCAAAACCAGCCGCTACAATAGCTAAAAACAAAGCTATTCCTATTACCCATTCTGTAATTCTCTGTTGTTTATTAATAGTATCTAAATATTCTATTTGTTTTTCCTTTTTTCCAGTTTCAAACATAATATCGGCAGTAGTAGTTTGAGCGGCAACTTCTGCTTCTTTTAGTGCTTCATTGGCATCATAAGCTTTTTGCTTGAATAAGTAAGCCTGATCATAATTGCCAAAATAAGCATATACAGACGCCCAAGTATTAAAAACCTCTACTTGTTTATTAGTCATATTACTGCTGTCGGCCCATTTTTCGGTTAGTTTTGCATAGTAAAAAGCAGAATCACCCAACTTATTTTTTGCAAATGCCCGAGCCATTTGTGCATAAAACATTACCCGATAATGATTCACATTGTTCGCTTCGCATATTTGCTTCCCTGCCCTAGCCGCAGCAATTAGCTCAGTATTTGTTCCTACTTGTTCTAATGCACTTGCTTTTAGTAAAAGTAGATTACTTGACAAGTCTGGATTGAGATTAGATTTAGTAAAGGGTTCAGCCAAATTGCAATAATAAATTACACTATCATATTGTTTCTTCTGTTGATGCACATATGCAATGGCGTCATAGGTTGCTAAATAGTAAAAATCTTTACTCATTTTATTTTCAACGATAAGTGCTTCTGCTTTTTTATAGTACAGTAAAGCTTTATCAAATTTGGGCAACTGAACAAAAATATTTCCAAGTATTATGAGTGCTTTTACACTTTTATCATATTTACCTAAAGAGTCATATATGATTACACTCTTTTGTGCATATGAAATGGCTTTATTAAACCGCTGGGTTTGGCTATAAACATTTGCAGCATTCAAATAAGAATTGGCCATTATATCTGCATCTTTACTGGCTTCAGATAGCTCCATGGCTTTAGCCATCCATTCCTCAGCTTCAGTTGCTTTCCCCAATACAAAACAAACCTGTACCATTGAATTAGCTGCAAATGCTTTATTGGCCAAATCCTTTAATTTGGGGGTAATGGTTGTTTGGTTCGATTTTAAAAACCATTTTTCGCTTTCTTTGGGATTGGTAAATAAAAAATACTCCGCCAATGCCAACTGATATTTTACTTTTAAACTGTCTATATTGGTTTGATTGAGCAGCTTGCTTAAACTATCTAGGGTTTGATCCCTTTGTGCCTTTGCACAAATAGAGGCAAAAACCAAGATTATTAAGGTTATTTTACGCATGGTTTTGAATTTATGCCTTACAAACTTAATTGAAGATCCCCAATAATTTATACCTTCATTTAAAACAAGCATGGTAAACAAATAACTTAATAACTTAATCAACCCAATAACTCAATCAACCCAATAACCCAATAACTTAATAACTTAATCAACCCAATAACTCAATCAACTGGTCTCATGGCAACTATCCTCCCTGTTCTTGGCAAGCATCCTCAATTTGGCAGCGACTGCTTTATAGCCCCCAACGCTACCATTGTAGGAGATGTTGTAATGGGCAATGCATGCAGCGTATGGTTCAATACCGTTATTAGGGGCGATGTGAATTATATAAAAATAGGCGACAAAGTAAATATTCAGGATGGTGCGGTAATTCATTGCACTTATGAAAAAAACGGGACAGATATTGGCAATCGGGTTTCTATTGGCCACAATGCCCTTGTACATGGCTGCACCATTCATGATGATGTGCTTATTGGCATGGGATCTATTGTAATGGACAGGTGCGTGGTGCATTCAAATTCAATTATTGCCGCTGGTGCGGTGCTTTTAGAAGGCACTGTAGTTGAAGCTGGCAGCATTTATGCAGGCGTTCCTGCCAAAAAAGTAAAAGATATTTCACAAGATTTAATCAGCGGAGAAATTGATCGTATTTCTACTAATTATATTAAATATGCTTCTTGGTTTAGCGATTATAACCACAACTTTATAAAATGAAAAAAATATTTGTCCTTAGCTGTATCATACTCATTGGCTTTTCTTCCTGCAAATTACTTGGAATAGGCAAAAAAAGCAGTCCCAAAGAAGTTAAACAAGATGGAGGCTGCCCCACCGATGGTAAAAATGTGGGTGCGGAGAAATTATTGAGCGATAATCCTAAAATAAAAAAAGCCCCCAAATATACCAAGGGTAAAACGCTTAGCTATCAATAGTTAAGGTCGGTCATGGTATCTAAAATGGTAAGATAGCTTACGTACCTGTCCTCAGAAACCGATCCAATACCCACTTGCTGTTTCACGGCGCAACCTGGCTCATTTATATGCATACAATTGTTGAAATGGCAGTGCTTCATCAGCTTTAGCATTTCGGGGAAATAGTGACTGAGTTCGTTTTTTTTAATATCTACCAGTCCAAATTCACGCACTCCCGGTGTATCTACAATGCTGCTAGATTCATCCATATCAAACATTTCAGCAAAAGTGGTGGTATGCAAACCTTTGCCACTCCAGTCGCTCACTTCCTGTGTACGCAGGTTAAATTCAGGAAAAAGGTAATTGATAAAACTAGATTTTCCCACTCCACTATGCCCACTTAATAAAGTGGTTTTGTGTTTTAGCAAATCTTTCAACGCATCCAAGCCCTCCCCTTTTTCAATGCTAATAGGTACTACCGTATAACCCGCATCTTGGTAAATGGCTGTTATATGCTCTAATTTCGCCAGCTCTTTGGCCCGATACAAATCCACTTTATTAAATACAATGATAGCAGGTATATGGAAGGATTCACAAGAAATTAAAAACCGATCAATAAATCCCTGTGAGGTTTTAGGATCTTTTAAGGTGGCAAATAGTAAGCTCTGGTGCAGATTGGAAGCTATAATATGGTGCTGCCTTTTATTGTGCGGAGAAACCCGGGCTACATAGTTCTTTCTATTGCATATTGTATGAATAATAGCACTTTCTTCCTGTACATCTTCCACCTGCATTTCTACCAGGTCGCCTACGGCAATAGGGTTGGTGGAAGTGATTCCGTCAATCTTAAAAATACCTTTTGCCCGAGCATTATAAAATTGTCCGTTTTCGCCCTTGGCTATGTACCAACTGCCTGTTGATTTATAAATGATGGCTTTCACGCATGGCGAAGATAAAGGGCTGGCGATAATTTTTGCTAAATATTAACCCAAATAATCAGGCTGATATTTGAACAGCAAGGAGAAAAGAAATTAAATTGAATATCTTTGACCGATGGGTAAGTTGCCACACGATGAAATTACACCTTTTAAAGAGAGCACACTGGAGAAAAAAGACCAGGTTGCCAATATGTTTAATGATATTGCTTTCAGATACGATTTTTTAAACCGTTTTCTAAGTGCGGGCATTGATGTTGGCTGGAGAAAAAAAGCCATCGCTGAACTCAAATCCATCCATCCTAAAAAAATATTGGATGTAGCTACTGGCACAGCAGACGTAGCCCTTCTTTCGGCTTCCATGCTTAAGCCCGATCAGATTATTGGGATTGATATTTCTGATGGCATGCTTGATCTTGGCAGAAAAAAAATTACCGAAAAAAAGCTAGATCATCTCATTTCATTGTACAATGGCGACAGTGAATATATCCGTTATGTTGACAATTATTTTGACGCCATCACCGTTGCTTTTGGGGCAAGAAATTTTCAGCATCTTGATAAAGGGCTTTGTGAAATGTACCGCGTATTAAAACCCGGAGGCAAACTGGTTGTGCTTGAATTTTCTAAACCAACTGCTTTTGGAATGAAACAGTTGTACCGTTTTTACATGAATATTATCACCCCCACCATTGGCAAACTCTTTGCAAAAAACAAAGACGCTTACCAATACCTGAACGATAGCGTACAGGCATTTGCGGAGGGACAATCATTTTTAAATATTTTACATGAAGCAGGATTTACACAACCTTATTTGAAGAAATTAAGTTTCGGAATATGCACCATCTATTGCGGAAGCAAATAGTCCTGTTTTTACTTTTCCTCATGGGAATGGTTAGTTATACCTATGCCCAGTCGCCACTCTACCGAATGCATCGGGAGGACCAGACTTATTATTTTGGCATCACATTAGGCTATAACTCATCTTACCTACAAAGTGCTAAGTCTAATAAATTTTTGGAGAGTGATAGTGTTTTATTAGCAGAGCCAGGATCCAGTGGTGGCATCAGTATGGGCCTATTGGCTACTGCTCGTCTCAGTGATCATTTTCAAGTGAGGGCCAATCCACAACTGATTATTGGTGGTGCAAAATCCATTGCTTTCACACTGGGGTCTACCCGCTTGGGTGAAGCCAGTAAGCAGGTTCAATCATTGCCTTCTACTTTGGTAAGTTTTCCTTTTCAACTTAAATTCAATTCAGACAGAATCGGTAATTTCAGAACCTATCTATTGGGTGGGGTAAAGTTTGATCTTGACTTATCTAGCAACTCCTCTGCCCGCAATGCAGACGATCTTATCAAGCTAAGAAAAGGAGATTTTGGCATTGAAGCTGGACTAGGATTTAATTTTTACTTACCCTTTGTTACCGTTTCTCCTGAAATAAAAATCAGTTATGGCATTCGCAACCTGCACCAAGTAGATGATGCTTTAAAATATTCTAATATACTCGATAAAATACAATCGCGTATGATTGTATTTTCCATTCATTTAGAAGATTAAAGTCAATTCGCTAAAATGGAAACTCTCGCCTGGCTATATTCCAACGAATGCCTCCAGAAAAAATAGTAGCATCGGGACTCATACCTCCCAATGCTGTTGTAAAACTTCTTCTATTTAAGGTAAAATCTACAAATAAATTCTCTGCAATTTCATAAGACGCTTGAAGGGTAAGCATGAGCGAAGTCGCTAAGTTGCCACTGCCCACTTCTAAAGCAGTGCCTCGAAATCTGGTTTGATAAGATCGAAGTGGATTGGCGCCCAAATTCAAGCCCAAAGAATCCAAGCCCTGCCGGTAATAAATAGCACGGGCATTGAGGTACAAACGCTTCAATGGCTGCGCCCTTATAATGGCAATATATTCTTGAAAATTGGCACCCAATGGATGCGCAAATGCCTGATTATAATGGGTCCAGTTACTAGAACTATCCAAATGCGAATAGGTAAAGGGACGAACCCGATTTAGCTCCAATTGCAGGTCTACATTCTTTATTCCAAGTATATCTATATATTTTAAACCCAGCTGATACCCATATTTATTGTTCCAACTTTTGGGATCTTCCTTTAAGGTTTTGGTGAAAAATTCATCGAAATTAACCTGACCGTATAACTGAATTTTTTTTGCAATATTGGCTTTAAAATCAATCCCCAACATGGTATTATCGGGGCTGCCAATTTGTTGCTGACCGGGCATGATAAAAATGACTGGATTTAGGTACATAAAATCAAACCGATCTCCCCTGCCAAACATCACCGCATCAAATATGCCAAGGTTTAACCACTTGGTAGCATTGATGCTTAAATGATTCATTCTAAAATATTTTCGAGGCAATAACCTGCCGCCATTGGCAATAAATGCATTCGGTTGAATCAACTCCATGAAAATATTTTCGTAATTCAATTTCCAAATACGGGTATTGATTTTCATGAACAAACCATTATTGCTGAAATCGCTCATAAATAAACTTCTAAATCCATTCCCTATAAAATTCCGATCATATCCAAACTGCATATCAATAAACTTGGTGACCTTCCAATTTACTGATCCACGCACTTCGGTATAATCATAGCCATCTATTACACCCAATGGCTTATAAAATCCCGCACCCGGTATGGCTTTTATATTTTGAACATATTGTTGTACATACCTAGGATCACGTTCTTGGTTCTCGGTAAAATAAACATCAAAACCAATTTTATCGGCAATTCTTCCGCGGATATAAACACCACGTGTATTTTGAAAAATGGGCTTATCATATCCACGCTCATTACCATACTGCATATTTAGCAAAGGGCTGGCCTGTATATAAAAATCAGGGGTCTTGGCTTCGAAAAAATTACCCTTCGATTTAAAAAAATGACTAAAAATATTTTGTGGTTTATTCAAATCTTCCCTGCGCGTCCACTCTGCATTATTGGTTAAAAAACGTTCTATATTGTATTCATCAACCTTACTTAACTTGTTGGCCACGGACTCATCCGCATATCTTAGGCTATCAATCCGCTCAATATAACGGGTATAATTTTTTCTATTGAAAGGTTTTATGGTAGAAAAATACAGATCAGGATCTTTCACCTTAATTTCCAGTCGCTCTATCAGCGTATAATCTTTCATACCAATGGGTATATAAGTGGACTGCCCCAGTAGCAATACCGGAAATAGAAAAAATACCAACGTGTAAACAGATTTAATAAATTGCATCATCATAAAATTAAAGACTCAAACAAACAAGTATATGCAGCATACCATTATTAAAGATACGTGCATCGTAAACGAGGGACAAGAAATTTATGGAGATTTACTCATCACGAATGATAGAATTGAAAAAATTGGGGGCAATATTGATGTAAAAGGCAAAGCCCTAGAGATAGATGGCAGGGGGCAATATCTTATTCCGGGTGTAATTGACGATCAGGTGCATTTTAGAGAGCCGGGACTCACCCATAAAGCCAATATTTATACCGAAGCCAAAGCAGCCATTGCTGGCGGCACTACCAGTTTTATGGAAATGCCCAATACTTTTCCACCCGCTACTTCACTTGATTTATTAGAGCAGAAATATGCCATTGCCCAACAAAGCTCCCTGGCTAATTATTCTTTTTTTATGGGTAGTTCCAATGATAACCTGGAAGAAATTCTAAAAGCCAATAAACAAAAGAATGATATCTGCGGCGTAAAAATATTTATGGGTTCTAGTACGGGTAATTTATTGGTAAACAATCCACTGAGCTTAGAAAATATATTCGGCAGCAGTGAAATGCTCATTGCTACTCACTGCGAAGACGAAGCCATATTCAGTGCCCGATTTCAAGAATTGAAAAAAAATAAGGGCATATTAACGCCTTCCGACCACCCCATTATTCGCAATGAAGAAGTATGTTTCGAATCTTCTTTCAAAGCCATTCAACTGGCCAAACGCAATGGCAGCAGACTGCATATTCTGCATATTAGTACTGAAAAAGAATTGCAGTTGTTCACCAATATGATTCCGTTGAAAGACAAACGCATTACCGCAGAAGTATGTGTACACCACCTTCATTTTACGGCAGATGATTATGAAAAACTGGGCAACCGCATTAAATGCAACCCAGCCATCAAAGCCCCGCACCACAGAGAAGCACTCTGGAAAGCCTTGCTAGATGATAGATTAGATATTATTGCTACAGACCACGCCCCACATACTTGGGAAGAAAAGCAGGAAGATTATGAACACGCACACGCTGGCCTCCCCTTGGTTCAACATTCACTACAGCTAATGCTTCACTATGTTAAGGAGGGTAGCATCAGCATCAGCAAAATGGTAGAGAAAATGAGTCACGCCGTTGCCGATTGTTTTCAAATAGAAAATAGGGGTTATATACGCGAAGGTTATTTTGCCGATCTTGTATTGGTAAATACCAACCAGCCCCAAACCATTGGCAAAGAAAATATATTATACAAATGCGGCTGGAGCCCACTGGAAGGGTTTACCGTTCCAGCTACCATCAACTATACTTTTGTAAATGGACATCCCGTTTATGGAAAAGGGCTATTCAATGAATCTAAGTGGGGAGCAAGAATGCGCTTCAATAGAGATTAGTTTACCCAACCAATAACGCTTATGCAAATTGACAAGACCACGCTTACCGATTTATCCATTTTTCATTCGGATGAATACCAGTCCATTTTTCATCACCTCAACCATACACAAACCAATGGGGGGCGCGAGTACCTTCGTTACCTACTGGGCAATCCATTGAATACCGTAAAAGCCATTCAACAAACCCAAGCTACCATTCAGCATTTGAGCCAAGTGATGCATGAATGGCCGGTGAGCCCCTCCAACGGGACTATTATGGTGATGGAAAAATTTTATGAATCGCAAATTGCCAACTATCCATTGAACCCAGGATTACTGGATAGCTTATGGTATAAATTTTTCTACGGATCTGATTTCTCACTCACCCATTTTACCATTAAACACGCCATTGATTTCTTTCAGGGTATGGAAAAAATTAGGGTACTGATTGGTGGAATGGCAAATGCCAACCCACTAAAGTTGATGGAACAGCGCATTGAAATTTTATTGAACAAAGCATCCATCAAAAGAATGCTTTTGCAAGATAAAGCTGCACTATCAGCCACCGATATATTGGTGTATGCAAGTTTTATAAAAACGCAATTTAAATCGCAATTATTTGAGCTGATAGAGATCTACAGCAAGCTAGACGCTTATATGAGCATGGCGAAAGCAGGTGAAAAATACGGGTTCTGCTACCCCGAAATGATAGAACAGCAAGCCCCTTATTTAGCATCGAATGGTCTTTTTCATTTTTTATTGGAAACACCTGTTGCCTATGATATTAGCTTGACTGAAAAAGGCAATTTTTTATTCCTCACTGGCGCCAATATGGCTGGAAAAAGCACTTTTATTAAAGCCGCTGGATTGGGGGTTTACCTTGCCCATATTGGAATGGGAGTGCCAGCAAAAACAATGCGCTTAAGTTTATTTGATGGCTTGCTGAGCAATATTCAAGTGCAAGATAATATGATGAAGGGTGAAAGTTTTTTCTTTAATGAAGTACAAAGAATAAAAAATACCATTGAGCGCATTAGTGATGGAAAAAAGTGGTTGATTTTAATTGATGAATTGTTCAAAGGAACCAATCAACAAGACGCTGTAAAGTGCAGCACCACCGTAATAGAGGGATTGCGTAAATTACCCAATGCCTTGTTTATTCTCTCCACTCACTTATATGAAATTGGAGACAATCTTCGCCAATATGAAAATATTCAGTTTAAGTATTTTGAAACAGCGGTAGAAAACGACCAATTGGTTTTCAGCTATCAATTGAAAAAAGGCATCAGCAACGACCGAATTGGCTACCTAATTTTAAAAAGAGAGGGTGTAATAAGCTTGTTAGAGAAATTATAGTATCTTGAATTAAAATAGCAGGTATGAAGTTTTTGATTCGTGTTTTAATTCTTTTACTCTTATCAATTGGGATCTATAATATTTGGGTGGTTATGGGCGTACCTCCTACCGATGATATGCTGGTAAAAGTTGATGTTGACAGTTCATCAATTAAAAATATAGGCAATGATTCGGGTAAGGGTAATACGATTTGTATTCAACCCTATATGACTGCAATTAATTATGCCAATGAACCCAGCTTTCGAGAGAGCATCCGACCCTATTTAGTAGCTGCCAGCAGTTTGAAATTACTCAACCCAAAAACCTTGGTGGTATTACCCGAAAATATTGGCAATTTGTTGGTTGCTTATGAGGAAAAAGAAAGTCTCTATAAAAAAAATACAGTAGATGAAGCGGTAAACGCAATTATAATGGCAAATATTTTTAAATTTTCAATCGCTTACTTAAACGCCCCCTCTGTTAGCGACAAAAAAAAATATGCCCTATTTCAAATGAAAGCCAAACAGATTGTGGAAGTGTACAGTCGGGTATTGAGCAATCTTGCTAAAGAATTTAAAGTTTCTATTGCCGCAGGATCCATTGTATTACCCAACCCATCTGTATCAAGTGATGGCTGTATAAAATTAAATAAGGATGAATTGTACCATACTTATGCGGTATTTAACCCCGATGGAAAAATAACAACCCCATTAGAAAAAAAGGGTTTCGAGTTAAAAGATCCAGCGTCTTTTGGTTTTGGCTTGGAAAATATAAACACTAAAGTGGCTGAAAAAAATATGGTTTCTGTCGGCTTTTCTGGATTAATATGGAACAGCAAAGGAAGCGGTGAAATAATAGTAAATACCAACAATTCCAAAACCTTGTTAGCACCCACGCAACAAGGTAGAATGGTGAATATATGGAATTGAAGCCCTTGTTTTACTTTGCACTAGCTTTTAATTGGTTCAATTAAGTCCCAAAGATTACCATATAAATCTTCAAATACGGCGACTCTTCCATAAGCTTCAATAGCGGGCTCCCTGATAATTTTTATATTATTAGCAAGCAGGTTTTCATAATCACGCTGAAAATCATCCGTATGCAAAAATAAAAAAACACGCCCACCAGTTTGATTTCCTATTCTAGTTTCCTGCTCCACAGTGGCAGCTTTTGCCAGTAGTATGGCGCACTCTTTAGCACCTTGGGGTTTGACCAACACCCACCGTTTGGTGGCAGACATAATTGTATCTTCTACCAAAACAAAATGCAATATTTGGGTGTAAAATGCAATGGCTTTGTCATAGTCATCCACCACAATTGCAATATGGGCTATATGCTGATTCATTCAATTGCAATTTTATTGATTTTTATTCACGCAATCACAAAATCAGAAAATATAATTTCATCCAGGGGTTTAATTCAATTCTATTATTGCATTCTACACAAAACTAGTTTCGATTTTGCCTTTTCATATACTTCGCAATAAAATAAATGATTCTAACTAATATTAGTAGCGTAAGAATTTGGTAGATAAATAGACTTGGGCTGAAATGTGTTAGTTCCATAGATAATTAGTTTGAGGTAAACTTAGCTACCTTATTCTAAATTAAATACTTAAAGATGAGCAATTTTTAATGAATAAAAAAATAAAAGCAGTTGATTTATAAGCATTCATTTTTATTCAAATCGCCAGTTAATCCTCTATTAC